>NZ_JADQDK010000001.1:3136614-3450275 GCF_019263705.2 Pseudonocardia abyssalis
CCCGGTGCGTAGGCCACGATCGCCACCACCGACGCGACGAGTCCGACGAGTGCGACGGCGACGATCAGCTTCGTGCGGGTCCCCATGCCGGGCGACCCTGCCGACCGCCGTCGGGCCCGTCAAATCCGGGAGTCAGATCGGGAGGAGGGCCTCCACCACGTCGGCGAGCTGGGCGGCCGTGCGGCACTCGTGCATCGGGATGACGTCGGCGTAGCGCAGCGCGGCGGAGTCGCCGCTGCCCCACTGCCGACGGGGTTCGGGGTTGAGCCAGTGGGCGTGCCGGGCCGCGCCGACGATGCGGCGCAGCACCGTGAGGTTGGGGTCGCGGTAGTTCGTGCGGCCGTCGCCCAGGACCAGCAGCGACGTCTTCGACGTGATCGCCTCGCCCCAGTGCTCGACGAACCCGCCGAAGGAGCTGCCGTAGTCGCTGTGGCCGTCGAACGCGACGAGCTCGGCCTCGCGCAGCACCCGCTGCATGACGCCGGACAGCTCGGCCCCGGGCTCGAACAGGTGGGTGACCTCGTCGGCGCGCTCGACGAACGCGAACACCCGCACCTTGGAGAACTGCTCGCGCAGCGCCTGGACCAGCAGCAGCGTGAAGTGGCTGAACCCGGCGACGGAGCCGGAGACGTCGCAGAGGATCACCAGCTCGGGGCGCCCGGGACGGCGCGTGCGGTAGGCCGGGCGCATCGGCACGCCGCCGGTGGACATCGAGCGGCGCAGCGTGCGGCGCATGTCGAGCGTGCCGCGCTTGGCCGCCTTGCGCCGGACGGCGAGCCGGCTCGCGAGGCGCCGGGCCAGCGGGTGCACGGTGCGGCGCAGGGCCGTGAGCTGCTCGGCGTGGGCGGAGAGGAACTCGACCTGCTCGGTCTGCTTGGGCACCGCGGTCTTCGCCACCTGCTCGCGCCCGCGCGTCTCGGCCGTCCGCCGCCGCACCTCGTCGGTGATCATCTTGCGGAACGCGGCGATCCGGTCGCGGATCTCGCGGCGCAGCACCTCGTCGGCGAAGGTGTTCTCCTCCGCGCCGCCCGTGCGGAGCTCGTCCATGATCCGGGCCAGCAGCGTCTCCGGGGAGAGCATCCGCAGCGCCTGGTACGCCGACCAGCTCGGCTGCCCGCCCGCCCCGCGGATCCCGTTGCCCTGGGCCCCGGAGTTGCCCAGCGCGTCGACGACGGCACGGGCGAGCTCCTCGAGCGCGTCGGTATCGCCGTCGCGCAGCAGGTCGGCGAGGATGTCGCGCAGGGCGTCGACGTCGACGGGGCCGTCCTCGGCGTCGTCGACCCGCGGTACCTCGACCTCGCCGGTGCCCGCGCCGAGAGCGGCCGGGAAGTACAGCTCGAAGAGGGTGTCGAACACCTGGCGCTGCCCGGAGCGGCGCAGCAGCGCGGCCGCGAGGCCCTCGCGCAGGTGCTCGCGGTACATGAGGTCGAGCGCGCCGAGGACACGCGCGGCGTCGACGGTCTCGCCGGGCCCGACGGCCACGCCGTGCCGGCGCAGGGCCCCCACGAAGTCGACCAGGTGGCCGGGCAGGCCGTGGTCGTGGGCGATGCGGGCGGTGTCCACGACCCCCATCATGCCTCCTCCACAGGATCTCCACAGCGATCCCGGGACCCCTCCACAGTTCGTCAGTAGGTTCCCTGCCATGGCTCAGCGCAGGGTTCTGGTCGTCGACGACGAGCCGACGATCGCCGCATCGGTGGCCGCGCGGCTGCGGTCCGAGGGGTACGCGGTCGAGGTGGCGCACGACGGGCCGTCGGCGATGGCCGCGGTGGCGGCCGTCGAGCCGGACCTCGTCGTCCTCGACGTCATGCTCCCCGGCTTCGACGGCCTGGAGGTCTGCCGCCGCATCCAGGCCCGCCCCCTCTCCCGGCGCAGCCCGATCCCGGTGCTGATGCTGACCGCGCGCGACGCGGAGACCGACCTGCTCGTCGGGCTCGCCGTCGGTGCCGACGACTACCTGACGAAACCGTTCTCCATCCGCGAGCTGGCCGCGCGGGTGCACGCGCTGCTGCGCCGCGTCGACCGGGCGCAGGAGCGCGCGGAGACCCGGATCGTGCTGGGCGAGCTGGAGATCGACACCGCCACCCGGCACGTCAGCCGGGCCGGGACCGCCGCGCACCTGACGCCGCTGGAGTTCGACCTGCTCGTCCATCTGGCCGGGCAGCCGCGCACCGTCGTGACGCGGGAGGCCCTGCTCGCGAAGGTGTGGGGCTGGTCGGACGGCGCGGGCGCCCGGACCGTCGACTCGCACGTGAAGGCGCTGCGCCGCAAGCTCGGCGCGGACCTGATCCGGACCGTGCACGGCGTCGGCTACGCGTGCGAGGTGCCGGCGTGATGCGTCCGTTGGACCCGGTGCGGTCGATCAAGCTCAAGATCAGCATCCTGCTCCTGGCGTCCGGCGGGGTGGGCCTGGCGTACCTGTGGTTCGAGTTCCGCTGGCAGCCCCCGATCTCCACGACGCTGGTGACGATCGTGCTGGTGCTGCTCACCGCGCAGGTCCTCGGCAACGGGATGACGCGCCCGGTCCGCGAGATGATCGACGCGGCGCGCGCGATGGCGTCGGGCGACTACTCCCGGCGGGTGCGGGCGACGTCGCGCGACGAGGTCGGGGAGCTCGCTGCGGCGTTCAACCGGATGGCGACCGACCTGGAGGCCGCCGACCAGCAGCGCCGCGAGCTGATCGCGAACGTCTCCCACGAGCTGCGTACGCCGATCGCGGCGCTGCAGGCGGTGCTGGAGAACGTCGTCGACGGGGTGGCGGAGCCCGCCACGCTCGACACCGCGCTCGCGCAGACGCAGCGGCTGGGCCGGTTGGTCACCGAACTGCTCGACCTGTCGCGGATCGACGCGGGCACCCACGTGCTGCAGCGCCAGGACGGGGACCTCGAACCGCTGCTCGCCGACGCGGTCGCGGAGGCCGGGGTCACCGCACGGATGGCCGGGCGCGGGATCGCGTTCCGGATCGACGTGCCCGAGGGCACGACGGTGCACGCCGACCCGGAGCGGCTGCACCAGGTACTGGTCAACCTGCTCGACAACGCCGCGCGGCACGGCCCGCCCGGTAGCGAGGTGCACGTCAGCGGACGGCGCGAGGGAGGGGACATCGTGATCGAGGTGCGCGACGAGGGACCGGGGATCGCCCCGGAGGACCGGGAGCGGGTGTTCGGGCGGTTCACCCGCGGCGAGCGGGCCGTGGGTGGTGGGACGGGGCTGGGGCTGGCGATCGCGCGGTGGGTCGTGGACCTGCACGGGGGCCGGATCGCGGTGGCCCCCTCGACACCCGGGTGCCGCATCCGCGTGACCCTGCCGGTGCCGGCATGAGCACGCCCGTGGACCTGACGAAGGCGCCCGCCGCACCCCCGGAGCGCCTGCTCCCACCGACCCCTCCCCTGTTCCCGGCGCGCTGGACCGGTCCGACGGCGCCCGCGCCGCGGGCGGTGCTGGGGGCCGCGGTCGCCGGAGGGGCGGGGCTCGCGGTCGCGGTGCCCGAGGACGCGGCGGGGGTCGGCTGGGTCGTCGCCGCGCTGGTGCTGGCCGCGACGACGTGGGTGGTCCGCCGTCCGCCGCACCCCGTAGACGCGGCGTGGGGGCTGCTCGCCGTGGTGCTCGCCGGGGTGGCCGCCGTCCGCGACGCGGAGTGGCTGGTCACGATCTGCCTGCTGGCGGCGTGCGCGGCGGGGTCGCTCGCCGTCGGCGGGCGCTCCTTCCGCGGCGTCGTCACCGGGGCGCTCGTGCTGCCGGTGGCGGCGCTGCGGGGGGTGCGGTGGGCCGGCCGGGGCCTGTCCGTGGCGCGCGTGAACCTGCGGATGGCACTCTCGGCCGCGGTCGGGATCGGGCTGGTCGCGGTGTTCGGGGCGCTGCTGGCCTCGGCCGACGCCGCGTTCGCCGGTCTCGTCGACGGGCTCGTGCCGGCCTGGGACGTCGACGGCGTCGCGCGGGTGCTGTGGCTGTCCGGGCTCGGCGCGGTGGGCACGGTCGGCGCCTGCTTCCTGCTCGTCGCCCCGCCCGACCCGCCGCAGCCGCGCCTCGTGCCGCCGTCGCGGCTGCGGCCTGCGGAGTGGGCGCTGCCCGTCGGGCTGCTGGTGGGGCTGTTCGCGGTGTTCGTCGCGGTGCAGTTCGCCACGCTGTTCGGTTCCGACGCCCACGTGCTCGGCACGACCGGGCTCACCTACGCCGAGTACGCCCGCAGCGGGTTCTGGCAGCTGCTCGCGGTGACGGTGCTCGCGCTCGGCGTGATCGTCCTGGGTGCGCGCTGGGCGCCGCGGCGGGCGGGGCGGCGCGGGCTCCTCGGTGCGCTCGCCGTGCTGTCGCTGGTGATCGTGGCGTCGGCGCTGAGCCGGATGTGGCTCTACCAGGAGGCCTACGGGTTCACGGTGCTGCGGCTGCTGGTGCTGGCCTGCGAGCTGTGGCTGGGGCTGGGGTTCCTGCTGGTGCTGTCCACGGTGCTGGCGCGGCGGCCCCGACGGCCGCTGCGCGGGATGGTCGTCGCCGGGGCGGTCGCGCTGGTGGCGCTGGCCGTGCTCGACCCGGAGCGGTTCGTGGCCGGGCAGAACGTGGCGCGCTACGCCGCGACCGGCCAGATCGACGCCTCCTACCTCTCGCAGCTCTCGGCCGACGCGGTGCCGGTGCTGGACGGGCTGCCCGAGCCCCTGCGGACCTGCGCGCTCGGCCCGATCGCGGCGCGCACGGACTCCTCCGGCGACTGGCGGTCGGCGAACCTCGGCCGGGCACGGGCCGCGGACGTGCTGGCGGGGGTCACCCCGTCGCGGGGCTGCGGGTCGCAGTACTGAGCACGGCGTCGGCCATCGTCCGCCCCAGCCAGGCCTCGAACCGGTCCCAGCCCCAGCCCCGCCGGCGGACGAGCCGGTCGGCGACGTCGGGGGCGGTGAGGGCCCACAGCACGGCCGCGGCGTCCTCGACGTCGAGCCCGTCGCGCAGCCCGAACCGCTGCGCGAGGTGCCCGGCCACGGCCCGCGTGCCCGCGGCCCGCTCGTCCTCGACGGTGTCGGCGAGGGCTCGCAGGTCGGCGTCGCCCGCGGTCAGCAGCACCGTGAGGACCGGCTGGGTGCGCTCGCCGATCGCGCGGGCCGCCCCGGCGTAGAGCGCCAGGCACCCGCGGCCGTCCGCGGCGGCGAGCATCGCCCGCACCGCGGGGCGCTGCGCCATCGGCACCGGCTCGTCGTCGCCGGCGAGTGCCACGTCGTAGACGGCCTTGAGCAGGGCGGGCTTCCCGCCCACCGCGTTGTAGACGGTCTGGACGCTCACCCCCGCCGCCTGCGCGACCCCCGCCAGCGTGGTGCCCGCGTAGCCGTTGCCGGTGAACGCGGTGTGCGCGGCGTCGAGGATGCGACGACGGGCCTGCGCGGTCTGCTCGGCACGCAGGGCCGTGGAGTACCGACGGGCCACGCGAACTCCTTGCCTCTTGCGTGGAACTGCGTTCAAATGAATTGAAGCAGGTTCCATCGTCGAACGGGGAGCGACCGTGACCGGTACCGACGCTGCCGTCCGCTCGATCCACCTGATGGCCCGCGGGTCGCTGGCGGAGTTCGCGGAGGTGGTGCACCCCGACGCCGTCAACCGCGAGGCCGTCGCCGAGCCGGCGGCCTGCCGCGGCCGGGGCCCGCGGCATTCCACGCGACCGCGGAGTGGATGCGCGGGATCTTCGACGACCTGACCTGGGAGGTCCACGAGACGGCGGTCGACGGCGACCTGGTCGTCGTGCGCACGACGATGTCCGGCCGCCAGACCGGCACGTTCGTCGGCTACGGCGCCGACGGTCGCCCGGAGCAGGCGTTCCCGGCCACCGGGCGGTCCTTCGCGACCACCCAGACGCACTGGTTCCGCGTCGCGGACGGGAAGGTCGTGGAGCACTGGGCGAACCGCGACGACCTGGGCACCTCGCGGCAGCTCGGGTGGACGCCGCCGTCGCCGGCCTACCTCGTGCGCATGGTGCTGGCGACGCGGCGGGCCCGCCGGACGGTGAGCCCTTGAGCTGAGTGTTCGACCGTGTAACACTTAGCCGCATGGCACAGTGTTTGACGGAGCTCGACGGCGTGCTCGTCGCGCTCGCCGACCCGACGCGGCGCGAGGTCGTCCGACGCCTCGGCCGCGGCCCGACGAGCGTGGGCGACCTCGCCCGCGAGTTCCCGATGACCCTGCCCTCCTTCATGAAGCACGTGCGGGTGTTGGAGACGAACGGCCTGATCAGCACGTCCAAGCACGGCCGGGTGCGCACCTGCACGCTGCGCCCCGCCCGGCTCGCGCTGCTCGACGACTGGCTCGCCGAGCAGCGCCGCATCTGGGAGGGCCGCACCGACCGGCTCGAACAGCTCGTCACCGATCCCACGGAGGAACGACGATGAACCCCGATCTCGACCTGGCCCTGCAGCGCGTCATCCGCGCCCCGCGCGACGCCGTGTGGAGCGCGTGGACCGATCCGTCGCGGCTGGAGCGGTGGTGGATCCCGGCCCCGACGGTGTGCCGCGTCGAGCGCCTGGAGGTCCGGCCCGGCGGCGCCTTCGTGACGCGGATGAGCGAGGACGGGGAGCGGTTCGACCCGCACATGGACGCGACCTTCCTCGTCGTCGACGACGGGGAGCGGATCGTGTTCACGAACGCGATCGACAGCGCCTGGCGACCCGCCGTCCCCGCCCCCGTCCCCATGACGGCGGAGATCACGCTGGCCGACCATCCGGACGGCACCGACTACCGGATCCTCGTGCGGCACGGCGATCCGGCCGACCGGGCACGGCACGCCGAGCTGGGGTTCGCCGAGGGCTGGGGGTCGGTCACCGGGCAGCTCGCCGCGTTCGTGGAGCGGATGGCCGTCCGGCCGGGCCGCTAGCCTGGTGCCGTGTCCGAGGTCGTGGCAGGGTCCGACGTCGTCGCGGTCGTGCTCGCCCTGGTCGCCGTCGGCGGTCCCGTGGCCGGGCTGAGGCTGCTGGCGCGCCGGGTCCGCCGCCACGGTGCCGCGGGCGGTTACTCGCTCATGGGCCCGTTCGACGAGCTGTGGCACCCGGCTGCGGTCGCCGCGCGCCTGGAGGTCCAGGTCCAGGACGAGCGACAGGAGCCGCTGCCGTCCCCCGGTGACCGGCTCGTCTAGTTCAGGCGGAGCTCGGCGGCGGCCTTCACCGTGTCGGACTGGTGCTTGAGGACCACGCCGAGGGTGGCGCGCACGGCGTCGTCGTCGAGGGTGTCGAGGCCCAGCGCGAGCAGGGTGCGGCCCCAGTCGATCGTCTCCGCGACGCTCGGGGACTTGCGCAGCTCCAGGGTCCGCAGCACGCGCACCGTGCGGACCAGCGCGTCGACCAGCGCCTCCGTCAGCTCCGGCACCCGGGACGCGACGATGCGGCGCTCGAGGTCGGCGTCGGGGAAGTCGAGGTGCAGGAACAGGCAGCGGCGCTTGAGGGCCTCCGACAGCTCGCGCGTGGAGTTCGAGGTGAGCAGCACGAACGGCTTGCGGGTGGCGCTGATCGTGCCCATCTCCGGCACCGTGACCTGGAAGTCGGACAGCACCTCGAGCAGCAGGCCCTCGACCTCGACGTCGGCCTTGTCCATCTCGTCGATGAGCAGCACGGTGGGCTCGCTGCGCCGGATCGCCGTGAGCAGCGGGCGAGGCAGCAGGAACTCCTCGGAGAACACGTCGTCACGCGTCTCGTCCCAGGACTCCTTGCCCTGGCCCGCGGTGATCCGCAGGAGCTGCTTGGCGTGGTTCCACTCGTAGAGCGCGCGGGCCTCGTCGATGCCCTCGTAGCACTGCAGCCGCACCAGGCCCGACCCGGTGGCCTGCGCGACGGCCTTCGCCAGCTCCGTCTTGCCGACGCCCGCGGGCCCCTCGACGAGCAGCGGCTTTCCCAGGCGGTCGGCCAGGTAGACGGTGGTGGCGACGGCCGTCGAGGCGAGGTAGCCCACTCCGGCCAGCCGCTCGGCGACGTCGGCGACGGACCCGAACAGCGGCGACTGGGGAGCACTCACGCGGCCATCCTGCCCTGCGCGCGGTGGATGCGCTGAGGGTGTGTGCCCCACACCGCACCGCACCACCGTTCCCCCGACCGCACCGCCGTCCCGGCAGCGGTGCGGCGGGGAGAACGGCGGTGCGGTCAGCGTGGGAGCCGGCGCGCCACCTCCGTGAAGCCGTCGATCTCCCCCCACGTCCAGCGGGTCAGGCCCCGCAGCGCCGTGCGCATCGCGTCCTCCCGGCGCTTCTCCGCGACCAGCACGTCCGCCGGTCGCTGCCCGGGCGCGAGCAGCCGGCCGTACTTCACCAGGCCGTCGAACTCGCCCGCCCAGCCGTGTTCGGGCCAGCCGAAGTCGGCGGTGCCGAGCACGTCACCGCCCGGCGACCGCACCTGCCTCTGCAGCACCGGGGGCGCCACCCCGGACCGGGCCATCGCCACCCGGCTGCGGGACTCCCCCGGGCTCTCGGCGCCGGGGAGGGCGAAGGCGATCGCCCGGCGGGCCGCCGGGAGGCCCGGCCACCGGGGCATCCGCTCCAGCGCCGCGCACAGCTCCTCGCGGGTGACCAGGTGCCGGTGCAGCGCCGCGTCGAGGATGACGACGGCCTGCTCGAACCCGACGGTCCGCGCGATGTCGGCGAGCGTGCGGGCCGGGGACGTCGCCCGGAACCCGCCGATCTCGACGACCTCGTCGGCGTCGAGCGGGGCGGTGTGGACGTGCAACCGGCCGGTCCGGACGCCGCCGGAGCGCCGGGCCCGCGTGGTGTGCACCCGGCCCAGCGCCACGTTCCAGACCGGCAGGCCGAGCAGCACCACGGCGGAGACGTGGCTGAGCACGGCGTCGGGTGCGACCCGTGGGACCGCCGCCGCCACGAGGAGGGCGTGCCGACCCTCCGGGCGCTCCAGCCGCGGATCGGCGGGGTCGGCGTAGGCCCCGCGCTGCAGCACGGCCAGCTCGCCCGCCCGGCGCAGACGGCGCAGCTCGTCGTCGGTGACGCCGGCGGCGAGCAGGCGGGGCCGCAGCAGCGGGCCGGCGATCGGGAGATCCACGCCGGACAGGATGCGCGGGGACGGGGGCCGCGCGAGGTCGTTCCGCGGAACTCGTGCACCGCACCGCCGTCGGGGGGACCGCACCGCTGCCCGGGCGGCGGTGCGGTCCCCGCAACGGCGGTGCGGTGCCCGGACTGTCGGACCCCTCGTGAACTATCGACGCCATGACCACCACCGAGCAGGATCTCCGCGCCCGCGCCGAAGAGGTGCTCGTGACGCTCGCCGGTCCCGACGCCCGGCTGCGCGAGGACCAGTGGACGGCGATCCACGCGCTGGTGGCGCTGCGCAAGCGGGCGCTGGTCGTGCAGCGCACCGGGTGGGGCAAGTCCGCGGTGTACTTCGTCGCCACCGCACTGCTGCGCCAGGACGGCGCGGGTGCCACCGTCATCGTGTCGCCGCTGCTCGCGCTCATGCGCAACCAGATCGACGCCGCCGCGCGCGCCGGGATCCGCGCCGCCACGGTCAACTCGGCCAACACCGCCGACTGGGAGCGCACCTACGACGCCGTCGAGGCCGGGGAGGTCGACGTCCTACTGGTCAGCCCCGAGCGGCTCAACAACCCCGACTTCCGCGACCGCGTCCTGCCCCGGCTCACCGCGTCGGCCGGGATGCTCGTCGTCGACGAGGCCCACTGCGTGTCCGACTGGGGCCACGACTTCCGGCCCGACTACCGCCGCCTGCGCGCACTGATCGCCGAGCTGCCCGACGGCATCCCGGTGCTCGCCACCACCGCCACCGCCAACGACCGCGTGGTCGTCGACGTCACCGAGCAGCTGGGCCTGTCAGCGGGTGAGCCGCTGGTGCTGCGCGGCTCGCTCGACCGGGAGAGCCTGCGGCTGTCGGTCGTCAAGCTGCGCACGGCGGCCGACCGGCTGGGTTGGCTCGCCGCGCAGATGGACACGCTGCCCGGTGCGGGCATCGTCTACACGCTCACGATCCAGGCGGCCGAGGAGGTCGCGGAGTTCCTGCGCGAGCGCGGCCACCCCGTCGCCTCCTACACCGGGAAGACCCCGCCCGAGGAACGCCTCGCGGCGGAGGGCGACCTGCTGGCCAACCGCGTCAAGGCCCTCGTCGCCACCTCCGCGCTGGGGATGGGGTTCGACAAGCCCGACCTCGGGTTCGTCGTCCACCTGGGCGCGCCCGCGTCGCCGGTGGCGTACTACCAGCAGATCGGCCGCGCCGGGCGCGCCGTCGACCGCGCCGAGGTGGTGTTGCTGCCCGGCCACGAGGACCAGGACATCTGGCGCTACTTCGCCTCGCTCGCCTTCCCGCCCGAGCCGGTGGTGCGCCAGACGCTGCGGGTGCTCGGGCCCGACCCGCTGTCCACCGCCGCGATCGAGACGCGCGTCGACCTCTCCCGCACCCGGCTGGAGATGCTGCTCAAGGTGCTCGACTCCGACGGCGCGGCCAAGCGCGTCAAGGGCGGGTGGGTCGCCACCGGCGAGGACTGGGTCTACGACGAGGAGCGCCACCGCCGCATCGCCGACGCCCGCAAGGCCGAGCAGCAGGCCATGCTCGGCTACCTCGACACCGACCGCTGCCGGCTCGTGTTCCTGCGCGAACAGCTCGACGACCCGGGCGCCGAGCCGTGCGGGCGCTGCGACGTCTGCGCGGGCACGGTCTGGAGCACCGACGTCGAATCCGGCGCCGCCGAGGCCGCGGCCGAGCGGATCGCGCGCCCGGGCGTCGAGGTGGCGCCGCGCAAGCAGTGGCCGTCGGGGATGAAGGACCTCGACGTCCCCGCGTCCGGCAAGATCCCGGCGGGCGAGCTCGCCGAGGCGGGCCGGGTCATCGGGCGGCTGTCCGACATCGGCTGGGGCACCCGTCTGCGGGCGCTGCTCGACCCGGAGGCGGTCCCCGACGACGAGTTCGGCCCCGACATCGACCCCGAGACCGGCGAGCCCGTGTCCAGCACCGACCTGCCGGTGCCCAAGGACGTCCTCGACGCCGTGGTGCGCGTGCTCGCCGGGTGGGGCTGGGAGCAGCGGCCGGTCGGCGTGGTCGGGATCGGGTCTCGCACCCGCCCCCACCAGCTCGACCACCTGGCCCGGCGCATCTCCGACATCGGCCGGATCCCGCTGCTCGGCACGCTGGTGCCCGCCGGGCCGCGGCCGGAGTCGCACGCCAACTCGGCGCAGCGCCTCGCCGCGGTGTGGAACGCGTTCGAGGAGCCGTCGTTCGCGCTGCCCGACGGGCCGGTCCTGCTCGTCGACGACGTGATCGACTCCGGCTGGACGATGACGGTCGCCGCCCGCCTGCTGCGCCGGGCCGGGGCCGGGTCGGTGCTGCCCTTCGCACTGGCGCAGTCGGGCTGAGTCTCAGACCCCCGCCACCGCAGCCGCCCGCTCCAGCAGCCCGACGGCGTGCCGGTGCAGCAGCGCGCCGGTGGCCGGGTCGGCCTGCCCGGCCAGTGCGCGGGCGTGGGTGCCCTCGATGACGACGGCGAGATTGAAGCCGGGCGAGGGCGGAGAGGTCGCGGTCGCTGCGGGCCGCGTAGTGCGCAGCCAGCTCGGCGGGGGTCGGCAGGCCGCCGAGTGCGGCGAGCGCTCCCCCCGCGATCGGGTCGGGCCCGTCCGCGATGATGGTCGACGCCCAGGTCATGGCCACCGCCGACGGCCCGACCGAGGTGCACAGGCAGACGCTCGCCCGTCAGGTGCTGCGCGATGTCGAGCCCGGGGAGCCGCTGTTCGGGTCGGGCCACCTGCCCACCCGCACCGAGGCCGCCCGCCGCCATCTCGCCGCGCGCCTGGAGCACGAAGGTGGCGGTCCTGTAGGGGTGGCACACTCGGGTCCATGCCCGCCGACTTCCTGCTCAAGGCCATGAACACCGCCCACCGCACGCTGCTGAAGGTCACCGGTGGCCGGGTCGGGTACGACGCGATGGGTATGCCGGTGCTGGAGCTGACGACGATCGGCCGGCGCAGCGGGACACCGCGGTCGGTGATGCTGACGGCGCCGCTGCACGAGAACGGGCACCCGGTGATCGTCGCCTCGCGCGGTGGCGACGACACCCACCCCGCCTGGTTCCTCAACCTGCGCGACCGCCCCGAGGTCGAGGTGTCGATCAAGGGCGGGCCGCGCACGCCGATGACGGCGCGGATCGTCACGGCGCAGGAGCGGGCGCGGATGTGGCCGCAGATCGCCGGGAGGTACGCCAACTACGCGGGGTATCAGAAGCGCACGGACCGTGAGATCCCGCTGGTGGTGCTCGAACCCCGCGCCTGAGGCTCCAGCAGCAGGTGGGCGTGCGGGGTGCGGACGACCGCGGTCGCCGTCGGCACCGGAGAGCCACCGGGGACGACGGTCAGCACCCAGTCCGGCCCGCCGGGCGACCCGGCCGCGGCCCACGCGTCGAGGGCGCGGTGCATGCGGTGGCCGAGCTCGGGGCCACCGGGCCCGAACACCCGCACCTCGCAGCCCGCCGGTGCTCGCCCCGGCTCGCACACAGGCTGCGGGGTCGGCACACAGGTCCGGCCCTGGGTGCGGGCCCCGGAAGGTGTGTGCGGGCCGGGGGTGACGGTCGCGAGCCCCGGTGCGGCCGCACCGGTCGGCGTCACCAGCACCGGCACCGCGGATCCCGGTCCGAGGCCGGCCGGGAGCTCCCCGTCCGGGTCGGCCAGTAGACGGCCCGCCCCCGGCTCGGTGAGCGCGAGCCAGAGGCCGAACCCGTCCCGGACGTCGGCGGGACCCAGTCCGACCGGCGAGGCGACGGTCCCCGGCGGGTCGGCGAGAGCCGCGGCGACGGCGACCGGGTCGGCGCCGGGACCGTCGGTGACCACCCACAGGGCGCCGCCACCGGGCAGGGCCACGGGCACGTCGTCGACGGCTCCGGGTCCCCGCATCCGGATGAACCCGCAGCTGCGCAGGGAGTGGCTGCGCAGCAGGCCGTCCGGACCGAGGTCGAGAGCCGCCGACAGCTGGCTGCCGCGCACCGACAGCGGCAGCAGCAATCGCCCGCCCGGTGCGAGTTGGCCCACCCACTCCGGCCACACGTCGTCGCTGCCGACGGTGAGCACGATCCGGTCGTACGGGGCCCCGTCGGGTTCACCCGCGACACCGTCACCGCAGCGCAGCCGCACCCCCGTGACCCCGGCCGTGGCGAGGTGGCGCCCGGCGGAGTCGACGAGGTGCGGGTCGATGTCGACCGTCGTGACCTGCCCGGACGGGCCGACGATCCGCGCGACCAGCGCCGCGTTCCACCCGGTCCCGGCTCCGATCTCCAGCACCCGCAGCCCGGCCCGCAGGTCCAGCTGCTCCAGCATGATCGCCACCATCGACGGCTGCGACGCCGAGCTGGTCGGCACCCCGTCGACGCGCTGCACGGCGACCGCGTCGTCGGCGTAGGCCGTCTCCGTCGGGGCGTCGGGGAGGAACAGGTGCCGTGGCACGGCCCGGAACGCCTCCTCGACGGCCGCGGACCGGATCCGCCCCGTCGCGACGAGACCGTCGACCAGTTCGGCGCGGGCACGGTCGACATCGGACACCCACCGAGTCTGGCCGGACCCCCACCCCACCGCCAACCCGGCCCCGCGACTCACGGGCGGAACAACAGCGACTCGCGGGCAGGAGAACAGCGACTCGCGGGCAGGAATACAGCGACTCGCGAGGTGCACACCCGCGAGTCGCTGTATCCGCGCCCGCGAGTCGCTGTATCCGCGCCCGCGAGTCGCTGTATCCGCGCCCGCGAGTCGGGGCGCTCTACAGGGGGACGAGGTCGTCGGCGTGGACGACCTCGCGGCGCTGCTCCGGGGCGAGGTCGCGGCTGCGGTGCCCGATCAGGGCGGGCAGCTCGGCGGCGTCGAACCCGACGACCCCCCGGGCCACGACGATCTCGCCGGGGCCGACGAGGTCGACCACGTCACCGGCCACGAAGTCGCCGGAGATCCCGTGGATCCCGGCGGCGAGCAGGGAGCGGCGCCGGCCGATCACCGCGGCGACCGCGCCCTCGTCGAGGTCGAGGCGCCCCCGGACGTCGGCGGCGTGGAGCAGCCAGAACCGGCGCGCCGACATCCGCCGACCCGACGGCCGGAACGCGGTGCCGACCTTCGCGCCGGCCGGGGCCAGCGCATCGGCGACGTCCTCGGCCGCGGCGAGCAGCACCGGGATCCCCGACGACGACGCCATCGCCGCCGCAGTGATCTTCGTGGCCATCCCGCCACGGCCGAGGCTGCCCTGCCCGGGCGCCGCGATCCGGACCGCACCCAGCTCGTCGGGCGCGCCGACCTCGGGGATCAGCGTGGAGTCCGCGCGGCGGGGGTCGCCGTCGTAGAGGCCGTCGACGTCGGAGAGGAGCACGAGCGCGTCGGCCCCGATGAGGTGCGCGACCAGCGCGGCGAGCCGGTCGTTGTCGCCCACGCGGATCTCGTCGGTGGCGACCGTGTCGTTCTCGTTGACCACCGGGAGCACGTCGAGCCCGAGCAACCGCTCCAGCGTGCGCTGCGCGTTGCGGTAGTGGGCGCGCCGGATCATGTCGTCGGCGGTGAGCAGCACCTGCCCGATCGCCCGGCCGTGCCGCGCGAACGACGCACCGTAGGCCTGTGCGAGCAGCAGCTGTCCGACGGCGGCGGCGGCCTGCTGGGTGGCGAGGTCGCGCGGGCGCTTCGTCAGCCCGAGCGGGGCGAGGCCCGCTGCGATGGCCCCCGACGACACCAGCACGACCTGGCTGCCGGCCGCCCGACGGGCGGCGAGGGCGTCGACCAGGGAGTCGAGCCGGGTGGGATCGAGCCCACCGGACAGCGACGTGAGCGACGACGACCCGACCTTGACGACGACCCGCCGCGCCGCGCCCACCGCCTCGCGGGCCGGACTCACCGTGCCCCCCGGATCGTGCCCTGACAGGTCGTGCCCTGACAGGTCGTGCCCTGACAGGTCGTGCGCGGAAGAGGCGGCCGGAGCACGCCTTTCCGCGCACGGGCGGCGGAGCCGCTCACCGGGCCGAGGGCGGAGACGCCTCCGCAGGTTCGGTGTCGGGCTCGGCGGGGACAGGGCCGGCGTCCTCCCAGACCCCCTCCTCCCACGCGTCCTCCCGGTCGAGCGCGGCGATGCGGTCGAGCTCGTCGGCCGCCTCCGCCTCGGCACGCTCCTGCGCGAGCTCCGCGTCGGTGCGGTGCAGGCGGCGCGCGTTGCGGGCCACCTTCCGCTCCGAGGCGGGGATGCGGTCGTCGGTCTCCAGGCGGCGGTCGGTGCCGCGCCCGGACATGAGCACCGCGATACCGGCCGGGGTGGTGGGCTCCCAGTCGAACGTGACGTCGCCGATCGTGACCGGCGACCCACGGTGCGCCCCGGCCCGGGCCAGCGCATCCTCGACACCGAGACGGGCGAGGCGGTCGGCGAGGTAGCCGACGGCCTCGTCGTTGTCGAAGGAGGTCTGGCGGATCCAGCGCTCCGGCCGGGCGCCGAGCACGAGGAACCCGCCCTCGATCTCCGGGTCGGGCTCGATCGTGAACCCGGAGTCGTCGACGGCGGTGGGCCGCAGCACGATCCGGGTCGCCTCGACGACCGGCTGCGCGGCCCGGTAGGCCGCGACCTCCTCCGCCATCGCGAACGACAGCTCCCGCAGGCCGGCGTGCGACGCCGTGGAGATCGCGAGGACGCGCCAGCCGTAGCGTTCCGTCAGGTCGGCGGCAACGATCTCGGCCATGTCGGCGGCGTCCGGGACGTCGATCTTGTTGAGCGCGATCAGCCGCGGCCGGTCGGCCAGCTCCCCGCCGAGCGCGGGCGTGTACTGCGCGAGCTCGGCCTCCAGCGCCTCGATGTCGGCGGCCGGGTCGCGGCCGGGCTCGAACGTGGCGCAGTCGACGACGTGCACGAGCACCGAGCAGCGCTCGATGTGGCGCAGGAAGTCCAGGCCGAGGCCGCGCCCCTGCGAGGCACCGGGGATGAGGCCGGGCACGTCGGCGACGGTGAAGACCTCGGCCCCCGCCGTGACGACGCCGAGCTGTGGCACCAGCGTGGTGAACGGGTAGTCGGCGATCTTCGGCCGGGCCGCGGACAGCGCCGCGACCAGCGAGGACTTACCGGCGGACGGGAACCCGACCAGTCCGACATCGGCCATGGAGCGCAGCTCCAGCACGAGGTCGCGCTGCTCGCCGGGCTCGCCGAGCAGGGCGAAGCCGGGCGCCTTGCGCGCGTTGGACGACAGCGCGGCGTTGCCCAGCCCACCCCGACCCCCCTCGGCCGCGGCGAAGCGCGTGCCGGGACCGGTGAGGTCGGCGATGATCTCACCGTCGGTGGAGAACACGACGGTGCCGTCGGGCACGAGGAGCTCGATGTCCTCGGCGTTGGCACCCATCTTGAATCCGCCCTGGCCCTGCTTGCCGTTGCGGCCGAGCGCGTGCGGGCGGTGGTGGAAGTCGAGCAGGGTGTGCACCCCGGGGTCGACGACGAGCACGATCGACCCGCCGCGCCCCCCGTTACCGCCGTCCGGGCCGCCCAGCGGCTTGAACTTCTCGCGGTGCACCGAGGCGCAGCCGTTGCCGCCCGCCCCCGCCGTGGCGTGCAGCACCACGCGGTCCACGAACCTCGACATCAGCTGATTCTCCCTCGCACGACGAACGGCGGACCACCCTCAAGGGCGGCCCGCCGTCGTCGAGATGTAACTGGTCGTGCAGACCTCAGACCGAGACCGGCACGATGTTGATGACCTTGCGGCCGCGGCGGTAGCCGAACTCGACGGCACCCTCGGCGAGCGCGAACAGCGTGTCGTCGCCGCCCCGACCCACGTCGACGCCGGGGTGGAACTTGGTGCCGCGCTGGCGGATCAGGATCTCGCCGGCCTTGACGACCTGGCCGCCGAAGCGCTTGACGCCGAGATACTGGGCGTTCGAGTCGCGCCCGTTGCGGGAGCTGGACGCACCCTTCTTGTGAGCCATGGCTGCGTCTCCCCTACTTCGAGATGCCGGTGATCTGCACGCGCGTCAGGGGCTGACGGTGCCCCTGGCGCTTGTGGTAGCCGGTCTTGTTCTTGAACTTGTGGATGCGGATCTTCGGGCCCTTGGCGTGCTCGACGACCTTCGCGGCCACCGTGACACCGGCCAGCGCGTCGGCCGCGCTGGTGACGTCGTCGCCGTCCACCAGGAGCAGGGCCGGGAGGGTGATCTCGGCGCCGGGCTTCCCGTTGATCTTCTCAACGGTGACCACGTCGTCGACGGCCACCTTGTACTGCTTGCCGCCGGTCTTGACGATCGCGTACATGGACGCACTGCTCCTGAAGCTCGGGGGACGAAGCGGAGAGTTTCCTCCTCGCGGGCCGCCACTCGCAGGGTTCACGGAGTGCGGCGCAGGGGTCCCAGGGTACGGAAGGGCCGGAGCGGGGGTCAAACCGGGTCTCCCCCGCCGGTCGAGGGGTCGGCCGAGGCGTCGACGGCGGGCGGTGGGCCCGCCGGCCGCGACGCCGCGCGCCGGGTGCGGCGCACCCGGGTGACGGCGGGGGCCGGCTCGGGCTGCGGGGGCACCGCGGCCGCTGCCGGCTCCACGACGGGGGTCGCGACAGCGGGGTCAGCGACCGTCGGGGCCGCGACCTCGGGCACGGTGAGGACCGCCGCGACCGGGGTGTCGCCCTCGGTCGCCGTGGGCGCCCCCGCGGTGCGGGTGACGCGTCCGCGGCGGCGGGCCGGGCGGGCCTGGTGACCGTTGCCGTCGCCACCGACGCCGGGGTCGACGTCGGTGAGGACGGGCTGGTCGACCGCCCGGACCCGCGCCGCCTCCCGCTCGACGACGGCCTCCTCGACGGCGTCCTCGACCCCTCCGACGACCACACCGGTCGCGTCGGGCCGGACGTCGGGGACGACCGCGGGCGCACCCACGTCGACGGCGGCGGCCGTCCCGGCGACCTCGACGGTCTCCGCGTGGCTGTGTCCGTTGCGATCGTCGCCCTGGTCGGCGGCGTGCCCGTTGCGGTCCGAGCCGTTGCGGTCCGAGCCGTTGCGCTCGGACCCGTTGCGGTCCTCGCCGTCGCGCCGGCCACGCCCCCCGCGCGTACGACGGCCGGAGCCCTCGCCGGGACGGGCCTGGTCGCGTCCGGCGTCGGGCTGCTTCTCCGGCACCGGGTCGGCGTCGACGAGGACGCCCCGGCCACGGCAGTGCTCGCAGGTGGTGGAGAAGTGCTCCAGCAGCCCGCCACCGACCCGCTTGCGCGTCATCTGCACCAGGCCGAGCGAGGTGACCTCGGCGACCTGGTGCCTCGTGCGGTCGCGGGAGAGGCACTCGGTGAGGCGGCGCAGCACGAGGTCACGGTTGGCCTCGAGCACCATGTCGATGAAGTCGATGACGATGATGCCGCCGATGTCGCGCAGCCGGAGTTGGCGCACGATCTCCTCGGCCGACTCCAGGTTGTTGCGGGTGACCGTCTCCTCCAGGTTGCCCCCGGAGCCGGTGTACTTGCCGGTGTTGACGTCGATGACCGTCATGGCTTCGGTGCGGTCGATCACCAGCGTGCCGCCCGAGGGCAGCCACACCTTGCGGTCGAGGGCCTTGAGCAGCTGCTCGTCGATGCGGTACTCGGCGAACGCGTCCTTCGTGCCGACGTGCCGGTGCATCCGGTCGACCAGCTCGGGCGCGACGTGGCCGATGTAGTTGTGCAGCGTGTCCCAGGCGTCGTCGCCCTGGATGACGAGCTTGGAGAAGTCCTCGTTGAACTGGTCGCGCACGACCTTGATCAGCAGGTCGGGCTCCTCGTAGAGCAGCACCGGCGCCTTCGGCTTGCTCGGGCCGGTGGCCTTCGCCTTGGCGTCGATGACCTCCCACTGCGCCTGCAGGCGGCGGACGTCGCGCTCCAGCGCCTCGTGGCTGACGCCCTCGGACGCGGTGCGGATGATCACCCCTGCCTCGCTGGGGACGATCTCCTTGAGCATGTCCTTGAGCCGCTTGCGTTCGACGTCGGGCAGCTTGCGGCTGATCCCGGCCGCGCCGCCGCTCGGGACGTAGACGAGGAACCGGCCGGCCAGGCTGATCTGCGTGGTGAGCCGGGCGCCCTTGTGCCCGACCGGGTCCTTGGTGACCTGCACCAGTACCGGGTCGCCGCTGTGCAGTGCCTGCTCGATCTTCCGGGCCTTGCCGCCGAGACCGGCGGCGTCCCAGTCGACCTCACCGGCGTAGAGCACGGCGTTGCGGCCGCGGCCGATGTCGACGAACGCGGCCTCCATCGACGGCAGCACGTTCTGCACGCGCCCGAGGTAGATGTTGCCGACCATCGATCGGCCGGTGCCGCCGTCACGCCCGGTGCCGTCGGCGACGAAGTGCTCGACGAGGACGTCGTCCTCCAGCACCCCGATCTCGACGCGGTCGCCGCGCTCGCGGGCCACCATCACGCGGTCGACGGCCTCGCGGCGGGCCAGGAACTCGGCCTCGGACAGGATCGGGACGCGGCGGCGACCGGCGTCGCGGCCGTCGCGGCGGCGCTGGCGCTTGGCCTCCAGGCGGGTCGACCCGCGGACGCCCTGCACGCCGTCGCCGTCGGAGTCGTCCGACGACCGCTCGGAGCGCTCGCGCGGGGCGCGGATGCGGGTGACGGTGCCGGGCGGGTCGGACTCGTCGCCCGCCTCGTCGCTCGACCCGCGGCGGCGGCGCCGACGGCGGCGGCGCGAGCCGGAGCTCTCCTCGTCGCCGGACTCCTCGTCGGAACCGGACTCCGCGGCGTCGCCGTCCTCGGTGGCGGCGTCGTCACCGGGCGCGTCGGGCTCGTCGGAGTCGCCGGCCCCGGAGTCGTCGGTGCCGTCCGAGGAGTCGGTGCCGTCCGAGGAGTCGGTGCCGTCCGAGGAATCGGTGGTCTCGTCGTCGGAGTCGTCGTCGGCCCCGCGGCCACGCCCGCGGCCGCGACGCCCGCGGCGACGGCGGCGGCGCGACCCGTCGTCGTCGGAGTCGTCGGAGCCGTCGGTGTCGGGCCCGCCGGTCGGGGCCTCGGTCGCCCCCGGAGCGGTGGTGTCGGGCTCGGCGGTGACCGGCTCGACCGGTGCCGCGGCCTCGGCCGCCTCCTCGGCGGCGGGCTCCTCGACCTCGGCCGCGCGGCGGCGACCGCGGGCGGGACGGGTGGGGGCCTGGAACAGCGGCGCGGGCGGCGCGAACAGTGGGGCCAGCGGGGCGTCGGCGGACCGGGCGGAGCGCTCGGAGCCGAACGAGATGGGGAGCTCGGGGGCGGCGAGGTCGGCGGCGGCCACGGCGGCGGCCAGGTCGGAGACCGGCTCGGCCGCAGTCGCAGCGGCCGGAGCAGCGGCGGTGGGAGCAGCGGCGGTGGGAGCAGCGGCCTCGGCCGGAGCAGAGGGGGCCGCGGGGGCCGTCTCGACGGGAGCGGCACCGGCCGGCGCGGCGGCGCGGGTCGCCCGACGCCGCCGGGTGCGGGGTGCGGGCGCGTCGACCGGAGCGGCGTCGACCGCGGCCGGCTCCTCGACAGGAGCGGGCTCCTCGGCAGGAGCGGGCTCCTCGACGGGAGCCCCGGGCGCCGCGTCGCCCTGCAGCGCAGAGACCACCAGCTCCGCGGCCTTGCGGTCGATGCTGGACTGCGGACTGCGGGCTGCGATGTCGAGGGCGGCGAGTGCGGCCAGCACCTCCCTGCTGGTGCGTCCCAGCAGCCGGGCGAGCGCGTGCACCCGCATCTTGTCGGGCAGTTCGGGTGTGGCGATGTCAGACATCGAACTCCTTCGCCCCCGGGCGCCTCCGGTGAGGAAGGCGGCCGCTCAGGGGCCACGTACGTCTCTCCCCGCGCGGTGCGCGGGCAGCAATCCTGGTCTGCTCGACGACGTGGGCGTCCGTACCGCTCAGACCTGGGTGGTGACCCGGGGCGGTCCGAGCGGATCGGCGAGCTCACCCCGGTCGTCGAGCAGTCCCTGAGCCATCCTGGTCGCCTTGGGGGGCACCGGAGGCCTGAGGCCTGCGACAACGTCGAGTGCACCCAACACGTCATCGGGTCGAACGGCGGGTGTCGTCTGCCGCACGACCGCGGTCAGTATCGCACAGACTCCCCCGTCGGACGTGTGACTCGCGCGGGAGTCCGCCGCGGTCACGGTGGCCGAGGCCACCGCGGCCCGGACGTCGATCTGGCGACGGCCCGAGGGCATCACGCGGTCGAGGACCAGGGTCTCCAGGGCGAGCAGCGCCTCGACGGCCGCGCTCAGCTCGGTGACCGCCACCCCGGGCAGCTCGACGACCCAGCGGCTCGCGTCGATCCGGTCGGCCAGCGACGGGGCCTCGGCGACGACGGCGTCGAGGATGTCGATGCCGTCCGGGAGGGCCGAATCCAGCGCGCTGACCAGCGCGGACGGCTCCACGGGCGTGGTCAGGCCGACCTCGAAGTACTCGGCCTCGCTCGCCGTGCCGGTCGGGGCCGCGCCGACCCAGGACAGGCGGGGGTGCGGGCTGAAGCCGTGCGAGTGCGCGACCGGGACCCCGGCCCGGCGGACGGCCCGCTCGACGCTGCGCGCGACGTCGCGGTGCGAGAGGAACCGCAGCCGCCCACGCTTGGCGAACCGGACACGGATCCGCTGCACCGTGGGAGGGGCCGGGTTCGCCGCCTCCCCCGCCTTCACTCGGGCCATCGGCCGAGGATAGGTCAGCCGCCGGCCGGCCGGCCGGGCGCGGGGAGGGTCGGGTCGTCAGGCCGGGACGGCCGGGTCCATGACGAGGAGCGACTCCCCGGCCGGCCCGAACCCGGCCCGCCGGTAGAACGGCGCGCTGCCCGGCGTCGGGGCGAGCACCAGCCGCCGGTATCGGCGCTCGCGGGCGTGCGCGACGGCGTGGCTGAGCAGGGCGCGCGGCACCCCGCGGTCGGCCCACGCGGCGATCACGAAGGCGTTGCCGACGTGCCCGATCGCTCCCCCGCGCGCCCCGGGCCGCGGCATGTGCGCGATCTCGACGACGTTGAGCGAGCCCACAGCGGTGAACCCGGCCCGCTCGGTGCCGACCTCGGCGAGCCAGAACGTGCGCCGCGACAGCTCCGAACGCCACCATTGCGCGAACGAGGCCTCGAACCCCGGGTCGTCGACCGGGCGGCCGGCCCGCTCCTCGAGCCACGCGCGCCGCAGCCGGGCGAGTGCGTCGAGGTCGCGCTCGTCGGCGACACGGACGGTGAAGGCGGGGCCGTCAGCCACTCTGCGTCAGAGGATTGACCACGGTCAGCGGCAGCAGGGTGGTGCCGCTGGGGCCCACCTCGATGTCGGTACCCGTCGACGGGCAGACGCCGCAGTCGAAGCACGGCGTCCACCGGCAGTCGTCCTGCTCGCGGCCGGACAGCGCGTCCTGCCAGTCGTCCCAGAGCCAGTCGCGCTCCAGGCCGGAGTCGAGGTGGTCCCACGGCAGGATCTCGGCCTGGCCGCGCTCGCGCGTGGTGTACCAGTCGACGGATACGCCGAGAGGCTCCAGCTCGGCCGCGGCCGCGGTCATCCAGCGCTCGTAGGAGAAGTGCTCGCTCCAGCCGTCGAACCGGCCGCCCTCGCGCCACACCCGCTCGATGACGGCACCGACGCGCCGGTCGCCGCGGGCCAGCAGCCCTTCCACCAGCGACGGCTGCCCGTCGTGGTAGCGCATGCCGATGTTGCGGCCGAGCTTGCGGTCGCTGTTGACGGCGGCGCGGAGCTTGCGCAGCCGGTCGTCGACGACGTCGGGGTGGGCCTGCGCGGCCCACTGGAACGGGGTGTGCGGCTTGGGGACGAACCCGCCGATGGAGATCGTGCAGCGGACGTCGTTGCGCCCCGACGCGATGCGCCCGGCCTTGATCACGCGGTGCGCCATGCCCGCGATCTCCAGGACGTCCTCGTCCTCCTCGGTGGGCAGCCCGCACATGAAGTACAGCTTCACCTGGCGCCAGCCCTGCGCGAAGGCCTCCGAGACGGTGCGGATGAGGTCCTCCTCCGACACCATCTTGTTGATCACGCGACGGATCCGCTCGGAGCCGCCCTCGGGGGCGAACGTCAGCCCGGAGCGGCGGCCGTTGCGGCTGATCTCGTTGGCGAGGTCGATGTTGAAGGCGTCGACCCGCGTCGACGGGAGCGACAGCGACGTGTTGGTGCCCTCGTACCGGTCGGCAAGGCCCTTGGTGATCTCGGCGATCTCGGAGTGGTCGGCCGAGCTCAGGGACAGCAGCCCGACCTCGTCGAACCCGGTGGCGCGGACGGACGCGTCGACCATCTTGCCGATGCCCTCCAGCGACCGCTCCCGCACCGGCCGGGTGATCATCCCGGCCTGGCAGAAGCGGCAGCCGCGGGTGCAGCCGCGGAAGATCTCGACCGACGCGCGCTCGTGCACGGTCTCGGCCAGCGGCACCAGCGGCGCCTTCGGGTAGGGCCACTCGTCGAGCTCGGTGGTGGTGCGCTTGGTGACGGTGCGCGGCACGCGGTCCTCGACGGGCGTGACCGACGCGATCGCGCCGTCCTCACCGTAGCCGACCTCGTACAGCGAGGGCACGTAGCAGCCGTCGGTGGCCGCGAGGCGCAGCAGCAGCTCGCGCCGTCCGCCGGGACGACCCTCGGCCTTCCACTCCCGCACGACGTCGGTGATGTCGCCGACGACCTCCTCGCCGTCGCCGATCGCCGCGACGTCGACGAAGCGCGAGATCGGCTCCGGGTTGAACGCGGCGTGCCCGCCCGCGACGACCACGGGGTGGTCGACGGACCGGTCGGCGGCGTGCAGCGGGATGCCGGCGAGGTCGAGGGAGGTGAGCAGGTTCGTGTAGCCCAGCTCGGTGGAGAAGCTGATGCCGAGCAGGTCGAACGCCCCGAGCGGGCGGTGGCCGTCGACGGTGAACGCGGGCACGCCGTGCTCGCGCATGAGGGCCTCGAGGTCGGGCCACACCGAGTAGCAGCGCTCGGCCAGGGCGTCGGCACGCTCGTTGAGGACCTCGTAGAGGATCTGGACGCCCTGGTTCGGCAGCCCCACCTCGTACGCGTCGGGATACATGAGCGCCCACCGGACGTCGGCCGCGTCCCAGTCCTTGAGCTGCGCGTTCAGCTCACCGCCCACGTACTGGACGGGCTTGGAGACGCGCGGGAGCAGCGCTTCGAGGTCAGGGAACACGGACGCGGCAGTCACGCTGCCCCAGGGTAGCCCCCGTTCCCGACGCACACGCTCCCGCACACGCGCGGCCGCCACGGTGGCGCCGTGACCACAGCAACGGACCTCTCCGCCATCGGCACGAAGCACCGCGCCCTCTGGGCGTCCGGCGACTATCCGACCGTCGCCGCCGACCTCATCCCCGACCTCGGGGCCACGCTCGTCGAGTTCGCCGGCGTCACGGCGGGACAGCGCGTCCTCGACGTCGGCGCGGGCACCGGCAACGCCGCGATCCCCGCCGCGCTGACCGGCGCGGACGTCGTCGCCTCCGACCTGACCCCGGAGCTGCTGACCGCGGGCGAGGTGATCGCCACGGCCCGCGGGGCACACCTGCAGTGGGTCGAGGCCGACGCCCACGCGCTGCCGTTCGAGACCGGCGAGTTCGACACCGTGCTGTCCTGCGTCGGTGTCATGTTCGCGCCGTTCCACGACCGGTCGGCGGCCGAGCTGCTGCGCGTGTGCCGGCCCGGCGGCACGATCGGGCTGCTCAGCTGGACGCCGGAGGGCTTCGTCGGACGCCTGTTCGCGACGATGAAGCCGTTCGCCCCCGCGCCCCCGCCCGGTGCCTCGCCCGCGCCGCTGTGGGGCGACGAGGAGCACCTCCGGGGACTGTTCGGCGACGGGGTGCGCGAGCTGCGGGCGCAGCGGCGGACCACGACGTTCGCCGTCGCCGACTCCCCGGTGGCCTTCCGCGAGTGGTGGAAGGCCAACTACGGCCCGACGATCGCGGTGTACCGCGGCCTGGACGTCGACCGGGCCGCCGAGCTGGACGCCGCGTTCCTCCGGATGCTCGAACAGACGCGCACGGACGGTGCGTGGGAGACGGAGTATCTGCTGGTCACAGCCGTTCGGACCTGACGGCGGCGGAGGGTTCGCGGGAGGATGGGGCCATGACGGTCGTGCGGCTGCTGGGGCCGCCCCAGCTGGGGGGCGCGACGCTGCCGCGCGGCCGCAAGCCCTGGGCGCTCGTCGCACTGCTGCTGTGCTCCACCGGTCCGGTCCCGCGCAGCCGCGTGATCGACCTGCTGTTCCCCGACGCCGTCGACCCCCAGGCGGCGCTGCGCTGGACGCTCAGCCAGGCCCGGCGCGCCCTCGGGGACGCGGTGCGCCTCGGCGGCGACCCGCTGACCTGGGACGTGGCCGACGGCGTGCACGTCGACGTCCTCGACGTGCTCGCCGGCCGCACCCCCACCGCGTGGCCGCTCGCCGAGGCGACGCTGCCGCTGCTGGAGGGCGCCGAGCCGGACGTGCCGGAGTTCGCGGCGTGGCTGCACGGCCGTCGCCTCGATCTCGCCGCGGCCGGGGCACGGGTGCAACGCGCGCAGCGCACCCGGTCGTTCTCCCCCGCCGGCCGGGGCGCCGTCCGCGACCTGGTCCGGGTGGGCGAGCAGGTGATGGACGCGGGCGCGGCCCGCGACGGCACCGCGATCCTCGCCGGGGCGGTGCGCCGGGCCCGGGCGCTCGGCGACGACGCCGTGCTCGCGCAGGCGCTGGCCCACTACGGCCGCGGCGTCGTGCACGCGGTCGCCAGCACCGACCGCGGCGCGGCCGCCGCCCTGCGCGAGGCCGACCGCCTCGCCACCCGGGAGGGCCTGGCCGACGTCGCCGCGCTCGCCCGTCGCGAGCTGGGGTTCGTGGCCACCGCGACCGGCGACCAGGCGGGGGCGCTGGTGCAGCTCGCCCGGGCCGACGCCGCGGCGGAGGGGCGTCCGGAGCAGGAGGCCGGGGTGGCCTACGGGCGCGGGTTCGCCCTCGTCGACACGCTCGCCTCGGGCGGGGCGGTGCGGGAGCTGGACCGGGCCGTCGCGCTCGGCGAAGCCGCCGACCGGCCCCGCGCCACCGCGGCGGCGCTCGCCATGCGCGGCCGGGCCCGGCTGCAGCGCGACGAGGACGAGCAGGCCGGGTCCGACATCGACCGGGCCCGCGCGCTCGTGGCCGAGCTCGGCTGGACCCCGATGCGCCCGTGGGTGGAGTTCCTGCACGGCGAGGTGCTGCTGCGGGCGGGCCGCGCCGCCGACGCCGCGACGGTGTTCGCCGACGCCCGCACCCTGGCCGAGGTCCTCGACGACGCCTGCTGGGTCGCGCTCACCGGGCGCGGCCTGGCCTCGGCCCGGGCCCGGCTCGGCGACCCCGCCGGTGCCGCCGCCGCGCTGCGCTCCACCTGCGACACCCTCGTCGCCGACGCCGACGTGTGCTGCTGGATCGAGCTGCACGTGCGCGACACCCTGTGCGCGGTCACGGCGTCGTTCGACGAGCCCGCGGCCGTCGCGGAGTGCCACGTGCTGGCCGACCGCGCCGACCGGGCCGGGCTGGGCGAGTTCGCCGTCCGCGCAGCGCGGCACCGGGCCCGGCTGGGCGACCCGGACGCCGTCCGTGAGCAGCGGGCGCGGGCCGGGCGCTACGACAACCCGGCGCTGCTGCGGACCTGAACCGGCGCGGACCCGGCGTCGAACGTCCGCGCGATGAACGAGCGATTCGTGCGGGTCGGGGACATCGAGCTCTGCTACGAGTCCCTGGGCGACCCCGAGCACCCCACCGTCCTGCTGATCATGGGCCTGAACCTGTCGATGGACTGGTGGCGCGACGACTTCTGTTCGGATCTCGCCGCCCGCGGCTTCCACGTCGTCCGCTTCGACAACCGCGACGTCGGCCGCTCCACCCACGTCCGCGGCCCCGGCATCACCGCGTGGGAGTTCCTGCGCCGTCGCGCCACGCCCGTCTACACGCTCGGCGACATGGCCGACGACGCCGCGGGCCTCATCGCACACCTCGACCCGCGGGGCGCGCACGTCGTCGGGGCGTCGCTGGGGTCGATGGTGGCGCAGGAGGTCGCGATCCGGCACCCGCACCTCACCCGCTCCCTCGTCTCGATCATGGGGCGGCCCGGTGACGGACGCACCGGCAGAGTCCACTGGACGCGCATCCCCGACTTCCTCCGCCCACCGTCGGCCGACCCCGTCGAGGCGATGGTGGCGGCGTTCCGCCGGATCGGGTCCGCCGACCGCACCGGGCAGGACGACGAGGACGTGCGCGTGACGATGCGCCGCTCCATGTCCCGGGAGGTCGGGGACGGCAGCAGCCGCCAGCTCGCGGCGTGCGTCGGCGAGCGCGACCGCACCGCCGACCTCAGCGGGCTGACCATGCCCGCACTCGTGCTGCACGGCGAGCGCGACAAGGTCATCGTGCCCTCCGGCGGGCGTGCGACCGCCGCGGCGATCCCGGGAGCCGAGCTACTCGAGGTGCCGGGGATGGGCCACGACCTGGCCCGGTGGGTGTGGCCGACGGTGATCGACGGTATCGCCCGCACCGCGGCGCGCGCTCAGGACCGGACGACGTCGTAGGTCAGGTGCGTCGCGTTCGCGGTCGCGACGACGCTGCGCTGCACCAGCGCGCACGATCCACCGCCGGTGAACAGCGGCGTCCCCGTACCCAGCACGACGGGGGCGAGGTGCAGGATGAGCTCGTCGACCAGGCCCGCGGCCAGCGCCGACCCGACCACCGCGCCGCCCCCCATGAGGACGACGTCGAGGTCCACCGCCTCGGCGCGCTCCCGGGCCGCGGCCACGGCGTCGCGCAGGCCGGTGGTGACGAACGTCCAGTCCAGTCCGGTGAGCCGCACCGACTCCGGCGGTGCGCCGGTCACGACGACGAAGGCCGGTGCGGCGGCCTCCCGCGCGCCGTATCCGACCTCCTCGCTCCACCCGTGCGGCCCGTCGACGACGTCGAACAACCGGCGGCCGAGGATCACGGCACCCGATCGGGAGGTGCCCTCGCGCAGGATCCGGGCGTCGTCGGGGTCGTCGGAGAACGCCCACGTGTGCAGGGCCTCGCCCCCTGCACCCAGCCCGTCGGCGGGGCCGGGATCGGGCCCGGTCACGAAACCGTCGAGGGAGACCGAGATGTCGGCGACGATGCGAGTCACGCCCTGAGGACGACCGTCGTGGCCCGAACTGATCGCCGGTCGGGACGGACGGCCTCCGCGGTGCCCCTCACCGGACACACGTTCGCCGCGGGCCGCGCCGTGCACCACCAACGTCGGCCGAGGTGCTCGCGGAGATCGACGGGTACCGGACGGGTGCCGTCGACGGCGGGCTGGTGGTCGCCGACCGCGACGGCGGGGTCTTCCGCGTGGAGATCCCGGACCGACTAGAGCAGCCCCGCCGACCGCAGCGCCGCGCGCACGTCGTCGTGGTGCACCTCGTCGAGCGGCACCAGCGGCAGCCGGATGCCCGGCGGGATGAGCCCCAGCTCGGCCAGCGCCCACTTGACCGGGATCGGGTTCGGCTCGGAGAACAGGGCGCGGTGCAGCGCGGCCAGGTCGCCGTCGATCAGCGCGGCGAGCTCCGCGTCACCGGCCAGCGCGGCCGCGCACATCCGCGCCATCATCTCGGGCGCGACGTTGGCCGTGACCGAGATGTCGCCGTGGAAGCCGGCGAGGATGCTGGCGCGGGCCGTGCCGTCGTCGCCGGAGTAGAGGGCGAAGTCGGGCAGCGCCAGTGCGACGAGGTCGCGGACGCGGTCGAGATCGCCCAGCGCCTCCTTGAGCCCCACGATGTTGTGCACCGAGGCGAGCCGCTCCACCGTGGACGGCAGCATGTCGACGGCCGTGCGACCGGGCACGTTGTAGAGGTACTGCGGGATGTCGACGGCCTCGGCGATCGCCCGGAAGTGCCGGTACAGGCCCTCCTGCGGCGGCTTGTTGTAGTACGGCGTGACGAGCAGTGCCCCGTCGGCCCCCGCCCGCTTCGCCGCGGCCGTGAGGTGGATCGCCTCCGCGGTGGAGTTGGCGCCGGTGCCGGCGATCACCGGTACGCGGCCCGCCGCCACGTCGATCGTTCGGCGGATGACGTCGGTGTGCTCGGCGACGTCGAGCGTGGCCGACTCGCCGGTCGTCCCGACCGACACGATGGCCGCGGTGCCGCCCTCGATCGCGCGGTCGACGACCTTCGCGAGCGCCTCGTGGTCGACCGCGCCGTCCTCCCGCATCGGGGTGACCAGTGCGACCAGGCTTCCGGTGATCATCAGCCCTCCAGGGGATGGATAGGCCCGGGACGTTACCCGCTCGTGATCGAGCTCCGGTAGGACGGCCGTTGCGTCGCCGTACCGACGCGAGGGGGGTGCCCGGTGAGCAACCGCAGGGTGCTCGTCGCTGCGGCGTTCTCCCTGATCGGCGCCGGCGCGCTCGCCCTGCCGTGGTGGCGCGGGTCCGGGCCGTGGGCGGGCTGGGAGGTCGTCGGCACCCCGGTGGCAGTCGTGGTCGTGGCGCTCGCCGTCGCCGCGACGGCCGGTCTCCGGTCCACGGCGGGGCGGGCGCTGCTCGCCGCCTCCGGTGCCGCGACGGCGAGCGCCGTCGCGGTGACGGTGGCCGCGTGGGGCGTCACCGCCGTCCCGGGGCCGGTGGTCGCGGGGATGGCGGCGCTGGGTGTGCTCGCCCTCGCCCTCGCCGTCCCCGCACCCGGTCGCGGGGTGCTCGCGTGCGCGCTCGTCGCAGCCGTCGGCACCGCGGTGCTCCCGGGAGTGCCGCGGGTCCCGGAGCGCATGGTCGACGGGCCGTTCGTGCGCATCGCCGTGCTCGACGCCGACCGTCCGCTGCGCTCCGGCGAACCCGTGCTGCCCGCGTCGGTGTCCGAGCAGGGCTCCGGGCTGGGAGCGCTCGACGGGGTGCCCGTGGTGTTCGGCGGCGACGGTCTCGTCGTCCCCGACGCGTCCGGACGGGCCCGGGTCGTCGCCCGGACCGACGGGGACGCGGTGCTCGGCGTCGCGGGCGGGCGGATCGCGCGCCTGGTCGGCGGCGGCGCACTGCTCGTCACCGGGACGGCGCCCGGCGACCCGACCCGGGTGCGCGTGGACGACGTCGGATCGGTGAGCCGGGTGGGCACGGACGGGTCGGTGTGGTTGCACGCCGACGCCGACCCGCGTGGCTCCGTGCGTCGATTCGACCTCGCCGCGTACGGCGGGGTGCAGGAGGTCCCCGCGGTCTACCTGCCGGTCGTCACGATCCGCGACCCCGACGACACCGACGGCATCGACCTCCGCGACGTGCGCCCGACGGCCGGTGGGACCGCGCTGCGGTTGTCCGACGGCCGCCTGGAGCGCCTCGCACCGACCTCGACCGGGATCGCCGCGCAGGTGCTGGCCGGGGCCGCCGACCCGGCGTGCGGGCTCACCAGCGACGCCCGTTCCAGCGTCCTGACCTCCACCGGCCCGATCACCGTCGACGCCGACGGCGGGATCTGGCTCGCCGTCGACGGGTGGCTCGCGCGGATCGACCCGGCCGGGGGCATGAGCGCGGTGCCGTCGCCGCTGCCGGGGATCCCGTACGCGCTGGTGGCGCTGCCCGACGGCGCGATCGTCCTGGGCACCGCCGACGCGCTGTGGCGACTGCCGGACGCCACCGGTGCGCTCGCCGACCTCCCGCCCGTCCCCACCGGCTGCGTCGCCGACCCGCCCGCGGTGGGCCCGCCCGTCGCGCTCGTACCGGTCGCGCACACCGGGGGTGACCAGCTCGGCGTCCCCCTCGGCGTCGACGGGCGGTGGGCGGGCGGGCGGATCGGCGGTGGTGACCTCGCGGTCGTCTCCCCCGACGGCGCGACGACGACGCTCGGACCGCGCCGCGACGGGTACCTCGGTCAGGTCTGGCCGGACGGCGGGGGCGGCGCGTGGTGGCTGGAGGTCGCGGGCCCCGACGAGGACCTGCTGACGCTGGTGCACGCGCTCCCCGGCGGGGACCAGGTGCGGTCCGCGCCGGTGGAGCACCCGGCGGCGCGCGAGGGATCGGCACTGGTCCCCGATCTGGGTGGGCGTCCGCCGCTGCTGGCCACCGCGGTGGGGGCCTTCCGGATCGACGGCGGCGCTGCGGTCCGCGTGGTGGACGGCGCGATCGCCGGTGGCGTGGTGCGGGCCGACGGCCGCGGCTGGGTGCTGGCCGACGGGCGGCTGATGGCCCTCGACGGTGACCGCGTGCTCGGACCCGTGGTCGCCTCCCCGACCCGGACGGACGTCCCGGTCGCGGTGCAGCTCGCGAAGGGCGTGCCACCGGAGCAGCTCTCCCTGGGCCGGGCCGCGGTCGGTCTGGACGCGGGCGGCCGGGCGGTGGCCGTGAGCGACGGGGTGGTGCTGCGGATCGACGACAGCGGAGCCGTCGCCGTTGTCGCGCAGGACCCGCGGCTCGACGCACCGTTCACCGCGGAGGGCGGGCTCGTCGAGTCCGTCGACGGGGTGCTGCTGCGGGTCGACCTGCCGTGACGCGGGCGGCGCGGACCGATCCCGACGCAGGTCAGCCGAACGCTGCGCGCATCGGGTTGCCCGCGGTCGTGATGCGGCGGGCGGTGGCCCCGACCACCGCGAGGATCGCGATCACCCCGGCCCCCGCGACGGCCACGGGCGCGTCGCCGAGCACGATGCCGACCAGGGCCCACACGGCGGCCACGGCGTACCCGACGACCGCGGTGCCCGACAGGACCACCCACATCAGGATCCCGGCCGCGGCGAGCAGGACGACGACGGCGGCGATCGCGGGGAGCGCGCCGGTGCCGGGGAGGCCCGCCCACACGCCGGTGGAGGCGGTGCCGAGCACGGTGGCCAGCGACACCCAGCCGGTGTAGAGGGCGATCGACCCGCGGAACACGATCCGCTCCAGCACGCCGGTGGCCGGCTCGCGGCTCAGGCGCCCGAACACCGTGGCGAGGCAGACCAGCAGCCCGATGATGAACAGCTCGGCGACGGGCACCCACCGGGCCCCGAACGCGAGGATCCAGGCGGGGTTGAGCACCGCCGACGCGACGAGCCACCACCCGGTGCGGCGGTGCACCTCGCGGCCGCGCTGCGACGGGAGCAGCTGGTAGACCGCGTAGGCGAGGAACCCGACGTAGATCGGGCCCCAGATCGCGAACGCCCAACCCGCGGCGAGCAGCGGCGTCGCGTAGTCGCGCGCCACCACCCCGACCGACTCCCCCACGGCCCCGCTGCCCCCGAGACCGGAGACGACGATCTGGACGACCGCGAGCACCGCGACGGCGGATCCACGGACGAGGTCGGCGGTGGCGGAGCGTCGGGACGTGACGGTCATGGGCACATCATCTGCCCCGCGACCGACGTGGGCCACCCGAGTCGCCCGACGGTTGCAACCCTGCGACATCAGCGCAACAACAGCCTGTCCAACCGCCGCGACGTGACCGCCACCCCCAGCACGATCATCACCGCGAAGTAGGCCAGGTTGCCCAGCATCCCGACGTGCACCGCACCCGTCGTGAGCCCGCGCATGAGCTCGACGGCGTGGTAGAGCGGCAGGCACTGCACCACCGTCTGCAGCACCGGCGGGTAGACCGAGAGCGGGAAGAACGTGGTGGAGAACAGGAACATTGGCAGGATCGCGAGCGTGACGAGGTCGAAGTCCTGCCAGGACCGCATGAACGACGTGGCCGCCATCCCCACCGCGGCGAACGCGAACGCCACGATGAGTGCCGCGGGCAGGGCGAGCAGCGCCCACGGCGACGTGAGCAGGCCGAACCCGGCCATCACCGACAGGAAGCCCAGCGCGTAGAGCCCGCCGCGGATCAGCGCCCAGCCGATCTCGCCGAGCGCGATGTCGACGGGGCCGAGCGGCGTGGCCAGCATCGCGTCGTAGAGCTTGGCGTACTTGAGCTTGAAGAAGACGTTGAACGTGGAGTCGAACACCGCCCCGTTCATCGCCGACGCCGCCAGCAGCCCCGGCGCGATGAACGCCGCGTAGCTGATGGGCGCGCCGTCGGGGCCGGGCAGCGTGCCGACCAGCGAGCCCAGGCCCTGACCCATCGCGATCAGGTAGAACACCGGCTCGAAGAAGCCGGAGACGAACACCAGCCAGCCGCGGCGCGAGATCAGGGCGGAGCGCTCCAGCAGGACCAGGGACCGGCCGGCGTAGCCGCCGCGTGGGAGGAAGCCGATCACAACGCGAGCCTCCGTCGGAAGAAGCGGACCGACAGCGCGGTGCCCAGGGCGAGCAGCCCGACGAGCACCACGACGTGGCCGAGCGCGGCGAGCGGGCGCCACACCCCGAGCGCGGCGTCGCGGGCCAGCTCGGTGCCGTGCCACAGCGGCGAGATCCACGCGATCGGCTGGACCCAGCCCGGCAACCGGTCGACCGGGAAGAACGTGCCGGAGAACAGCGTCATCGGCACGACGACGAAGCGGAACAGCGAGTTGAACGCGGCGCCCTCGCTCTCGACCGTGGCCGCGAACGCCGTGACCAGCGACGCGACCGCCGCACCCGTGAGCGCCGCGGCGAGCAGCGACAGCACGATGGTGGGCCGAGCGACGCCGCCGAACAGGGCGATGATCCCGATGTAGACCGCGCCCGACCCGGTGATCTTCGCCGTGGTCCACGACAGCTGGCCCAGCGCGACCTGTCCCGGCGTGATCGGCCCGGCCGCCATCGCGTGGTAGACCCGCTGCCATTTGAACCCGGACAGCACCGGGTACGTCGACTCGAACGCCGCGCTCTGCACCGCCGACACCGCCAGCAGCGCGGGGGCCAGCCACACGAGGTAGGGCGCGCCGCCCGTGGCCCCGGAGTCGCCCACCAGCGACCCGAAACCCACGCCGAACGCCAGCAGGAACAGCAGCGGCTGCAGGATCGAGGAGACCGCGGTGGCCCGCCAGTTGCGCCGGTACCAGATCCAGAAGTGCTCGACGACGAGCAGCACGCCCCCGACGCGGGACGGCGCGCACCCGGTGGACGGCGCGAGGGTGGAGGTGGCGGCCATCAGTCGACCAGCGTCCGGCCGGTGAGCCGCAGGAACACGTCCTCCAGCGTGGAGCGCCGCACGAGCGCCGACAGCGGCCGGTGTCCGGCGCGGGCGACCTCGGTGTGGACGTGCTCGCCGTCGGCCGCGTAGAGCAGGAGCCGGTCGGGCAGCTCCTCGACGCGGTCGGCCAGCCGGGCGAACGCCTCGGCCGGGGGTCGGTCCTCGGGTGCGAAACGCAGCTCCAGCACATCGCGGGTGGCGTACCGCGCGATCAGCTCCGTGGGCGAGCCCTCCGCGGCGATCACCCCGCCGTCCATGACGACGAGCCGGTCACACAGCTGCTCGGCCTCGTCCATGTAGTGAGTGGTGATGATCTGCGTGACGCCCTCGCGCTTGAGCCGGTAGAGCCGCTCCCACAGCAGGTGCCGGGCCTGCGGATCGAGCCCGGTGGTGGGCTCGTCGAGCAGCAGCAGCTCCGGGTCGTTGACCAGGGCGCGCGCGATGGTGAGCCGGCGCTTCATCCCGCCCGACAGCGGCTCGACGGGATCGTCGGCACGGTCGGTGAGCTGCGCGAACTCCATCAGCTCCGTGGCCTTCTCGCGCACGTGCGCCTTCGACAGCCCGAAGTAGCGGCCGTAGACCTGCAGGTTCTGCCGGACCGTCAGCTCCGCGTCGAGGTTGTCGAGCTGCGGCACGACGCCGATGCGCGCGCGGATCCGCGGCCCGTCGACGTCGGGGTCCATGCCGAGCACCTGCAGGGTGCCGCCGGTGCGCGGCGACACGCACGCGATCATCCGCATCGTGGACGACTTGCCCGCCCCGTTGGGGCCGAGGAAGCCGAACACCTCCCCCGGCGCGACGTCGACGTCGACGCCGCGCACCGCCTCGAACTCGCCGAAGCGCTTCCGCAGGCCCCTGGCCTGCACCAGTCCGTCCCCCATGGGAGGGACGGTAACCCGCACCCCCGACAGAACGCTCGGATGTTCCGGCGTCACCCGTCGGCGAAGGACAGGATGGCGCCCGCGACGAGATCCGGTGCCGTGGCGAGGGCCGCGTGCGCCTGCCCCGGCAGCACGGTGACCGTCGCGCGGGGCAGGGCCGCGGCCACCGCGGCCGTCGAGGCCCGCAGCGACGGGCCGGAGACCGCGCCGTCGAGCAGCAGGACCGGGGCGGTGACCGTGTCCCAGGCGAGGGCGGGGGACATCGCCTGCAGCCCGCGTATCTCGCGCGGCCAGGTGTGCACCAGCGAGAGCCACAGCGGCCACGCCGGACCGGCCCGCAGCCCCGCGATCGCCTCCGGCGGCATCTGCACCAGCTCGCGCAGCGCGAACCTCAGCGCGCCGTCCCGGTCACCGGCGGCGATCAGCGCCTCGATCGCGTCGACCCCGGGATCGGGGACGCCCACGGCCGACCACGGCGGCTCGTAGAGGACCGTCCGGGTGACCGGCATCCCGCGGGACACCGCGATCAGCAGGCAGACCGCGCCCGACGAGTGGGCCGCGAAACCGACCGGCCCACCGAAGGACGCGGCGACGGCGGCCAGGTCGTCGGCCTCCCGCCCCAGCGAGTACGGGAGCGTGTCGCCCGAGTCCCCCTTGCCGCGGCGGTCGAGCAGCCAGCAGGCGAAGCGCCCGTCGAGCCGGGCCGCGACCTCGGCCCACGCCTGCCGGACGTTCACCGCGCCCGGCACCAGCACCAGGTCCTCGGGGCCGCCGGTGACCCGCTCGATGGCCAGCTCGGTTCCGTCCCCCGACTCGACGTAGCGCAGTTCCGACATCGCGCACTCCTCCGTGACGGCTCGTCGGGCAGAGCGGCCCGCCGGCGGCCCGATACTCACAGGACGAGCTGGAACCAGTGCTCGTCGCGGCGATCGTCCGGGCCCAGGTGCAGGGCGCCCCGCCAGACACCGGCCGCGGTCCAGCCGCGGGCGGTGTAGAACGCGGGCAGGGGCGTCCCGCCGCGGGCGGAGAGCAGCAGCTGCTCCAGGCCGAGTGCGCGGGCGTGCGCGACGGCGGCGGTCAGCAGCGCGGAGCCCCAGCCGCGGCCCTGCCGGGACGGGTCGACCATCAGCCGGATCACCTCGGCCCGGTGCGCGACCCGCGGACCCGGTCCGGGTCGCAGGAACACCGTGCCGACGAGGTCGTCGCCCTCGGTGATCGCGAGCAGGTGCAGGCGCCCGGCGGCGACCTCGTCGACGGCGTCCTGCGCGGCCGCGAGGATCTCGCGCTCGGGCGAGTCGGGCAGGAATGCGACGGCGCCGCCGGCCCGGCTGACCGCCAGCCACAGGCGGTGCAGCGCGGCCACCGACGGCGCGGGGGAGACGACCTCGATCAGAGGTTCGGGAACCACAGCTTGATCTCGCGGGCCGAGCTCTCCGGCGAGTCGGATCCGTGCACCAGGTTGAACTGGGTCTCCAGGCCGAAGTCGCCGCGGATGGTGCCGGGCGTGGCCTTCTCGACGGGGTCGGTGCCGCCGGCGAGCTGACGCCACGCCGCGATGGCGCGCGGACCCTCGACCACGGCGGAGAGCACCGGGCCGGAGGTGATGAACTCCAGGAGCGAGTCGAAGAAGGGCTTGCCGTCGTGCTCGGCGTAGTGCTGGGCGGCCGTCTCGCGGTCGACGGTGCGGAGCTCGAGGGCGACGATGTCGAGGCCCTTGCGCTCGATACGGGCGAGGACCTCCCCGATGAGCTTGCGCGAGACGCCGTCGGGCTTGACGAGGACCAGGGTGCGTTCAGTCACGCGGCCGAGGGTAGCGAGGCCCCCACGGCCCCACCGCACCGCCGTCGCCGGGACCGCACCGCCGTCCGGGCGGCGGTGCGGAGGACACGACGGCGGTGCGGTGGGGTCAGGTCGCCGGGACCAGCTCGGCCGCGGCGAAGGAGACGTCGAAGCGGTCGCACCAGATGCTGACGCTCGTGAGGTCGCCCAGGTCCGCCTCGGCGGGGACGGCGTAGTTCGAGCTGCCCCTGTTGCCCTTCAGCTCACCCAGGTCCTCGTACGCGCCGTCGTCGAAGACGTGCCAGCCGGCCCGTCCCTCGAGCACCGGGGCATCGGTGAGCCACACCTTCAGCAGCGGCCCGTCGCTGGTGTCGAGGTCCTCCAGCCGCAGCACCCGCGAGCCGTCGGGCAGCTCCAGCACCACCACCGACCCGGAGCTCGCGTGCTCGTGGCTGATCAGTTCCCCGCGGGCCAGCTCGACCGGCCCGGACGCGACCGGCTCGACGGCGGGGGCCACGCTCGGCGCAGCGGGTCCGGCCGACGCAACGGGCCCGGCCGGGTCGGCGGGCGCCGCGACGGCGACCGGGGCCGCCACCGTGGGCACCGCCTCGTCCACCGTCCGGTCGACGAACAGCTTCCACGGCTGGAACACCGAGACGGCGACGACGACGAGTACGGCGACGACGCAGAGTCCGATGAGGACGGTGGGGCGACGCAGGAGGGCCACGCGACGATCCTGCCCGGAAGCGGGCCGGATGTCCCTTACGACTCGGGAACCTGCTGGCTCGGCAGCTCGCCGCGCTCCATCCGCAGCGCGACGTCGCGGCGCAGGAACAACAGCCCCGCCCAGACCAGCACGAACACGATGCCCATGATCGCCAGCGCGGGTACCAGGAAGCCGCAGAGCAGTACCGCGACCTGCAGCGCGAGGGCGACGGCGAGCCCGAACGGCCGCCGCTGCAGCCCGGACGCGACGATCATCGCGACGGCCACGGCGGCGATCAGCGCGACCCCGAGCGGGGTGGCCCCGCCCCCGAACTTGGGCAGGACGAGCAGCGCGAGCAGCACCACGATCGACTCCAGGACCAGGGTGGCCGCGAACACCCCCCGGATCCCCTTCATGGGGTCGGGAGCCGTCACGACGGCTCCTTCCCGAAGACCGTGCGCGTCTCCCCCGCGGTGACGACCGACCCGGTGACGATCACTCCGACCCCGGACTCGCCACCCTCCTCGGCCAGCTCCCCCGCCTGCTCGATCGCGGTGCGCAGCACCGGCTCGACGCTCACGCGCTCGGGCCCGAACACCTCGGTGGCGAGTGCTCCGAGCTCGTCGGCGTCCATCGCGCGCGACGAGGAGTTGGCCGTGACGACGACCTCGTGCAGCACCGGTTCGAGCTCGGCGAGGATGCCGCGCGCGTCCTTGTCGCGCATGACGCCGAGCACGCCGACGAGCCGGGTGAACCGGAACTCGCTCATCAGCGCGGCGGCGAGCGCACGGGCGCCGTGCGGATTGTGGGCGGCGTCGACGAGCACCGTGGGCACGCCCTGACCGGCCGCGACCCGCTCCAGGCGCCCCGGCGAGGACACCCCGGCGAACGCGGCCCGCACGGCGTCGGGATCCAGCGGCTGCTTCGGCCCGGCGCCGATCAGCGCCTCGGCGGCGGCGAGGGCGAGCGCGGCGTTGGACGCCTGGTGCTCGCCGTGCAGCGGCAGGAAGATGTCGTCGTACATGCCGGACAGGCCGCGCAACGCGAGCCGCTGCCCGCCGACCGCGATCTCCCGCTCCGCCACACCGAACTCCGCGCCCTCGCGGGCCACCTGCGCGTCGACCTCGACGCAGCGCTCCAGCAGCACCGCCGCGACGTCCTTGTCCTGCGTGGCGAGCACCGCGACGGACCCGGGCTTGATGATCCCGGCCTTCTCGCGGGCGATGCCCAGGACGTCGGTGCCGAGGAACTCGGCGTGGTCGAGCCCGATCGGCGTGATCACGGCGACGGTGGCGTCGGCGACGTTGGTGGCGTCCCACGTGCCGCCCAGCCCGACCTCGACGATCCCGGCCTCGACGGGCGCATCGGCGAACGCGGCGAACCCCATCGCGGTGAGCACCTCGAACTTGGAGAGCTTGCCGTACTTCGCGTCGACGATGTCCAGGAACGGCTCGACGTCGCGGTAGACGCTCACGTACCGCTCGGGCGTGACCGGCCGGTTGTCGATGTTGATGCGCTCGGTGGCCCGCTGCAGGTGCGGGCTGGTGTACCGACCGGTGCGCAGGCCGATCTCGGTGAGCAGCGCGTCGACCATCCGGGCCGTCGACGTCTTGCCGTTGGTGCCGGTCAGGTGCACGACCGGGTAGCCCCGGTGCGGCTCCCCCAGCACGTCGACGAGCGCCGCGATCCGCTCCGTCGACGGCTCCATGACGGTCTCGGGCCAGCGCCGGTCGAGCTCGGCCTCGACGGCGAGGAACTCCGCGAAGCTCGCCACGCTCGACGTGGCCGGGATGACGTCCGGGGTGTCGCCGCCGCGGATCGCGTCCAGGACGTGGGAGATGACGGCGTCCTCGGGCTCGGGGATCGCCCCGTCACCCTCGGGCCCCGTCACGAGGGGAGGGCCGCGAGCCGGGCGGTGACCCGCTCGATGTCGGCGACTGCGGTGGCCCGCCGCGCCCGGATGCCCTCGACGACCTTCTCCGGCGCACCCCCGACGAACTTCGGGTTGCCGAGCTTCTTGTCGGCGGCGTCGAGCTCCTTCTGCGCGGCGGCGAGGTCGCGGCCCAGCCGGGCGCGTTCGGCGGCCACGTCGATGGCGCCCGAGGTGTCGAGCTCGACGTGGACGGTGCCACCGCTGAGGGCGACCTCCAGCGTCGCGGTGGCCGCGAAGTCGTCGGCGGGGGCGTCGAGGCGGACCAGCGAGGAGAGCGCAGCACGGTGCGCGCCGAGCCCGGCCTCGTCGAGCCCGACCAGGCGGGCGGCGACGCGGCGCACGTCGGGCACGCGCTGCTCGGTGCGGAAACGGCGCACCTCGGTGGCCAGCTTCTGCAGCGCCGCGATCCGGGCGGCCGCACCGGCGTCGACGGGACGGCCGGCGTCGGTCGGCCAGTCGGCGACGACGACGGACTCGCCGCCCGTGAGCCCCTGCCACAGCGCCTCGGTGATGAACGGGATCACCGGGTGCAGCATGCGCAGCAGGGCGTCGAGGACGTGGCCGAGGACCGCACGGGTGCCGTCGGCGGTGGCCTCGTCGGCGAGCTGCGGCTTGGCCAGCTCGAGGTACCACGCGCAGAACTCGTCCCACGTGAAGTGGTAGAGCGCCTCGGTGGCCTTGGCGAACTGGAAGTCCTCCAGCAGGGCGTCGACCTGGTCACGCACCTGCGCCAGGCGCCCGAGGATCCAGGCGTCGGCGTCGGTGGGCTCCGCGGGCAGCGGCAGCGCGGGCGAGGCGTGGTTGCCGATCGCCAGGCGTGTGGCGTTCCACAGCTTCGTGCCGAAGCTGCGGGCGGCGAGGACGGCCTCGTCGCCGATCGGCATGTCGGTGCCCGGGTTGGCCCCGCGGGCCAGTGCGAACCGCACGGCGTCGGTGCCGTAGGCGTCCATCCACGCCACCGGGTCGACGGTGTTGCCTGCCGACTTCGACATCTTCTTGCCGTGCGCGTCGCGGACCATGCCGTGCAGGGCGATGGTGTCGAAGGGCCGCTCGCCCATCGCGTAGTGGCCCATCATCATCATCCGGGCGACCCAGAAGAAGAGGATGTCGTAGCCCGTGACCAGCACGGACGTCGGATAGAACTTCTCCAGGTCCGGCGTCGCGTCGGGCCAGCCCAGCGTGGAGAACGGCCACAGGCCCGACGAGAACCAGGTGTCGAGGACGTCCTCGTCCTGCGTGTAGCCGGCGGGCGGCTGCTCGTCGGGGCCGACGCAGACGACCTCGCCGTCGGGGCCGTACCAGACCGGGATGCGGTGGCCCCACCACAGCTGCCGGGAGATGCACCAGTCGTGCATGTTGTCGACCCAGCCGAACCAGCGGGCCTCCATCTCCTTCGGGTGGACCGCGACGGAGCCGTCGCGCACGGCGTCGCCCGCGACCTGCGCGAGCGGCCCGACCTTCACCCACCACTGCAGCGACAGGCGCGGCTCGATGGGCTCCTTGTTGCCGCGGCTCGAGTGCCCGACGCTGTGCAGGTAGGGCCGCTTCTCCGCGACGATCCGGCCCTGCGCGGCCAGCGCCTCGCGGACCTTCACCCTGGCCTCGAACCGGTCCATGCCGTCGAACTCGGTGCCCGTGCCCGCGATCCGCCCGGACTCGTCCATGATCGTCGGCATCGGCAGGCCGTGGCGGCGGCCGATCTCGAAGTCGTTGGGGTCGTGGGCCGGGGTCACCTTGACCGCACCCGTCCCGAACTCCGGGTCGACGTGCTCGTCGGCGACGATCCGGATCATGCGCCCGACCAGCGGCAGCTCGATCTCGGTGCCGACGAGGTGGGCGTAGCGCTCGTCGTCGGGGTGCACGGCGACGGCCGTGTCGCCCAGCATCGTCTCGACGCGGGTGGTGGCGACGACGATCGCGTCGTCGCCGTCGCCGTAGCGCATGGAGACGAGCTCGCCCTCGACCTCGCGGTGCTCGACCTCCACGTCGGAGAGCACGCTGCGCATCTCCGGGGACCAGTTGACGAGCCGCTCCGCGCGGTAGATCAGGCCCTCGTCGAAGAGGCGCTTGAAGATCGTGAGGACCGCGCGGTTGGAGCGCTTGTCCATCGTGAAGCGCTCGCGGCTCCAGTCGACGCTGTCGCCGAGGCGGCGCATCTGGGCGAGGATCGCGCCGCCGTGCTCGGCCTTCCAGTCCCAGGTGCGCTCGATGAACGCCTCCCGGCCGAGCTCGCGACGGCTCGTGCCCTCGGCGGCGAGCGCCTTCTCCACCAGCGCGTGCACGGCGATCGAGGCGTGGTCCATGCCGGGCAGCCACAGCGTCTCGTAGCCCTGCATGCGGCGGCGGCGGACCAGGATGTCGATCAGCGTGTGCTCGAACGCGTGCCCGATGTGCAGGCTGCCGGTGACGTTGGGCGGCGGGATGACGATGCAGAACGGCGGCTTGTCGCTCTCCGCGTCGGCGGTGAAGTACCCGGCGTCGACCCAGCCCTGGTACATGCCGCCCTCTACCTCGCCCGGGTTCCACTGGGCGGGGAGGTCGGCCGTGCGCGGGGGGAGGGTGTCGGTCACCCCACCAAGTCTACGAGCCGCCGTCGACCGGCTTGTTCAGGAGGGCAGGAAGGCGGCGTGCAGGCGGTCGAAGCCGAGGGTGCGGCCCAGGGTCCGGGCCCCGATGCGGGCCGGGTCCAGCGCGCGGATCTGGCCGCTGGTGGGTTCGTAGACCTTCCAGTCGCCGTCCTGCAGGCCGATGGCCATGACGTAGTGCCGCGGGATCGCCGGGCCCACCAGCAGCGGCACCGGGCGCCCCGCACGCAGGGCCACACCGACGGCCTCGACGACGTCGGCGACGTCGCGCGCGTCCCGGTCGTCGACGAGCCGGACGCGGTACGGGCCGGCGGCGGGCACGTTGCGGCGCAGCCAGCGGACGATCCCCCACGGCGGGGTGCCGAACGCCCGCGGCCACAACCCGGCCGACTCGCGGTGCACCTGCTTCTGCCGTGCGTCGTAGCGCGCGGAGAACCCCGGGCTCACCGCGGGCGCGGGGGCCGTCCCGCGCTCCCCCACCGCCGCGCGGCCGTCGGGAACACCCGCCGGCCCGTCGAGCCGGCGCATCTCGTCCGGGTCGGCCCACGCCGCGAGCGCGACGAGGACCGCGCTGCCGCAGGTGGTGCCGTCCATCTGGTCGAGGACGACACCGGCGCGGCGCTGGTCGCCGAGGCGGTCCGACAGCAGCGGGTTGCGGCCCGCCGCGAGCGGTCGCACCGCCGCCACGGGCACCACCGCGGGCCGCAACGAGCGCCCCAGCACCTGGATCCGACGGGCGATCCCGCTGACCGTGCGCATGCCCGTCTCCCTCCGACACAGCTACTGCGGTGCAAGCCTAACGACCGAGCGGGCGACGCGCGCGCGTCCCGGATCGGTGCCGCGCCGCCGACCTGACCACCACGGCCCGTACACGGACCTTCTGCGCACCGTGACCGCCGCCTCGGCCCGACCGGGAGCGACCCCCGACGGCCCCGTCCATGATCACCGGTCGGGCGTGTGTCCGGCCGGGAACGCGCCGATACGGTGATCATGGCTCGATCTCGCCGCCGGGCAGCAGCGGCCCCGGTGGCTCCGCCGGCTCGGGTACCGACCCGGCCCGCCACAGCGATCGCCGGTCCAGCGACCACGACACCGCCCCGAGACCCACGGCGACCGCAGCGAGGCCGACCCCGAGCCACGCGGGCGCGGTGTAGCCGAGCCCGGCCGCGATGAGGAGGCCGCCGAACAGCGGGCCGAGCGTGTTGCCGACGTTGAACGCCGCCGTGTTCGCCGCGCTCGCCAACGTCGGCGCGCTCCCGGCGAGGGCGAACACGCGCCCGTTCAGCGGTGCGGCGGCGACGAACGCGACCAGCCCGAGCAGCAGCACCGCCGACACGACGACCACCGGCACGGCGGCGGCCACCGCCACCACGGCGAGCAGCACACCGGCGGCGGCCAGGGCGCCGAACAGCGTCGACCAGGGGTGCGCGTCGCCGAGCCGCCCGCCGACCAGCACCCCGACGAGCCCGCCGACGCCGTAGGCGAACAGCACCGCGGGCACCCACCCGGATGCGAGACCGGTGACCTCGGTCAGCAGCGGGGCGATGTAGCCGAACGTCGCGATCACCGAGGTCTGGTAGAACGCCGTGGTCGTCAGCGCGAGCCACAGCCGGCCGCGCCGGAACGCGACGACCTCGTCCGCCAGGCGCGGCGCGGGCATCCCGACGGGGCGCTCCCCCACGGTGGCGAGCACGCCGGCGACGCCGAGCAGCGCGAGCCCGGCGACCGACCAGAACGCCGACCGCCAGCCGAACGCCTGCCCGACGAGCGTGCCCAGCGGAACCCCGGCGACGGCCGCGACGGTGAGCCCGGCGAGCAGCACAGACAGCGCGCGGGTGCGCGCGCCCGCCGGCACCGAGGTGACGGTGACGACGGCGGCCACCGCCCAGAACGCCCCGGTCGCGACGGCGGTGCCGACCCGGGCGACCAGCATGACTGTGTAGTCCTGCGCGAGCGCCCCGATCACGTGCCCGGCGACGAACACCGCCAGCGCCCCGACGAGCGTGACCCGCCAGGGCAGGTGCAGCGTCAGCACCGCCATCACCGGCGCCCCGACGATCATGCCGACCGCGAACGCCGAGATCAGGTAGCCGGCCTGCGGGATCGTCACCGCCAGGTCCGCGGCCAGCTCCGGCAGCAGCCCGGCGATCATGAACTCGCTGGTGCCGAGCGCGAAGATCGCCAGTGCGAGTACCGGGACGACGACGGGTATCCGGGACCGGGTGGTCGTCACGTCGGGCACGTAGGGGTGCAGCACCCGGGCCGGCGCGGTCATTCCCCCGGGCCGCCCGCCAGGCCGGGCTGTCAACGTAGGGGTTGTCGGCGTAGGGGTTGTCGTAGCGCTCCTGGGCCGGGGCGATCTCGCTGCGCGGTGCGACGCTCCGGTCATCGGGAACAGCTCGGTGGTGCTGCGGTGCACGTGCGGCGGTGCGCCGTCGGCCGCGCAGTGGGGGCTCGTGTGGTGGGCGGCGGGCGGGACGGCCCGGGTCCGGGAGCTGGCGGCGGACCCTAGGCTCGCGACATGAGCGATTTGACCCCGGAGATCCGCGCGTTCCTCTCGTCCGGCACCCGCACCGGCAAGCTCGGCTACGTCGCCGCCGACGGCCGCCCGCTGGTCGCCCCGATCTGGTTCCTCGTCGAGGGCGACGACCTGCTGTTCAACACCGGAGCGACGACGGCGAAGGGGCGGGCGATCGCGCGCGACCCGCGGCTGGTGATCTGCGTCGACTCCGAGGACCCGCCGTTCGGGTTCGTGCAGGTCCAGGGCGTCGCGCACACCTCGGAGGACCCTGCGGAGCTGCTGCGCTCCGCCACCGCGCTCGGCGCGCGCTACATGGGCGAGGATCGCGCCGAGGAGTTCGGGAGGCGCAACGGCGTACCCGGCGAGCTCCTCGTGCGCCTGGTCCCGACGAAGGTCATCGCCCAGCTGGACATGACGGCCTGACCGTCAGGCCTTCCCCCAGCCCGCGGCCAGCTCGGAGATCCGCGCGGCGTGGTCGCGGGCCGCGGCCGCCGGGTCCTCGGCCCGGCCCGCCGCCACCCCGATCAGGAAGGCGGTGACCGGGGCCCCGGGACGGCTGACGCCGTGGGCGACGTCGGCCGTCAGGTCGAGAACCATGTCGACGATCCCGACGGAGTCGACCACGCCCTCCAGACCCAGCTCCCGCGACACCGCGGTGACCCACTCGGACAGGGCGTTCGCATCAGGGCTTCCAGTCACGACGCCGACCGTAGCTCACCCGGCGAACAGCGCCGGGATCTTGACGATCAGCTGGAACAGGCCGTACGCGAACGGCACCACCACCCACAGCCAGGCCAGGACGATCAGGACGTAGAACAGCGGGCTGCGGCTGCCCGCCCTGCCGAGGGTCGTCATGCCTGCGCTCCTGCCGTGGTGGTGGCCTTGTCGTCGGCTGCGGGTTCGTGGTGCTTCGGGTCGACCGGCTTGATCAGCTCGTTGCAGACGAACGCGATCACCAGCAGCCCGATCATGATCGAGAAAGCCAGCGTGTACCGCCCCGGACCCTCGACGCCCGCGGCGATCTGCGCGTCGGCGATCGCGTTGACGATCACCGGTCCGAGCACGCCCGCCGTGGACCACGCGGTGAGCAGCCGGCCGTGGATCGCACCGACCTGGTAGGTACCGAAGAGGTCGCGCAGGTAGGCGGGCACGGTGGCGAACCCGGCGCCGTAGAAGGACAGGATGAACAGCGCGCTGATCAGGAAGACGACGCGGTTCGAGTTGGTTGTCAGCGTGATCAGCAGGTACAGGAGCGCGCCGACGCCCAGGTAGATCCGGTACATGTTCTTGCGGCCCAGCACGTCCGACAGCGAGGACCACAGGATCCGGCCGAGCGCGTTGGCCAGCGACAGGATCGCGACGAACCCGGCCGCCGACGCGGCGATCGTCTCGGCCGGGCTGGAGTCGCGGAAGAAGTCCTGGAAGATCGGCGAGGCGCGCTCCAGGATGCCGATGCCCGCGGTGACGTTGAAGCACAGCACGACCCAGAGCAGCCAGAACTGCGGCGTCTTGATCGCGTTGGCCGCCGACACGTTGGCGGTGCTGATCAGCGAGCCGGTCTTCTGCTTCGACGGCTCCCAGCCCGCGGGCTTCCAGTCCGGTGCGGGCACGCGGATCAGCAGCCAGCCGACGGACATGAACACCGCGTAGATCAGGCCCATCACGAGGAACGTCCGGCCGACGCCGCCGGCCTGCGCACCGTCGCCGGAGCCGCCGAACGCGCCGAGCAGCGAGGTCGTCAGCGGGGTCGCGATGAGCGCGCCGCCACCGAAGCCCATGATCGCGATACCGGTGGACAGGCCCGGCCGGTCCGGGAACCACTTGATCAGCGTGGACACGGGCGAGATGTAGCCGACGCCCAGGCCGATGCCGCCGACGAACCCGTACCCGACGACGACCAGCCAGAACTGGCCGAGGTACATGCCGAGCGCGGAGATCAGGAACCCGGCGACGAAGCACGAGGAGGCGACGACCATCGCCCAGCGCGGCCCGTTCGCATCGACCTTGGTGCCGAACAGCGCGGCCGAGAGCCCCAGCATGATGATGCCGAGGGTGAACGGCAACGCGCTGAGCACGCCCGCGCTCGGGTTGCCGGCCAGGATCGTGTCGGCCAGCGGCGTCTTGAACACGCTCCAGGCGTAGGCCTGGCCGATCGCCAGGTGGATCGACAGCGCGGCCGGCGGGACGAGCCAGCGGCTCCATCCCGGCGGAGCGACGATCCGTTCGCGTTGCAGGAACCCCGCTGCCATCGTCTGCCCCTTAGTCATGCGTCACCGCTGAACCGGGGGTGAACGTAAGTCGGGGCACCGGGCGCCGCAACCGCAGAACGCCGGCCCCGATTGATCCGGGACCGGCGTGTCGCGCGGTGCAGTCGGGCGGTTACGCCGAGCGGTCGCGGCGGGGCTCGCGACGGGCCGGGGTACGCGGCACGATCGTCGGGTTGACGTTGCTGCGTACCGTCTGCTCGGTGACGACGACCTTGGCGACGTCGTCGCGGCTCGGGATGTCGTACATCACGGGGAGGAGGACCTCCTCCATGATCGCGCGCAGCCCGCGGGCCCCGGTGCCGCGCAGGATGGCCTGGTCGGCCACCGCCTCCAGCGCGTCGTCGGTGAACTCGAGCTCCACGCCGTCCATCTCGAACAGCTTGTAGTACTGCTTCACGAGCGCGTTGCGGGGCTCGGTCAGGATCTTGACCAGGGCCTCCTTGTCGAGCGACGTCACCGAGGCGACGACCGGCAGGCGGCCGATGAACTCGGGGATGAGGCCGAACTTGATGAGGTCCTCGGGCATGGTGTCGCCGAAGCTCTCGGCCGACTCCAGGTCGTTCTTCGAGCGGATCTCCGCACCGAAGCCCAGACCGCGACGCCCGACCCGGTCACCGATGATCTTCTCCAGGCCCGCGAAGGCACCGGCCACGATGAACAGCACGTTCGTCGTGTCGATCTGGATGAACTCCTGGTGCGGGTGCTTGCGGCCGCCCTGCGGCGGGACGCTCGCGGTGGTTCCCTCGAGGATCTTCAGCAGCGCCTGCTGCACACCCTCGCCGGACACGTCGCGCGTGATCGACGGGTTCTCGCTCTTGCGGGCGATCTTGTCGACCTCGTCGATGTAGATGATGCCGGTCTCGGCGCGCTTGACGTCGTAGTCGGCCGCCTGGATCAGCTTCAGGAGGATGTTCTCGACGTCCTCGCCGACGTACCCGGCCTCGGTGAGGGCGGTGGCGTCGGCGATGGCGAACGGGACGTTCAGCAGCTTCGCGAGCGTCTGCGCGAGGTAGGTCTTGCCGCAGCCCGTGGGGCCGAGCATGAGGATGTTGGACTTCGACAGCTCGACGCCGTCGCCGTCGGGACCGCGACCCTTGTCGCCGGCCTGGATGCGCTTGTAGTGGTTGTAGACCGCCACCGAGAGCGTGCGCTTCGTGCGGCTCTGACCCACCACGTACTGGTCGAGGAACTCGTGGATCTCGGCGGGCTTCGGCAGCTCGTCGAGCTTCACCTCACCGGCCTCGGCCAGCTCTTCCTCGATGATCTCGTTGCAGAGATCGATGCACTCGTCGCAGATGTAGACGCCAGGTCCGGCGATCAGTTTCTTGACCTGCTTCTGGCTCTTGCCGCAGAACGAGCACTTGAGCAGGTCACCGCCATCACCGATGCGTGCCATGAGTGCAGACCCCAGTCCCATCTGGCGCGTCCTGGGTCGGACACGCCCTCGTGACGGTACCCGCCCGACCCGTCCCCGGGGGAGCACCACGGTGCTCCGATTCGGCGACGTGTCGGCGGACGGTCGGTACCGGGCGTAGGAACCCGGTACCGACCGGGTGGTGCAGCCGACCCGGTTCTAGGCGGCGGAGAGCTTGCGGCTCTGGATGATCTCGTCGACGATCCCGTACTCCTTGGCCTCGACGGCCGTGAGGATCTTGTCCCGCTCGACGTCGAGGCGGACCTGCTCCTCGCTCTTGCCGGTGTGCTTGGCGAGCGTGGCCTCCATCAGCTTGCGCACCCGCGAGATCTCCGCGGCCTGGATCTCGAGGTCCGAGACCTGGCCGTAGGTGCCCTCGGTGGCGGGCTGGTGGATCAGGACCCGTGCGTTCTGCACCGCGAGGCGACGCCCCGGGGTGCCGGCGGCGAGCAGGACGGCCGCGGCCGACGCGGCCTGCCCCAGGCAGACCGTCTGGATGTCGGGGCGGATGAACTGCATGGTGTCGTAGATCGCCATCAACGACGTGAAAGACCCGCCGGGCGAGTTGATGTACATGCTGATCTCACGGTCCGGGTCGGCCGACTCGAGGCACAGCAGCTGCGCCATCACGTCGTTGGCCGACGCGTCGTCGATCTGCACGCCGAGGAAGATGATGCGCTCCTCGAACAGCTTGTTGTACGGGTTCGACTCCTTGACCCCGTAGCTGGTGCGCTCGACGAACGAGGGCAGGACGTACCTGCTCTGCGGAGAGTGGAACTGGCTCCCGCTGTTGATCGTCACTTCGTGCTCCCGTTGCCGTTGCTCTCGGCCTCGACGCCGATGCTCTCGTTGCCGTCGGGCAACTGCCCGGCGCGCGCGATGACGTGGTCGACGAAGCCGTACTCCTTGGCCTCGGGGGCCCGGAACCACCGGTCGCGCTCGGAGTCGGCCGTGACCTTCTCGACCGTCTGACCCGTGTGCTCGGCGATCAGCTCGGCGAGCTCGCGCTTGAGCAGCCGCGACTGCTCCGCCTGGATCACGATGTCGGACTCCTGACCACCCACGCCGGACGACGGCTGGTGCATCATGATCCGCGCGTGCGGCAGGGCGTAGCGCTTGCCCCGCGCACCCGCCGAGAGCAGGAACTGCCCCATCGAGGCCGCCAGCCCCATCGCGAACGTCGCGACGTCGCAGGGCACGAACTCCATGGTGTCGAAGATGGCCATCCCGGCCGACACCGAGCCGCCGGGCGAGTTGATGTAGAGCTGGATGTCGGCGTTGGGGTCCTCCGCCGAGAGCAGCAACATCTGCGCAGCGATGCGGTTGGCGATGTCGTCGTCGACCTGCTGGCCGAGCACGATGATCCGCTGCTGCAGCAACCGCTCGTAGACCGAGTCCGACAGCGTCAGCGACGCCGGCGCTCCGCCGCGTCGCATGTCGGCTCCGAGGAGACGGTCCGCGGTACGCGAACCGGTTTCGTGGGTCCTCACTTCACCCTGCCTTCTGCTGTTCAGCTCGCGTGTTCGTCCTGGCCGACCCTACGCGGACGGGCGTCGTGCCCGCCGCGTTCGGACCGGTTGTTCGCTCTGGGCGTGTTGCCCGGCTCAGGAGCTGCCGGATGCCTTGTCCTCGGTGGACTCCGCGGCGTCCGCCTCGGGGGCCTCGACCTCGGCGGCGTCGGCCTCGGCGGCGTCGGCCTCGGCGGCGTCCTCGGTCTCGACGACCTCGCCGGGCACCTCGGTGACCTCGATGCCGTCGTCCTCGTCGCCGAGGAGGTCGGACAGGTCGATCGTGGCGCCGGACGCGTCGGTGACGGTGGCCGCGCGGACCGCGGCGATCAGGGCCTTGGTGCGGCGCACGTCGGCGTAGATCGCGCCGAGCTGACCGGCCTCCTGGATGCGGCGCACGAACTCCTCGGGCGGCATCCGGTACTGCTGGGCCTGGTAGACGATGCGCTCGGTGAGCTCCTGGTCGTTGACACTGACCTGCTCGGCGTCGGCGAGCGCGTCGAGGACGAGGCGGGTGCGGACCGACTTCTCGGCCTCCTCGCGGGTCTCCGCGTCGAACTGCTCGCGGCTGCTGCCGTCGCTCTCGAGCTGCGCGGCGAACTTCTCCTCGTCGTGCTCGAAGCCGTGGATCGCGTCGTGCGTGGTGGACTCGACCTCGGCGGCGACGATGCTCTCCGGCAGCGGCACCTCGGTGCCGTCGACCAGCGCGTCGAGCACCTTGTCGCGGGCCTGGGAGACCTGCTCCATGCGCTTGACGCGGGCCATGCGCTCGCGCAGGTCGGCGGTGAGCTCGTCGAGCGAGTCGAACTCGCTGGCCAGCTGCGCGAACTCGTCGTCGGCGTCGGGGAGCGTGCGCTCCTTGACCGCGGTGACCTTGACGGTGACCTCGGCGTCCTTGTCGGCGTACTCGCCGGCCACGAGCTTCGTGGTGAAGGTCTTCTCGTCGTCGGCCGACATGCCCTGCACGGCCTCGTCGAGGCCGTCGATCAGGCCGCCCTGGCCCACCTGGTAGGAGAACCCGCTGGTGGTGGCCTCCTCGACGGCGACGCCGTCGACGGTGGCGGACAGGTCGATCAGCACGAAGTCGTCGGTGGCCGCGGCCCGGTCGACGCCCGCGAGCGTGCCGAAGCGCGCGCGCAGGTTCTCCAGCTGCTCGTCGACGTCGGCGTCGGTGACCTCGACGTCGTCGACGGTGACGGTGAGGGTGTCGAGCTCGGGCAGCGTCAGCTCGGGGCGGACGTCGACCTCGGCGGTGAACGAGAGGTGCTCGCCGTCGGCGATCTCGGTGACCTCGATGTCCGGGCGCCCGATGGGCGTGACCTTCTCCTCGGCCGCGGAGACGGCCTCGGAGTACTTGGTCGGGACGGCGGCGTTGACGACCTCGTCGAGGACGACACCCCGGCCGAGGCGCGCCTCGATGATCCGCGCGGGGACCTTGCCCTTGCGGAACCCGGGTACGGAGACCTGCTGCGCGATCTTCTTGTACGCACGGTCGAAGTCCGGCTTGAGCTCGTCGAAGGGCACCTCGACGGCGATCCGGACCCGCGTCGGGCTCAGGCGCTCAACGGTGCTCTTCACGATCGGCTCTTCACGGTGGGGATACTCCTCATTCTGCGGAACACAGACGCGATTGCGGCACGTACGACGCCGTGCCGACGGCATTCCGAGCGAGTCTAGGTGAGAGGGCCTCCGGCCGTTCGCCCGGCCGCTACAGGGCGGGGGCGGCGGCGAGTGCGGGCACGACGTCGGAGAACGTGACGTCGACCGGCACCGGGCCCAGCACCCCGCGCACGGCGGCGGCCAGCTCGTCGGCCAACTGCGGCAGCGGGACGCCCAGGCGGGCGACGACGGCGATCTCGACGGACTCGGCGCCGACGCCGAGCCGGACGCCGTCGACGCGCGCGCGTCCGGGGAGGTGCGAGGTGACAGTGCCCCAGGGGCCGCCGTCGAGGCGGGCGACACCGGGGTGGGCGGCCACGGCCGCGGCCACGGCGCGGGCCGTCGCGGCGACGGGATCGGGCGGGCGGGTCACGTCGTCACGATAGTCCGGACCGGACCCTTCCGGGCATGTCGGAGGACGGCCCACCGCGTACAGCGGCGGGCCGTCCTCCGTACCGTCGCGGCTCAGCTCTTGTCGCCCCTGAGCGTGTCGCCCAGGTTCGACGCGGCGTCCTTGACGGAGTCACCGGTCTGCTTCACGTTGCCGCTGAGCTGGTCCTTCCGGCCCTCGGCCTGGAGCTTCTCGTTGCCGGTCAGCTCGCCGACCTTCTCCTTGACCTCGCCGACGACCTCTTCGGCCTTGTGCTTGGCCTTGTCGATGAAGCTCATCGCGTTTCCCTCTTCCGTCGGGGGACGTCGCGCGCCGACCGGGTCGGGGGCGGCTACCGTGTCCCACTGGTGGTGAGACACCGCGCCGGCCACCGTCCTCACGGTGAGGCGCGTCACATGTCCACGGGATCGGAGTGCGGTGCAGGTGACCCGGGCCGACCTCGCCGTCGCCGCTCCCCCGGTCAGGGAGGCGCCGGTGCTCGACGAGCTCGACGTGCTCGACGAGCAGACGCTCGTCGTGCGTGCCCAGGAGGGCGACGCGCGGGCGTTCGAGACGCTGGCCCGTCGCCACCAGGACGCGCTCTACCGGCTCGCGGTGCGCGTGATGGGCGACCCGGCCGAGGCCGAGGACGCGCTGCAGGAGGCGCTGCTCGACGCGTGGCGGCGGATCGGCCGGTTCCGCGGCGAGTCGGCGTTCTCGACGTGGATGTACCGCATCGTCACCAACCGCTGCCTGGGCATGCTGCGCAAGCGCCGCCCGATCCCGGTCGAGGAGGTCGAGGCGCCGGCCCCGGCGCACGACTCGCCCGAACGCGCCGCCGAGCGCGACGCCGGGATGGCCGCGCTGCACCGGGCCATCGCCGCCCTCCCCGACGACCTGCGCGTCTGCTGGGTGCTGCGGGAGATGGAGGGCCAGGGCTACACCGAGATCGCCGAGATCACCGGGGCCACCGAGGACGCCGTGCGCGGCCGGATCCACCGGGCCCGCACGAAGCTGGCGGGGGCGATGCGGTCATGGCGCTGACCCCCGCACCCGATCCCGACGGGCGCCTGGCCTGCGGACGCGACGCCTCGGCGGTCTGGGACCGCGCCGCCGCGGGCGAGCCCGCAGACGCCCACGAGCGCGACTGCCCGCACTGCACCGCGGCCGCCGCCGACGCCCGCGGCCTCGGCGCGCTGGTGCACCGCATGGCGCAGGAGCAGCCGGAGCCGCCGCCGTCGGTGCTGGACCGGGTGATGGTCGCCGTCCGCACCGAACTGCGCCCGCACGACGTCCTCACCCTGCCCTCCCCCCACGGCCCGGCACGGCTCTCGCGCGCCGCCGCGGCGTCGGTGCTGCGGCACACCGTCGACGCCATGTCGGGGGTGCGGGCGCGCAGCTGCCGGATCGAGCAGGTCACCGACACGTTCTCGGGCGAGCCGGGGCACGCCGCCGACGTGCGGATCACCGTCACCGCCCGGTTCGGCGTCGACCTCGCGTCGGTGACCGCCCGCGTGCGGCAGATGGTCGCCGCGGCGGGCGAGCAGGCGCTGGGCGTGCCGGTGCGGCGCGTCGACATCGAGGTCGTGGACGTGTTCGGGGGCGAATGGTGACCGGGACCCCGAAGGTCCGGGTGCGGGTGGGCGACGCGGTCGTCGCGCGGGTGGCGGCGCACCGCGCCCGCCGGGTCCCCGGCGTCGTCGCCCTGCGCGCCGATCTCACCCAGGCCCTGCTCGGCCTCGCCGACTCCGTCCTGCACCCCGACCGGGACACCGGGGCACTACCCGCCGACGGCGTGCACGCCGCGGTGCAGGACCACACCGCCGAGATCACGATCACCCTCGCCACCCGGCTCGGCCACAACTGCCGCGACGTGGCGCAGGCCGTGCAGCGCGAGGTGGCCGCCGAGGTGGCCGCGTACACCGGCCTCGACGCGGTGGTGCGCGTCGTCGTCGCCGAGGTGCTGCTCGACTAGCGGTCCCTGTTCAGCACGCAGTCGCCGCACAGCCCCCCGTCGCGTACGCGGTAGAACAGGCAGCAGGACCGGCGGCGGAACGACCATCCGTGGTCGGGCCCGGTCGGGGCGCGCCGCTCACCGGTGCCGGCCAGCGGCCCGGTGTCCAGCAGGCGTTCGGCGATCCGGGCCGCCCGGTCGGCGATCTCCGGCCGTTCCACCCCGATCAGCCGCTTCCCCGCGGCCACCGACGACGCGACGCTCCCCCACAGCAGCCGCTCCGAGATCGGCACCTGCGCCCGCACCGCCGCGATCAGCGGCCCGAGGTGCCCGTCGAACAGGGCCCCGGCCAACGCGTCGGCGCCGTCCGCCACGACCTCGCCCGAGGGGTCCGGGCACCACAGGGCCCACGGCCCGGCCTCCGCCGGCCTCCAGTGCAGGACGTCGGGACCCAGGTGGGGGAGCACGCCATGCACCGCCACGGCGGCCAGCGACGGCGACAGGACCAGCGCGGCGAGCCCCTGGAACGTGATCGACGCCGCGACCCGGTCGTCGCTGTCGAGAGCGCGCCGGACGTGCGCGATCCGGTCACGCAGGGGCCGCGGGTCGGTGTAGAGATCGCGCAGCGGCCGCCACCCGGGTTCCGCAGCGGCGGCCGGGTCGGTCCCGACGAGGAAGAACGGGCTCAGCCGTCCCACGTCCGCCAGCACGGCCCGCACGTCGGTCACCACCAGGCCAGTGTCCCCCGGACGGGTGTCGCCGTGCACCCGGAGCAGGCCCTGCGCCGGGGACCGACACGGTACCGCCCCGGACCCGCCGTCGGCGGTCCCGGCGCTGGTCACCGTGCTCACGTCCGCAGCACTGGCGAACTGTCGGCATGGCGTGCGACGCTGTTCGGCGCGCAAGCGCACCCATCGCCGCGTGCCTGCGCGCAACGAGACGTCCCGGCCGACTCCCCCACAGGTGTCCGGTCGTCGTGCCGGCACCGGGTACCACCACGACCCACTTTCGGCGCACCCAGAAACACCCGTTCGGACCAGAACCCGCGTCCCGACGGGGGTGTCGTTTATTCTCTAACCCCACCATCACGTCGTCCCGATCGCCCACAGATCCTGGGTGTCAGTGTCGGGGTGCACCGAGACGACAGGAGGCACTGTTGGCTGCCATCACGAAGCGAACCGGCACAGCGGTTACCTCGGAGGGGCTCTACGCCCCGGACTTCGAGCACGACGCCTGCGGTGTCGCCATGGTCGCCGACCTGGCCGGCCGCCGCGACCACTCCATCGTCCGCAAGGCCCTCACGGCCCTGCTGCGCCTGGAGCACCGGGGCGCGCGCGGCGCCGAGGCCAACACCGGTGACGGTGCGGGCATCCTGATCCAGCTGCCGGACGCCTTCTTCCGCGACGTCGTCGACTTCGCGCTCCCAGCCGAGGGCGCCTACGCCGTCGGCACCGCGTTCCTGCCCGCCGACGCGGCGGAGGCCGACGCAGCCGTCGCGGAGATCGACCGCCTCACCACCGAGGAGGGCCTCACCGTCCTCGGCTGGCGAGAGCTCCCCGTCGACCCGGACGGCGCCGACATCGGTCCCACCGCGCGTGCCGCGATGCCGAGCTTCCGCCAGCTGTTCGTGGCCGGTGCGCACGACGAGTCCGGCATCGAGCTGGAGCGCCTCACGTTCTGCCTGCGCAAGCGCGCCGAGCACGGCACCGGCACCTACTTCCCGTCGCTGTCGCCGCGCACCATCGTCTACAAGGGGATGCTGGCCGAGCCGCAGGTCGAGGCGTTCTACCCCGACCTGTCCGACGAGCGCGTCACGAGCGCGCTGGCCGTGGTGCACTCCCGCTTCTCGACGAACACGTTCCCGGCCTGGCCGCTCGCGCACCCCTACCGCTACGTCGCGCACAACGGGGAGATCAACACCCTGCGCGGCAACCGCAACTGGATGGCCTCGCGCGAGGCGCTGCTGAAGTCGGACCTGATCCCGGGCGACCTCGCGCGCCTGTCCCCCGTCGTCACCCCGGACGCGAGCGACTCCGCCACGTTCGACGAGGTGCTCGAGCTCCTGCACCTGGGCGGGCGCAGCCTGCCGCACGCGGTGCTGATGATGATCCCGGAGGCGTGGGAGAACCACGACGAGATGGACCCGGCCCGCCGGGCCTTCTACGAGTTCCACTCCACGCTGATGGAGCCGTGGGACGGTCCCGCGCTCGTCGCGTTCACCGACGGCACGCTGATCGGCGCGGTCCTCGACCGCAACGGCCTGCGCCCCGCGCGCTACTGGGTCACCGACGACGGCACCGTCGTGCTGGCGTCGGAGGTGGGCGTGCTCGACGTCGCCCCCGCCAACGTCGTGCGCAAGGGCCGCCTCGAGCCGGGCCGGATGTTCCTCGTCGACACCGCGGCCGGGAAGCTCGTCGACGACGCCGAGATCAAGGGCGCACTGTCCGCCGAGCACCCCTACGCCGACTGGCTGCACGCCGGCCTGATCCACCTGGGCGACCTGCCCGCCCGCGACCGCGAGGTCCCGAGCCACGCGGCGCTCACCCACCGCCAGCAGTCCTTCGGCTACACCGAGGAGGAGCTCAACCTCCTGCTCAAGCCGATGGCATCGGTCGGCGCGGAGCCGATCGGCTCGATGGGCAACGACGCGCCGATCGCGGCGATGTCGGAGCGCCCGCGGCTGCTGTTCGACTACTTCATCCAGCTGTTCGCGCAGGTCACCAACCCGCCGCTGGACGCGATCCGCGAGGAGCTCGTCACCTCGCTGCAGAGCCAGCTCGGGCCGGAGCAGAACCTGCTCGACGCCACCCCGGCCAACTGCCGCACGATCGTGCTGCCGTTCCCGGTGCTCGGCAACGACGACCTCGCGAAGATCGTCCACATCAACGACGACGGTGAGCTGCCCGGTTTCGCGTGCGTCACCGCCAAGGGTGTGTTCAAGGCCGCCGAGGGCGGCGAGGGGCTGCGCAGGCGGCTCAACGAGATCTGCCGCGAGGTGTCCGAGGCCATCGAGGACGGCGCACGGCTGATCGTGCTGTCCAACCGCGGCGTCGACGCCAAGCACGCGCCCATCCCGTCGCTGCTGCTCACCGGCGCGGTGCACCACCACCTGGTGCGCGAGAAGTCCCGCAGCCGGGTCGGGCTCGTCGTCGAGTCCGGCGACGCCCGCGAGGTGCACCACATCGCGCTGCTCATCGGCTACGGGGCGGCCGCGGTCAACCCGTACCTGGCGATGGCCACCGTCGAGGACCTCGCCGAGCGCGGTGACATCCCCGGCATCGACCCGGCCACGGCCGCGAAGAATCTCGTCAAGGCGCTCGGCAAGGGCGTCCGCAAGACGATGTCGAAGATCGGTGTCTCCACCGTGGCGTCCTACACCGGCGCGCAGATCTTCGAGGCGATCGGGCTGGGCAAGGAGGTCGTCGACGAGTGCTTCTGCGGCACCACGTCCCGTCTGGGCGGCGTCGGCTACGACGTGCTCGCCGAGGAGGTGCTGCGCCACCACCGGCACGCCTTCCCCTCCGACGAGGTGCGCGCGTCGCACCGCGCGCTGGAGGTCGGCGGCGAGTACCAGTGGCGCCGCGAGGGCGAGCTGCACCTGTTCAACCCGCAGACCGTCTTCAAGCTGCAGCACTCCACGCGGGCCGGGAAGTACGAGGTCTTCAAGGACTACACCCGCGCCGTCGACGAGCAGGCCGGCCGGCTCAACACCCTGCGCGGGCTGTTCGCGTTCCGGGAGGGCGTCGAGAACGGTGGCCGTCCGCCCGTGCCGATCGACGAGGTCGAGTCCGTCGAGTCCATCGTGACGCGCTTCGCCACCGGCGCCATCTCCTACGGCTCGATCAGCCAGGAGATGCACGAGACGCTCGCCATCGCGATGAACCGCCTCGGCGGCAAGTCCAACACCGGTGAGGGCGGCGAGGACGCCGACCGCTGGACGCCCGACGCCAACGGCGACTCGCGGCGCTCGGCGATCAAGCAGGTCGCGTCCGGGCGCTTCGGGGTCACCAGCGAGTACCTGGTCAACTCCGACGACATCCAGATCAAGATCGCGCAGGGCGCGAAGCCCGGCGAGGGCGGTCAGCTGCCCGGCGGCAAGGTCTACCCCTGGATCGCGAAGACCCGGTACTCCACGCCGGGCGTCGGGCTGATCTCGCCGCCGCCGCACCACGACATCTACTCCATCGAGGACATCAAGCAGCTCATCCACGACCTGAAGAACGCCAACCCGAGGGCCCGCATCCACGTGAAGCTGGTCAGCCAGGTCGGCGTCGGCACGGTCGCGGCGGGCGTGGCGAAGGCCTACTCCGACGTCGTGCTCATCTCGGGCCACGACGGCGGCACGGGAGCGTCACCGCTGAGCTCGATCAAGCACGCGGGCGGCCCGTGGGAGCTCGGCCTGGCCGAGACCCAGCAGACGCTGCTGCGCAACAACCTGCGCGACCGCATCGTCGTGCAGGCCGACGGGCAGCTCAAGACCGGTCGCGACGTCATGATCGCGGCTCTGCTGGGGGCGGAGGAGTTCGGTTTCGCCACCGCCCCGCTCGTCGTCAGCGGCTGCATCATGATGCGCGTCTGCCACCTCGACACCTGCCCGGTCGGCGTCGCCACCCAGAACCCCGTGCTGCGCAAGCGCTTCGACGGGCGACCGGAGTACGTCGTCAACTTCATGCGGTTCGTCGCGCAGGAGGTGCGCGAGTACCTCGCGGCGCTGGGCTTCCGCACACTGCAGGAGGCCGTGGGCCACGCGGAGCTGCTCGACACCGACGACGCGGTGCGGCACTGGAAGACCGAGGGCATCGACCTGACCCCGATCTTCACCGTGCCGGAGCTGCCCGCGGGCGCACCGCGGCACAACACGACCACGCAGGACCACGGCCTGGACAAGGCGCTCGACAACACCCTGATCCAGCTGTGCGAGGGCGCGCTGCGCTCCGGCGACAAGGTCCGTCTCGACCTGCCGGTGCGCAACGTCAACCGCACCGTCGGCACCATGCTCGGCCACCACCTCACGACGCAGTGGGGCGGCGAGGGCCTGCCCGACGACACGATCGACGTCACGCTCACCGGCTCGGCGGGCCAGAGCTTCGGCGCGTTCGTGCCCAAGGGCATCACGCTGCGGCTGGTCGGCGACACCAACGACTTCTTCGGCAAGGGCCTGTCCGGCGGTCGCCTGACGCTGCGCCCCGACCCGACGGCGCCGTTCGTCGCCGAGGACAACATCATCGCCGGCAACGTGATCCTCTACGGGGCCACGTCGGGCGAGATCTTCGTCCGCGGCATCGTCGGCGAGCGGTTCTGCGTCCGGAACTCCGGTGCGCTGGCCGTCGTCGAGGGCGTGGGCGACCACGCCTGCGAGTACATGACCGGCGGGCGCGTGGTCGTGCTCGGGCGGATCGGGCGCAACTTCGCCGCGGGCATGTCCGGCGGGGTCGCCTACGTGCTCGACCTGCCGACCCACCGCGTCAACCCCGAGATGGTCGACATCGACCCCCTCGACGACGAGGATCGCGCGTTCCTGCGCGAGACCGTGGAGCGGCACTACGCCGAGACCGACTCCGCGGTGGCGAAGAACCTGCTCACCGACTGGGACGAGAGCGTGGCCCGCTTCGGCAAGGTCATGCCGCGCGACTTCAAGCGCGTGCTGCAGGCCCGCGAGGCCGCCGAGCGCGACGGCCGCAACGTCGACGAAGCGATCATGGAGGCCGCACATGGGTGACCCGAAGGGATTCCTCACCACCAAGCGGGAGGGGCCCACGCGCCGCCCGGTCGACCTGCGCCTGAGCGACTGGCGCGAGGTCTACGAGGACTTCGAGCGCGGCACGCTGGAGAAGCAGGCCGGGCGCTGCATGAACTGCGGCATCCCGTTCTGCCACCAGGGCTGCCCGCTGGGCAACCTCATCCCGGAGTGGAACGACCTCGTCTACCGCAAGGACTGGCGCGAGGCCACCGAGCGGCTGCACGCCACGAACAACTTCCCGGAGTTCACCGGCACGCTCTGCCCCGCCCCGTGCGAGGCGGCCTGCGTGCTGGCGATCAACGACGACGCGGTCACGATCAAGCAGGTCGAGATCGAGATCGTCGACCGGGCGTGGGACGAGGGCTGGGTACCGCCGCAGCCGGCGCAGACGAAGACGGGCAAGAAGGTCGCCGTCGTCGGGTCCGGGCCGGCCGGGCTGGCCGCCGCACAGCAGCTCACCCGCGTCGGTCACGACGTCGTGGTGTTCGAGCGGTCCGACCGCATCGGCGGGCTGCTGCGCTACGGCATCCCCGAGTTCAAGATGGAGAAGTCCCGGCTCGACCGGCGCCTGGAGCAGATGAAGGCCGAGGGCACGCTGTTCCGCGCCTCGGTCGACGTGGGCGTCGACGTCACGGTGGAGCAGCTGCGCGCGGACTTCGACGCGGTCGTGCTCGCCGGCGGGGCCACCGCGTGGCGCGACCTGCCCGCCAAGGGCCGCGAGGTCGAGGGCGTCTACCAGGCGATGGAGTTCCTGCCGTGGGCCAACCACGTGCAGCAGGGCGACATCGACGCGCCGGAGATCACCGCCGAGGGCAAGCACGTCGTGATCATCGGCGGCGGTGACACCGGGGCCGACTGCCTCGGCACCAGCCACCGCCAGGGCGCGCTGTCGGTCACCCAGCTGGAGATCATGCCGACGCCGCCGGAGAAGCGCGACGAGGGCATGCCCTGGCCGACCTACCCGATGGTCTACCGGGTCACCTCGGCGCACGAGGAGGGCGGCGACCGCCTGTTCTCGGTCAACACCACCGAGTTCGTCGGCGACGCGGACGGCAAGCTCCAGGCCATCCGCATCGTCGAGGTGCGGCGCGGCGAGAAGGGCTTCGACGAGGTGCCCGGCACCGAGCGGGAGCTCCCGGCCCAGCTGGTGCTGCTCGCGATGGGCTTCGTCGGCCCGGAGAAGGGCAAGCTGCTCTCCGAGCTGGGCGTGGAGCTCGACGAGCGCGGCAACGTCGCGCGCGACCGCAGCTTCATGACCAGCGTCGACGGCGTGTTCTCGGCCGGCGACATGGGCCGCGGCCAGTCGCTGATCGTGTGGGCCATCGCGGAGGGTCGTTCCGCGGCCGCCGGGGTGGACGCCTACCTCACCGGGCGCGACGTCCTGCCCCGCCCGATCGACCCCACCGACCGCCCGCTGGTCTGAGTCACCGGCCGCACTTCCCCGGGGGGGTGCGGCTGGTGATCGGTTCCGGCCGCACCCCGGCGCCCTCGTCGGGGCGCTGCCGTGCGGGCCGCAGCGATCACCGGGGCATCGCGGTGCGGGCGGCGGCGGTCACACCGCGGGCGGCCAGGGCCCGCCGCACCGCGGCGGCCACCGTCCGCGGCCGGTGGAGCACGTCGGCGGCTCCGAAGCGGAGCACCGTCCAGCCGGCCGACGACAGGTACGCCTGGCGGGCGAGGTCCCGTCGCGCGCGCTCGGGCGTGCGGTGCTCCCGTCCGTCGTACTCCACCGCGAGCAGCACGTCGGGGTAGGCCATGTCGAGGTCGTAGGCGCCCACGGGGTGTTGCAGGACCGGCGGCGGAAGCCCGTCGAACGCGATGGCCAGCCGGATCCGCGTCTCCATCGGGGACTCCGCGAGCGGGTGGGCGAGCCGGGCGACGTCGGGGAGCCGCGCGCTCCCGGGCGCGCCGAGGTGGCGGTAGCCGAAGCGGACCACGTCCCACGGGTCCAGCGAGAACCGGTGCGCCAGCGCGTCGACCGCCACCACCGCCTCGACGAGCGGGAGCCGGCAGGCCAGGCGGAAGGCGGTGTGCAGCGGCGACGTCACCCGCACCTCCCCCACCCGCCACCGCTCGCCGGGCGGGACCGCCTCCTCCCGCACCAGCAGGCCGGGCCGCGACCGCATCCGCGTCGGGCTGACGACCTCGGCGGGGGCGTCCTCAGGTCCGCAGGAGGCACCCAGCAGCTCGGCCGCGGAGTACCCGCCGAGCACCCCGGTGCCCTCGACGAGCAGGTACGCGGCCTCCGAGCGCAGCGCGAGATCGACCTCGACGTCGGCGCAGACGTAGACGTCGCGGAACAGGCGACGCAAGCGCGGGCCGCGCAGCATCTTCGGGGTGAGGATCCCGGAGGCGACGGCCCGGGTTCCGCGGAACGGTCGGCACAGGTTCACGGCGGGTTGGACGGAACGAGACCGCCCGCGGTTCCCTCCCGCCCACGATCCTTTCCTCCCGCACACAGTGGGCCCGCGGGACGCACGGTGCGGTGGGCGACGATCACCGCCGAACCGGCCACATGACCGGCTCCACCCGCACCGGCGCACCCTTCCCGGACCGTCCCCGTGCGGCGCACCGGTCGCCGGCGGGCGGCCCACCCGATGATCGGTGCCGGCCGTACCGCAGCGCCCTCCCGAGGGCCGCTCCGTGCGGCGCGCGCCGATCACCGGCCGCCGGACCCGCGGCCGGGCACCGTCCGCCCCGACCCCTTCCGCCCGTGCCGCCGAGCAACACCCCGACCAGAGCGCGATCGTCGCCGCCCGCACCCCAGCGCCCGCCCGAGGGCCATCGTGCGGTGGGCGGCGACCAGCTGACCGGAGTCAGGTCGGTGGGGGTGTGATGCCCGCGCCGTAGCGGTCCAGGACCCTCGCCCGCAACCGCTCGTCGGTGCGGGGCACCGGTTCGAGGAAGATCTCGTCGAGCTGCGGGAACCGCTCGCGCAGGGAGTCGTCGATCTCCACGCACGCGCGCTCGAGGTCGGCCGCGCCCAGCGCGTCGTCGAAGTCGACGCGGGCGCAGACCAGCACGCGGTCGGTGCCGAGCGTCATCGTGAGCAGGTCGACGACCTTCTCGACCTCCGGGCGGGCCGCGAGGTGGTCGCGCACCGCGTACACGAGCCGCGGGTCGGCCTGCCGGCCGATCAGCAGGCCCTTGTTCGTGGCCCCCAGGACGTACGCGACGCCGGAGAGCAGCACCCCGATCAGCAGCGACGCGAGCCCGTCCCAGAAGCTCGACCCGGTGATCTGGTGCAACCCGATCCCGCCCAGGGCCAGCAGCAGGCCGATCAGGGCGGCGCTGTCCTCGAAGAACACCGACTTGACGGTGGGGTCGTCGGTCTCGCGCAGGAACTGCACGAAGCCCTGGTCGTGGGCGCGCGACCCGTTCCGCACCTGCCTCACCGCCTGCAGCCACGAGACGCCCTCCAGCAGGAAGGACCCGCCGAGGACGGCGTAGGCGACCCAGATGAGGGTCTGCTCCTCGCCCTCGCCGAGCATCGTCGAGAGGCCCTCGTAGATCGCGAACACCGCGCCGGAGACGAAGATGCCGACGGCGGCGATGAGCGCCCAGAAGAATCGCTCCTTGCCGTAGCCGAAGGGATGACGGCGGTCGGCGGGCTTCTCCGAGCGGCGCAGCGCGGTGAGCAGCAGCCCCTCGGTCGCGGTGTCGGCGACGGAGTGCGCCGCCTCGGCGAGCATCGCCGCCGACCCGGTGAGCACGCCGGCCACCAGCTTGAGCACGCCGATCAGCGCGTTGGCCCCCAGCGCGACGAGCACCGTGAGCGTGCTCTCCCCACCCCCGGTCGTCTCCTGCTCCGGCACGGCGGCAACGCTACGCCCCCGCCCGGGACGGGGTGGGGGTCATCGTGCGCCTTCCGTGAGCCATCGATTGATTCGATGCCTCACGTATCACGCGCACGACGACCACCCGGGCCGCGAAGCGTCAGTCCTCCGTGAGCTCCAGCTCGAACGCGTCGTCCCCGATCCAGACGCGCAGACCCTCGGCGTCGTCGGTGAGGTAGCCGTCCTCCTCCTCGCCCAGCTCACGGGCGGCCCCGAGCGCGAGGTAGTTGTAGCGGATCCGCCCCTCCCCGATGTCGATCGGCCGGTACTCCCGGGCCAGACCCGCGGTGCGGCTCTCCGTGGCGAGCCACGCGGCGTGGTCCGTCCCGACCTCGGCCTCCCACACATCGCTCTTCATGGGCGGAAGTATCACGGGCCGTGATCACCGGCACGTTCTCATCCTGAGACGGTGCCCGCCGGTGGCGTCACCGCACACGCGAGAGCACACGGATGTAGGTCGAGGCCCCACGGCGATGCGCCTCACACTCCCCTAACGTCTCGGCCCATGACGATTCTGGCGGGTCGGACGGCGTTGGTCACGGGTGCGGCGTCCGGGATCGGGGCGGCCATCACGCGCCGCCTGGTCGACGACGGGGCGCACGTGATCGCCGTCGACCGCGACGAGGCGGGCCTCAAGGAGCTGGACGGGGTCGAGCAGATCGTGTGCGACCTGTCCGACCTCGACGCCGTCGACGCCCTGCCCTCGGCGGTCGACGTGCTCGTCAACAACGCCGGCATCCAGCACGTGGCGCCGGTGCACGAGTTCGATCCCGAGCGGTTCGGGTTCATCCTGCGCGTGATGCTGGAGGCGCCGTTCCGGCTCTCCCGGCTGGTGCTTCCGCACATGTACGAGCGCGGCTGGGGCCGGATCGTCAACGTCTCCAGCGTGCACGGGGTGCGCGCGAGCCCGTTCAAGTCCGCCTACGTCAGCGCCAAGCACGGGCTGGAGGGCCTGTCGAAGGTGATCGCGCTGGAGGGCGCCGCGCGCGGCGTCACCAGCAACTGCCTCAACCCCGCCTACGTGCGCACACCGCTGGTCGAGAAGCAGATCGCGGACCAGGCGCGCACGCACGGCATCGACGAGTCCGAGGTCCTGGAACGGATCATGCTCACCCCCGTCGCGGTGAAGCGGCTCGTCGAACCCGCGGAGGTCGCCGAGCTCGCCGCCCTGCTCTACGGCCCGGCGTCCGGCTCGATCTCCGGTACCTCCCTGCTCATGGACGGCGGCTGGACCGCCCACTAGTCAGAAAGGGTTGCCCCATGGCTGAGACCCAGCCACGCAGCTCCATCGTCAAGGTCGTCGGCGCTTCCATGGCCGGCACCACGGTCGAGTGGTACGACTTCTTCCTCTACGGCGTCGCCGCGGCGCTCGTGTTCCCCCAGGTCTTCTTCCCCGGCAACGACCCGGCGACGGGCGTGCTGCTCTCGCTCGGCACGTTCGCCGTCGGCTTCATCGCCCGCCCGGTCGGCGGGCTGGTGTTCGGTCACTACGGCGACAAGATCGGCCGCAAGACGCTGCTGGTCGTCAGCCTGCTGATGATGGGCGTCGCGACGTTCCTCATCGGACTGCTGCCGGGATACGCGACCATCGGGATCGCCGCGCCGGTCATCCTGGTGCTGCTGCGGCTCGTGCAGGGCTTCGCACTCGGCGGCGAGTGGGGTGGGGCGGTGCTGATCGTCTCCGAGCACGGCGACCCGGAGCGCCGCGGCTACTGGGCGAGCTGGCCGCAGGCCGGTGCGCCGGGCGGCCAGCTGCTCGCCAACGGCATCCTGGCGCTCCTCGCGGCGTTCCAGACCGAGGCCGACTTCCTGGCCTGGGGCTGGCGCATCCCGTTCCTGCTCTCCGCCGTACTGGTGCTGATCGGGCTCTACATCCGCCTGTCCGTCGAGGAGTCCCCGGTGTTCCGCGAGGCGCAGGCCCTGGCGAAACAGCGGGCCGACGAGGGCGCGGCCGACGCCATGCCGATCCTGGAGGTCCTGCGCAGCTACCCGCGCGAGGTGCTGACGGCGATGGGCGCGCGGTTCGCCGAGAACGTCTCGTACTACATCTTCACGATCGTCGTCACGACGTACGCGACGACGCAGCTGGACCTGTCGAGCTCGTTCGTGCTCGGCGCGGTACTGATCGGTGCGGCGGTGCACTTCGTGACGATCCCGATCTGGGGCGCGCTGAGCGACCGGTTCGGGCGCAAGCCGATCTACCTGCTCGGGGCCGTCGGGGTCGGGGTGTGGGCGTTCGCCTTCATCGCGCTGCTCGACACCCGCAGCTTCGGCGCGGCCGTGCTCGCCGTCGTCGGCGGGCTGATCTTCCACGGCGCCATGTACGGGCCGCAGGCGGCGTTCCTGTCCGAGCTGTTCGGCACGAAGGTGCGCTACTCGGGCGTCTCGATCGGCTACCAGCTCGCGTCGATCCTCGCCGGTGGGCTCGCCCCGCTGATCGCGGTCGCGCTGATCACGGCGTACGGCAGCGGCTACCCGGTCGCGGTGTACGTGGCGGCGTCCGCGGTGCTGACGATCATCGCGGTGGCCAGCTACTCCGAGACCCGCCACCGCGACCTGGCCGAGGACCCGGCGCTGCCGAAGGCCGTGTCCCGCTAGGTTCTCCCCGTGCCGCAGACCGCGCTCGACCTGCTGCGCCTGCTCGCCGAGGATGCGTCCGCCGACCGCATCGCCGAGCAGGCGCAGCAGCATCCCGAGGCCCGCGGTCTCGCCCTGCGGATCCGGGCCGGGATCGACGAGCACCGCCGCCGGGAGGCGGAGCTGTCCGCGCTCGTCGAGACGGCCAGGGACCTCGCGTCGGTCGCCGACCCGCGCGGGGTCCTCGACGCGATCGTGCGCCGGGCGCGGAGCCTGCTCGGCACCGACGTCGCCTACCTGACGCTGTTCGACCCCGACCTCGGCGACACGTTCATGCGGGCCACCGCGGGATCGGTGTCGGCGCGGTTCCAGGCGCTGCGGCTCCCGCTCGGGGCCGGGCTCGGCGGGCTCGTCGCGCAGACCCGCCGCCCCTACTGGACGCCCGACTACCCCGCCGACGAGCGCTACGACCACACCGACGAGATCGACGGGGCGGTCGGCGAGGAGGGGCTCGTCGCGATCTGCGGCACGCCGCTGCTGGTCGACGGGGACTTCGTCGGGGTGCTGTTCGCCTCGCACCGCACCCGGCGCGAGTTCCGGCGCGACGAGGTGGCGCTGCTGGGTTCGCTCGCGGCGCTGGCCGCGGTGTCGCTCGTGCAGGCGCGTCGCGTCACCGAGACCGCCGACGCGCTCGCCGCGCTCTCCGCCGCCCACGCCGGGATCGAGCAGGCGGCCACCGCACACGACCGGTTCTCGCAGGTGGTGCTGTCCGGCGGCGGGGTCGACGACATCGCGGCGACCCTCGGCGAGCTGCTGGGCTGCTGGGTCGGCGTGTTCGACGTCGACGACCACTGCCTCGCCACCTACGGCGAGGTCCCCGTCCCGCGGTCCGTCGCGGCCGAGGGGTCGGGGCGCCTGACGCGCGCCGGCGACGGGTGGGCGGTGGCCGTCAGCGCGGCGGGGCAGCGGCTGGGCACGCTCGTGCTGGGCGGGGTCGACGAACTCGACCGCGGGCAGGGCCGGACCGTGGAGCGCGCCGCGATGGTCACCGCGCTGGTGCTGCTGTTCCGGCTGCGCGCGGCCGAGGCCGACCAGCGGGTGCGCACGGACCTGCTCACCGAACTGCTGGCCCGCGACGGCGGCGAGCCCGACCCCGCGCTGATCGAGCGCGGCCGGTTGCTGGGGCTGCGACTGGGCGTCCCGCACGTGGTGGCGGTGTGCCGCGGGCCGGTGCGCGGTCTCGCGGTGGCCGCGGGCGACGGCGGCGGGCTGGCCGGGCCGCACGGCGACGACCTCGTCGCGGTCGTGCCGGGCACCGACCCGTCGGCCGTCGCCGCGGCCCTCGCGCGGCGCCTCGGCGACGGCCCGACGATCGGCACGGCGGGGCCGGTGGTGCCCGGTGGGGGGCTGCGCGAGGTGCACGACCGGGCCCAGCGCACCGCGGGTGCGCTCGTCGCGCTCGGGCGGCGGGCGGGGTCGGCCCGCGAGATCGGGTTCGCCGGGCTCGTCGGGGGGCCGGGGGACGTCGGGACGTACCTGCACGACGTGCTCGGACCCGTCCTCGACTACGACGCGCGGCGCGGCAGCGACCTGCTCGGCACGCTGGAGGCGTACTTCGCCGCGGGGGCCAGCCCGAGCCGCGCGGCGGGTGAGCTCCACGTGCACGTCAACACCGTCACCCAGCGGCTCGACCGTGTCGCCACCCTGCTCGGCGAGGACTGGTCGACCCCCACCCGCGCCCTGGAACTCCAGCTGGCCCTGCACCTGCGCCGCCTGCGGCGGCCCACCCCCTGACCCGCGGGCCCCGTTCCCCACCCGCGAGTCGCTGAATCCCCGCCCCCGAGTCGCTGAATCCCCGCCCCCGAGTCGCGGGGGTAGCGTGCCGCCGTGAACACCCCCGGCGCCGACTCCTCGAGCACGGTTCCCCCGAGCACCGTCACCCACCGCACCGTGGACGTCAACGGGATCGAACTGCACCTCGCCGAGTCCGGCCCCGCCGACGGGCCGGTCGTGCTGCTGCTGCACGGGTTCCCGGAGTGCTGGTACTCCTGGCGCCACCAGCTCGACGCGCTGGGCGCGGCCGGGTTCCACGTCGTGGCGCCGGACCAGCGCGGCTACGGACGCAGCGACGCCCCGGCCGCCGTCGAGGACTACTCGGTCCTGCACCTCGTCGGCGACGCCGTGGGCGTCCTGGACGCCGTCGGGGCGCAGCGGGCGGTGGTCGTCGGGCACGACTGGGGCGCGCCCGTCGCCTGGCACACCGCACTGCTGCGACCGGACCGCGTCCGCGGGGTCGCCGCCCTGTCGGTGCCCCACCTCCCCCGCACCGCCGGGCCGCCGACGCCGCTGATGGCCCGCCGCTTCGGCGAGCGGTTCTACCAGTTGTGGTTCCAGGAGCCGGGCCCGGCCGACGCCGAGTTGGCCGCCGACCCGCGCCGCTCGTTCCGGCGGATCCTCACCGGCATCGGCGGGGCGGGCCCGCTCGTCGTGCCGCCCGACGGCGGGTTCCTCGACTCCCTCGGGGACCGCCCGGACCTGCCCGGCTGGCTCACCGAGGACGACCTCGACGTCTACGTCGCCGAGTTCGCGCGCAACGGCTTCACCGGCGGGCTGAACTGGTACCGCAACCTCGACCGCAACCACGCGCTGACGGCCGCCTGGCACGGCGCGCCGATCACCCCGCCCGCGCTGTACCTCGCGGGCGACCGCGACACCGTCATCGCCGGGATCGGCGCCGACCCGCTCGCCGCAACCCTGCGGCGCACCTGCACCGACCTGCGCGAGGCCCGGCTGCTGCCCGGCTGCGGGCACTGGACCCAGCAGGAACGGGCCGCGGAGGTGAACTCCGCACTCGCGGCCTTCGCCACGGATCCGGACGGCTATTCCCCCACGTGAGGGAGCGGCGCGCGGGCCGCGCGCCCGTCGGCAGCCGCCCGGCGCTCGACGGAGACCGTTGACCGGACAACTGCCGCTCGACCGGTCACCGATCGTGATGCCCCGCTCGACGGAGAGCGAGAAAGGGCCGAATCCCCACGCTCCGGGAGCCGTTGAGCGTCATGACCGGTGTCGGCGGAACGGGGAGCCTCTGCCGACACCGGTCGATCCACGTCAGCAGGCAGCACCCGCCCGCGGGTGACCCGCCGCGCCAGTGCGAACACCCCGGCGGTCAGCACCGCGAGCACGCCGGCACCGAGGACGCAGAGCAGCGGGTTGCCACCGGTGAGCGGGTCGAGCACCCGCCCGACGACCAGCATGTAGGCGGCCCACGCCGCGGAGCTGGCCAGCGACCACGGCACGAACCGGCGCAGCGGCAGCCCGAACCGGCCCGCCGCGGCGGTGCTCACGAGCCGCCCGCCGGGCACGAACCGGGCGCCGACGAGCACCACCCCCGGCCGTTTGAGCAGGTGCCGCCGCACCCAGGCCGAGCAACTGCCCTCCGACGAGCCGGCGATCAGCTTGTTCGATGTGCGACCCAGCCCGTAGACGAGCAGGTCGCCCATCGCCGACCCGAGCACCGCGGCGACGAACAACCCGACCAGCAGCGCCGCGTCGCCCTCGCGGAAGGCGACGGCCGCGGCCGTCATCAGCAGGGTCTCGCTCGGCAGCATCGGCAGGGGGCCGTCGACGCCGATCGTCAGGACGAGCACGGGCAGCAGCCACGCGCTGTGCACGATGGAGTGCAGGACAGCCACGACGTCCACTCCGGCCGTCCTTCCGGTTCGAGCACCCGCACCCGTTCGGGTCCCAGCCTGACAGACGTCGGCGACGCCCCACCACTGGCGTCACCGGCCGCCTCCCCCGGGTCAGCCCTCCGGGGGAGGTAGCGTCGGCTGCGTGGAGGAGCTGATGACGATCGACCGGGCGGAGGTCCGGGGGTTCGTCGTGGTGCACGTCCGCGGCGAGGTCGACGCGCTGACCGTCGACCGGCTCGGCGACGCCGTCACCACGGCTCTGGGCGGCGGACGCCCGGTCGTCATCGACCTCACCGACGTCCGGTTCCTCGACTCGGCGGGGCTCGCGACGCTGGTCCGCGTCACGCAGGAGAGCGAGGACCGCGGCGAACCACTGCGCATCGCGGTCGACGAGAACCGCCCGGTCGTCCGGCCGATCGAGATCACGGGGCTGGAGGGCGTGCTCGCCCTGTACGACTCGGTCGACGATGCCACCGCGGCACCGGCCTGATCGCCCATCCGGCGCAGTCCGGCGATCCTTGGCACACTCCGCGTCGATGGGATCCGGAGACCTCGACACGACTGCCCTGCAGGTTCGCCTGCTCGGGGTACCAGCCGCGGCCTCGATCGTGCGCGAACGGATCCGGGCCTGGCTCGACGGGTTCGGCTGGCCCGAGGACGAGGCCGACGACGTGGTGCTCGCGGTGCACGAGGCCGTCTGCAACTCGATCGAGCACGGCTACGACGGGCACCCGGCCGGGGACGTCGAGGTCGTCGGCGAACGCAGCGTCGACGGTGACCGGCAGCGCGTCCGGATCGTCGTCCGCGACGAGGGCCGGTGGCGCCGGCCCCGCTCCCCGGGCTACCGCGGCCGCGGGATCGTCGTGATGCGCGGGTGCATGGCCGGGGTGGACGTGCGACCCGGCGACACGGGCACCGAGGTCGTCCTGGTCAGCAGGCCGGTGCCGACGGTCCGGGCCCGGACGCTCCCGCCGGCCGTCACGACGACCGAGGTGCGCACCCGGCTCACCTGAGCCGGATCCGGGACAGCAGCACCGCGAACGCCGGCTCCTCGTCCGGGGTGAACAGGGCGGGCACGGGGGGTGCCACGCGGGATCCCCGGGTCGGTGGCCCCAGCGGCGACGCGACCGAGGTCTGTCCCCCGCCACGGACGCGACCGCACGACGTGTCGACCAGCCCGGGGTCCGGGTTATCCGGTCGTCGGCGCACGCCCGCGAACCTATCCTCGGGGGCATGAAGGTCACCTTCACGCGCACCGGTGAGCGCGGCTACGCGGTCACCGCGGTCCGGCCGGTCGGCGACCGCGTCCGCATGGACCCCGCCCCGGGCTTCCACACCCACGTCCCGCACGACCTGGTGCACTTCGTCGTCGAGCGGCACTTCGGGCTGCGCGACGGGATCTTCGGCTCGCTCGTCGCGGGCGGTGACGCGGGCACGTTCCGGCCCGTCGACGAGCCGTACACGAAGAAGTGGGGACGCCGGAACGCCCGGCGCACAGACGGTGTCGACATGCAGCGGTCGGAGAAGCTGGCCAGGGTGGCGCAGGCGGCGTGGGAGATCCGGCACGCCGCCGGGCCCGTCCCGCCCGGCGTCCGGGCGTGGACGGACCAGGCCGGTGCCGACGTCGACCCGGCGGCGCTGGCCGCCGTCGTCGATCTGCTCGACGAGGTGGCCGTCGACTGGCACGCACTGCCCGTCGGCGGGTCGCTCGTCCTCGAATGGCCCTGACCGGTCGTCGAGGGATCAGTCCTCGAGCTTGAAACCGACCTTCAGGCCGACCTGGAAGTACTCCACCTCACCGTCGACGATGTGGCCCCGCACCTCGGTCACCTCGAACCAGTCCAGACCGCGCAGGGTCGTGGCTGCTCGCTTGACGCCGTTGCGGATCGCGGTGTCGACGCCCTCGGGGGACGTTCCGACGATCTCGGTCACTCGGTACACGTGATCAGACATGACATCGCGTTCCCGGACGGACGCATCCGCCAAACCTCAGGATCCGACCACGCGCCACGAGTGCGGAGGGAGCTCGTCGTCCACGCCGGGGAACCGCTGCGCCGCGTCGTCGACGGACAGCAGAGTCAGCAGCTCCTCCCCCGGCCCGCCGGAGGACCGGAACGCGATCGTGGTGTTCGTCAGGTGCTCGACGGTGGTGCGCGCCCGCACCAGCCAGGGGTGGCGGCGGCGCAGCCCGATCAGGCGCTGGTGCAGCTCCTGGATCGGGGCGCCGAACGGCGCGAGGTCGGCGGGGCCGTCCGGGAACGGCGGACGTACCGCGTCGTCGCCGAACTCCCGGTCCTCCTTGACGCCGGTGAACCCCTGTTCGTCGCCCGCGTAGATGCTCGGCACGCCCCCGACGGTCATCAGCACGGCGACCGCGAGCCCGATGTGCTCCGGCGTGTCGAGGCGGCTGGCCAGGCGGGTGACGTCGTGGTTGCCCAGGAACGTCAGCGGCGCGAACGACTCCACCGCCGTCGAGTGCCGCTCGAGCGCGTGGGCGAGCTCGAAGAGGTTGCGGTCGTTCAGGGCACTCCAGGTCGCCTTCCACAGCTCGTACTGCGTGACGGAGTCGAGCCCCGACTCCGCGACGATCGCCGGGTAGTCGCCGTGGATCACCTCGCCGACGAACCACGCCTCGGGGAACCGCTCGCGCACCCCGGGCAGCACCGCCCGCCAGAACGACGGCGGCACGCGGTAGGCCGCGTCGAGCCGCCAGCCGTCGGCGCCGCGGCCGAGCCAGTGCTCCATCACTGCGGCGACGTGCTGCTGCACCGCGGGCTCGTCGTGGTTCAGCTCGACGAGCCGGCTGTGGCCCTCGAAGTCGGCCGGCCGGTCGCCGTCCCAACGGAACCAGCGCCGGGCGTCCGCGTCGCCGTCCTGCGCCGCACGGAACCGCTCGAACCCGCGACCGACATGGTTGAACACGCCGTCGAGCAGGATCCGGATCCCCCGCTCCCGCGCGGCGGCGACGAGCACGTCGAAGTCGCCGTCGTCGCCGAGGCGGGGGTCGATGCGGAAGAAGTCGACGGTGTCGTAGCCGTGGGTCTCCGAGGCGAACACCGGACCCAGTGCCAGCCCGGAGCAGCCCAGCCCGACGAGGTGGTCCAGCCACGGCTCGAAACGGCCGAGCCGGTGCACGGGCGCGGTGCCGTCGGGCAGCGCGTCGCGCTCGGCGCCGACGAAGCCGAGCGGGTAGGCGTGCCACCAGATCGCGTGGTCGATCCATCTGTCGTGCATGTCGCGAGCCTGCCACCGGTCCGGATGCGACACTCGGGCCGTGCCCCCCGGCGAGCCGAACTCCGTCATCGGCCGAGCGATGACGCTGCTCGCCGCGTTCGGCGCGGGCGACACCGAGCTGACACTCGCCGAGCTCACCCGGCGCACCGGGATCCCCAAGCCCACCGCGCACCGGCTGATCGCCGAGCTGGCCGACTGGGACGTCGTCGAGCGGACGGGCACGGGCATCCGGCTCGGCATGCGCCTGTTCGAGCTCGGCGCGCTCGCCCCGCGCCAGCGTGGGCTGCGCGAGACCGCCGCCCCGTTCCTCGCCGACCTGTTCGAGGCCACGCACGAGACCATCCACCTCGCCGTCCCCGACGGCGTCGAGGTCGTCTACGTCCAGAAGATCGACAGCCGGCAGGGCCCGGTCGTGCCGTCGCGGGTGGGCGGTCGGATGCCGGCCTACTGCACGGGCGTCGGGAAGGCGCTGCTGGCGTTCGCCCCGCCGGGGCGGCTCGCCGACGTCGTCGACGCCGGGCTGGTGCGGCGCACCCCGCGCACCGTCGTCGCGCCCGGGCACCTCGCCCGCGACCTCGCGCGCATCGTCGAGCGGGGCATCGCCGAGGAGCACGAGGAGTCGGCGGTGGGGATCGCGTGCGTCGCCGCCCCCGTCCTCGACGCCGACGGGATCGCCGTCGCCGCGGTGTCGATCACCGGCTGGGCCCACCGTCTCGACACCACACGCCTGGCCCCGGCCGTCCGCACCGCCGCGCTGGGCATCACGCGCATGCTCCGCTGACCGTCACGGCAGGTCCCCCGTGGTCACCAGGTGCTGCCCGGGTTCGGTCGCGTCGAGCGACCGGAACGCCGGGGCGACGAGTGCCGCGATCGCCGTGGCCGCGGCGAGGACGGCGAGGACGACCCCCGCCGCGGGCAGCCCGGCGGTGGCGGCGACGGCCGCGAGCGGGGCGGCGGTGACCGCGGGTGCGGCGAGCATCAGCGTGTTCTGCGCGCCGAGCACGCGACCGCGCATCCCGTCCGGGGTGGCCTCCACGGTCAGGACGCCGAGCACCGCCGACGCCGGGGCGTTGGTGAGCCCGACCAGTCCGGCACCCCCGAGCACCACCCACGGCGACGCGAGGCTGCCGACGGCGGCGAACCCGCCCAGCGTGCCGATCATCCCGGTCACGAACCAGGTGCGGCGGCCGATCCGCCCGATGGTGGCGACGTAGAGCGCGGATCCGGCGATGCCGCCCGCGGCGAGCGCGCTGAGCGTGAGACCCGTGAGGGCCGGCAGGTCCTCGCCGAGGAAGTAGGCGGGCATGAGCGTGGTCTGCAACGAGCTCAGGACGGCGACGAGCACCGCGGAGACGAGGGTCGCGCCCAGGAGCAACGGGGTGCGGAACAGGAACCGCCACCCCACCGTCAGGTCCGCGACGGCCCGCCGCACCGCGCCACCGGCCGGGCCGGGCCTGCGTCGCGGGACGTGTCCGGCACGCGGGTCGAGCACGAGCGTGGTGCCCGCGGCGAGCAGGCTCGTCGTGACCGTCGCGAGCAGCAGGGCGGGCGAGAGCCCGAGCAGCCCGATGAGCAGCCCGCCCAGCCCTGGCCCGGCCAGCAGCAGCACGTTGCCGACCGTCTCCCGCAGCGAGATCAGCCGGTCCAGCCGGCCCGGGGTGCTGCGCCCGAGCCGGGCCAGCGCGGGCAGCAGCGTCTCCTGAGCGGTCATCCCCGGCACCCGGATCACCGCGCCGACGACGGCCAGAGCCAGGAACCAGGCCATGTCCAGGCCCCACAGGGCGTCGACGACGGGCAGGGCGGCCATCGACGCCGCCGCGAGCAGGTCGGAGACGACCGACACCGCCCGGCGGTCGATCCGGTCGACGAGCAGCCCCGACACGAGACCGGTCAGGGCGGATGCGGCCATCGACGCGGTCGCCAGCAGTCCGGCGGCGAGCACGTCCCCGGTGCGGTCGAGTACGAGCAGCGGCAGCACGACCGAGGCGATGCCCTTGCCGAGCAGCGACAGCCCGTACGAGGTGAAGTAGACCCCGGCGCTGCGTCGCATGTCGCTCCTCAGGCCGGGGTGACGCGCCGCGCGGTGCTCGGCGCCGGGGCGGTCACGGTCATGAGGTCCTCCTGGTTCGTGGTTCGTCCTGTTCGGGCCCCAGGCAAGCGCGTGCCGCTGCGGCACACGCAAGCCGGTTGTGACACCGACCACTCATCCCGGCGGAACGGCGCGAGGCGGTGCGCGGGCGGCTCGGTGCCCTGCCGGTGGCGCACGACGTGGTCCCGGGTCCGGCGGGTGACGTGGTGCGTGCGCAGGATCGGCGCGTGCTCACCACCGGGGACGATCAGCACGTCGACGTCGGCGTCCTCGCTGATCAGGGCATCGACCAGGCGCAGGGTGTGCGACCGCAGGTCCGCGGCCTCGACCGCGCGCCCGCGAGCCGGTCGTGGTCCTGATCGACGGGTCGAACGCGTCGGCGCGGGTGCCCCCGGGCAGCCACTCCGGAGCGACCCGGGCGGCGGGGAGCCGGCAGGCGCGGTGGGGGGCGGGCAGCTGCTCGGCGCGGGCGGGTCGGCGTGGCCGAGTCGGGTCATGACCGGAGGGGACGCCCGGCCGCCGCGGCACACTCGACCCCGGCACCGGGTGACCTGAGCCACTCCCGCCCCGACCCCCTTGACCGTGCCGCTGCGGCACACCGTTCACTGGGACCCGTCGAGACGAGGTGATGATCGTGTCCTGGAGCACCCGCGAGATCGCGGAGCTCGCCGGAACCAGCCTGCGCGCGGTCCGGCACTACCACGACGTCGGGCTGCTCGAGGAACCCGAGCGCCGGTCCAACGGCTACAAACAGTACGGGGTGGCCCACCTCGTCCGGGTGCTGCAGATCAAGCGCCTCACCGACCTCGGGTTCTCGCTGCCCCAGATCGCCGGCATGGGCGACGCCGCGGACCACCCCGCCGAGGCCCTGCGCACCCTCGACGCCGAGCTCTCCGCCACCATCGAGCGACTCCAGCGCGCCCGCGTCGAGCTCGGCCTCATCCTGCAGCGTTCCGTGCCGACCGACCTGCCTCCCGAGTTCGCCCCGGCCACCGGCGGGGGCGGGATGTCCGAGGCCGACCGCTCCTTCGTCATCGTCCTGAGCCGCGTCCTCGGGCCGGAGCGGCTGCAGGTGTGGGCCGACCTGCTGCAGAACCTCCCCGCCGATGCCGCGGCGGACGAGTTCGACGACCTGCCCGCCGACGCCGACGAGGAGACCCGCCAGGCCGTGGCCGGGCGCCTGGTCCCCTACATCCACGCGCTCTTCGCCGAGCACCCCGGCCTCGCCGCCCCGCACACCGACGCCCCGCGCGGCGCCCGCTTCGTCGCCGAGACGGCGGGCAAGGCCCTGCAGGACCTCTACAACCCCGCCCAGCTCGACGTCCTGCGCCGGACGAAGGGCCTGGTGGGCGATTCGCCGGGCGGCGGAGTGCAACCCTGACCCGGTTCAGGACCCTGATCGGGATGGGAGCGGGCGACGGGAATCGAACCCGCGTAGCCAGTCGGGAAGGTGTCCGATCGGCGCGCACCAGCGCCTCCACCTGCGACGACAGCCGCGCGCGACCCGCCTCCCCGGCTGCCGAGGTTTCGCACCACGTTCGATCCCATGACCATGACGCGCAGCCCCGACCACCACTACGATCAGACACGTGCTCGCGCCCCAGGAGCACGCACCCGCGACCGTCGGGAGACGCACACCGTGTCGACGACCGATCCTCACCCGCCGGCCGCCAGGCAACCGCTCGTCCCGTCCATCGAGGACATCGTCGGCGACTCCGCACCACTGCGATCGGCCGACGACCTCGCCCAAGCCGGCTTGGTCGACGACGGCGGGGCCGAGGAGTTCATCGCCGATCTCTACGCCATGCGCCGCTCGGACGTCGCCTGAGCACGCGGCGGGTCGTCCTCGACACCGACGCCGCGTCACTGATCATCAAGCAGCGCCTGCCCGGCGCGCTGCTGCGCGAGATCGTCGGCGCCCGGGCCGGCACCACCTTCGTGACTCTCGGAGAGCTGACCCGCTGGGCCACGCTGCGCCGGTGGGGCGGCCCGCGACGCGCCGAGCTCAGCACCTGGCTGGCAGCACGCCCCACGCTGCCCTACACCGACGACATCGCCCGCATCTGGGGCGAGATCTCCGCCCACGCGACCCGCCGCGGCCGCCCACGCCCCCAGAACGACACCTGCATCGCCGCCTGCTGCCTGGCCCACGACCTGCCCCCTTGTCGACGACCCTCGCCGCACTGAACGTCAAGGCCTTCCGGGACTTCGTCGAGCACGAAGGCCTGGTCCTGCTCGGCGCCTGAAGGTCAGGCCGCCCGATCAGGAGCACGCGTACAGGCGACGACCATCGTCGGACCGAGCTCGATCATCGCGACACCAGGACACCCGAGTCCGCAGGTGACCGTAGGAAGCAAGCGCGTACCTGTTCACCGCGTCGACACCGGCCAGTCCGCCGCTTCGGGTCTCCACCGGCAGTGGTAGCAGCCGTGCCCACACCGGCGATGCCTTCCGAGAGGCATCCACCGACCCGACACCGTGCCGACCTTCATCAGGCTCAACCGCCCGACAAGACTGCTGACGCGGGGTACAACGACCTCATGGGTCGACCCGAGTTCGCATCACCGGTTGACTCGAGCGACATCTCGCACCACGCCGGGTGGTTGATGATCCCAACTACACTGCAAAAACTGCTGGTCAGACGTGGAGCGGGCGACGGGAATCGAACCCGCGTAGCTAGTTTGGAAGACTAGGGCTCTACCATTGAGCTACGCCCGCGGCGCCCGGCGGGAGGGCCGAGCACGGTCCACTCTAGCGGACGCCCCCGATGCCCCGGAGCACGGCAGCACCCGTCAGATCCGGGTCGCGTGCACGACCAGGTTGTCGGTGTAGCTGCGCTCGCCGCGGTCGAAGTCACCGGCACAGGTGACGAGCCGCAGGACGTCGTCGGCGGTCGCACCGAACACGGCGAACGTCGGGAACGCGTCCTTGGGCACCTGCTCGGTACGGTCGACGGCGTAGCGGGCCACCGTGCCGTCACCGGTCGTGACCTCCACGACCTCGCCCGGGCCGAGGTCGCGCAGCCGGTAGAAGACTGCGGGGCCGTCGCGGGAGTCGACGTGGCCGAGCAGCACCGTCGGCCCACGCCCGCCCGGACGTCCCCCCTCCCGGAACCAACCGGCCAGCGCGTAGTCCTCCGGCACCTCGGCCGAGCCGTCGGCCGCGAGGCCGAGGTGCAGCAGGTCCGAGCCCACCCCGATCGACGGGATCGCGACGCTCGCCGGCTCGGCCGGGGCGACGGCGGACGGCGGGGCGACGGCGGACGGCGGGGCGACGGCGGACGGCGGGGCGACGGCGGACGGCGGCGACGTGTCGGCCGTGCCGGCAGGGGCCGCGACCGGCGCCGCCCCGCACCCCGTGACGAGCACGAGGGCGGCGGCGCCGCCGATCAGCAGGTCAGTCCTGCGCACGCCGCCGGGCCACGACGGTGCCCACTCCCGCGATGCCGACCAGTGCAGCGGCACCGAGCGCGACGGGCGCCCGGTTCTCGCCCGCCGTGCCACCGGCGCCGGTGGCGACGCCTCCCATCGGCACGCTGGTGAGCTGGCCGCGGACGGCCCCGGCGGTGAAGTTCGCGGTGTGGGTGTCGGTGAAGAACGCCGACGGGTCTGCCTCGATCTGGTCGAGGGTGAAGCCCTCACCGGTGTCGGTACCCTCGGGCGCGACACCGGTGGTGAACGGGCCCTGCAGGCAACCCTCGCTGCGCAGGGTGCCGCTGCCGTCGTCCTCGGGGTTCGGGAACGCGATCCGCGGCGGGCCTGCGGCACCGGCCTCGGCCTCGTGGATGTGCGTGGCGGTGCGCGCCGGGCTCATGTACGGCGGAGTCACCCCGTTGAGGGTGATGTCGTAGCAGATGATCTCGTCGTCACTGTTGATCCGGTAGTTGAAGGTGCCGGTGGCACCCTCCTCACCCGGGGTCGCGACGCCGTCGTTGTTGATGACCATGTCGGGCGTGGCCATCGCGGTGAACATGCTCGTGAAGGTGCTCGGCTCCGGCACCTCGGCGTCCTGGGCGGAGGCCACCCCAGCGGACAGGGCGACGGAGGCGGTGGTGATCGCGCTGAGGATCGCGATCCGGCGGACGGTGGGACGCATGGGTTCCTCCCGGAGACAGGCCCGGCGACTGTTTCGTACCGGTTCGTCCCTTGCTACGCAGCGGGGTCGGTGGGTGTTCAGGCCGGCGGAGAACTTCCTCGAAGCACGCGCCTACACTCGACCCGACGGGGTGTGGCGCAGCTTGGTAGCGCACTCGCTTTGGGAGCGAGGGGCCGTGGGTTCAAATCCCGCCACCCCGACCAGGTCAGAGGCATGATCGACGATCTTGCCGACCGGTCGACAGCGGTCGGTGACAGCAACGCGGGTCATCGGAGTCCGTCCGTGAGCTGGTCGTCGAGCAGGGCGAGCGCGGCGCGCTGGTTGTCCAGCGAGACGTGCGCGTAGACGTTCATCGTCATCTCGATGGCGGAGTGGCCGACGATCTCCATCACCACCCGCGGACTGACGCCGAGCGCCAGCAGCAGGCTCACGCACGTGTGCCGCAGGTCGTGCAGCCGGACGCGACGCAGGCCGTGCCCCACGCACAGCGCGTGGAAGGTGCGGGTGAGCGTGCGCGGTTCGAGCGGCGTGCCCACGGTCGAGGTGAACACGTAGGGCGTGCCCTGCCAGTGCCGGGCGTCTGCCCGCTCTTTGCCCTGGCGCTCCCGGTGGTCGTCGAGGACCTGGACCAGGAAGGGCAGCAGCGGGACGGTCCGGCGGGACCGCTTGGTCTTGGTCGGCAGCTCCTGCAGCGCTCCGCCGGTGCGTTGCAGCCCGCGGGTGATCCGCACCGTGCCCTTGACCAGATCGACGTCCGACCAGTGAAGGCCGCACACCTCCGATCGCCGCAGGCCGAGCAGGAGGACGGTCGCCCACAGCGCGTACAGGCGATGGTCACGGGCCTTGCGCAGGAACTCCCGCGCCTCGTCGACGGTGAACGGCTCGATGGCGGTCACCTTCTCGGGCGTCTCGATGCGCACGCCGCGAGCGACGTTGCGCGTCACGAGGTCCTCGGCGAAGGCGTGTTGCAGCGCGACCCGCAGCGTGGAGTGCACCCACTGCACCATCCGCGGGCTCATCTCCGACCCGCGCATGTCGTCGACCATGATCCGGACGTCCCGGACGGTCAGCCGGCTCAGCTTCTTTGACCCGATGCGGGGCACGAGGTGCAGCCGGACGTTGTTCTCGTAGCCGGCCACGGTCTGCGGGCGGACGCGGTGCGCCATGTGGACCAGCCACTCGGCGAGGAACTGCTCGACCGTCAGCGTCGTCGAGCCGGCCGCCATGCCGTCGTTGTGGCGCTTCTGCAGCTCGGCCAGCTTCGCCATGGCCTCCTTGCGGGTCCGCCCGTAGACGTAGCGCCGCTGCACCTTGTTGCCGACGGTCCGGACGTAGGCGCCGGCGCACCAGCGGCCGTCCTTGCGCAGCCACACGCTGCCCTCGCCGTTGGCGTTCGCCTTCCTCGTCACGCGCTCCTCCGCTCGTCGAGCAGCCGGCGCATGAACGCGTGCACGGCATCCTCGGGCACGCGGCGGAGACGGCCGATCTTGACGGAGTCCAGCTCCCCGCACCGGATGAGGTCGAAGACCTTGCTCCGCCCGATGCGCAGCGCGTCGGCCGCTTCCTCGACGGTGAGGAGCAGGCGCAGCGGCGTGGTCGTGCGCGGTTCGGGCATCAGCTCTCCTTGGTGGCGGTGACGATCGCGTCCCAGTACTCGGAGTAGTCCGGCATCCACGGCGTGCGCAGGCGCCCCGCCTGGCCGGGCGCGTCGTAGAGCGCGACGCCGGGCCGGCCGTTGCGCACGTGGTCCTCGGCGGCCGGGACGGACACGGCCGGGTGCAGCAACCGGACCGCGTCGACGTTGTCGACCGGCAGTGAGACCCGGTAGGCGAACTGGCCGCGCAGCAGGCCGCCGCCGACCTCGTTGGCCTCGGCCCGCTGCGGCAGCATGATCACGCGGATGCCGACCTTGCCCCCCTCGGCCGCGAGCCGGCGCGCGGCGACGGCCAGGCGCTCGCGGAGCTTGCGGTCCGCGCCGGCCATGCCGAGCAGGGCGAGCCATTCCTCGAGGACGACGAACAGCAGGGGCGTACCGGCGTCGAGCGGGAGCACGTCGGCGCGCTGCGGGATGCGGGCCAGCCGGCCGTCCAGTTCGACCACCAGGGCGTCGAGCATCCGGGCGTGTGCGTCGACGTCGGCGCCGAGCGACTGCCACCGGGCGTGCCGCGAGCCGGCGAACGGACGGAGCAGCACCGACGACGGGTCGCAGCCGGCGATGAGCGCGTCCGGCGCGGCCGCGAGCTGCTGCAGGACCGCGTACGACAGCCGCGACTTCCCCGAACCGGTGCGGCCCTGAACGATCAGGTGCACGCGGTCGGCAAAGGAGATCGTCACCGGCTTGCCGAACTCGTCGGCGCCGAGCAGCACGGGCGCGGTCGCCGACGTCCCCGGCGGCCGGTACGGCAGCGGCATCGGGGTCGTCAGCGGGTCGCGGACGAGCAGCGCGACCCGGACCCAGCCGTGCCGGAACGGGGTCACGCGGACCATTGGCACGCCCATGCCCTCGGCGAGGCGGTGAGCCTGGGCGCGGTAGTCGTCGACGACCTGGCCCGGCAGCATCCGGACGACGAGCGTCAGCGGCGGGCCGGCCTCGACCGCGACGAGCTGCGGGACCGACGTGTGCGGGATACGCGCGGCCGTCACGGTGTGGTGGACGAGGTGGGCGCCGTCGACGGTGTCGGTCCACTGCCACCCGAGGTAGCGCGCGTACTCGTCGAGCTCGCGAGCCTCCCGGCGCCGGCGCCACCAGGCGACCGGACCTCGTCCCTGCTCGGGGACCGCGGATCGAGCGACGACGGCGGTCGTGTGCGGTTCCAGGGTCATCGCTCCGCCCCGCTCTCGACCAGCTCCCCGAGCCACACCCAGCCGCCGCAGTCGGGACAGCCGGCCCGCACGAGCGCGGCGAACTCCGTCGCGGTCGTGCGGGCCGGCTCCCACACGTGAGGACAGTCCTGACACACGAGAACGGCCGCGCGCTCAGGCATCGACTCGCTCCGCCCGGTGCCGGGCCAGCGCCCGGAGCCGGGCGAGGGAGAGGCGGTGCGTCTCGCCGTCGAGCGGGAGACTCAGGAAGCACGCCGTGTCGTTGAGGTCCGGGCCGCGCAAGTGCCCCCACACCGTGACGCGCACGCCGCCGACGAGGCCGCTCACCTCCAACCGGATGTAGTCCTGGTGCTCGAAGCCGGCGGCCGACGGTTCGGGGAGGGCTTCCCCCCAGGCAATGAGTGCGTCGACCTGGTCGGCAACGTCGTGCATCGACAGCTGCAACCGCACGGCCACTCCCGTCGGCCCGCGATGCAGCATCTGCACGGCCGCGATGTCGGGCAGGTCGTCCAGCGGCAGCGTCAGCAGCCCGGCGCCGACGTCGGCCATGTTCCGGGCCAGGCCCGGGATGCGGTGCTCCATCACGCCGCCCCCTCGGTCGCGCGCGGCTTGGGCGCCTGGCCGGTCGCCGCGGTGGAACGAAGCGCGCCGGCCCGGTACCAGACCTGGACGCCGGTCACCTGGCCCTCGCGGTTCTTGCGCTCCATCACGCCGACCTCGAAGTCCAGCAGCTCGACCGGCGTGCCGGGGGCGAGCCCCTCCCCCGGGTCCTTCTCGCTCGTGACGCCGACGTTGATCAGCTCACGCTGCGGGCGCCCGAACGCGCGGAACTCCGCCGCGAGCTGGGCGACCCACTTGGGCGTGCCGTCCTTGGCCGTCTCCTGTCGGTAGGGGTCCCCGAACGCCGTCTTCGGCTCGACGCCGAGCAGCAGGACGGAGCTGAACGTGCGGGTCTGGTCGACCTTGAAGTTCTGGATCACGGTTACTGCACTCCTTGACGAGTGAGACGTTCGCGTCCTCGACTGAGGACATCTACGTCCGTAGCGTGGAGGACGTACACGTCCCCTGTCAAGGACAAGTCAGACCTCTAGCTGCGGACGGTAGCGTCCGGCTCGCAGGACACGACCGTCCCCCTGCTCAATGGATGAACAACATGGAGATGAACGAAGTCATCCGGCACCGTCGCAGCGAACTGGGCATGTCCCAGGGCGACCTGGCCGCCAAGGTCGGCGTTGATCGTCGACAGATCCGCCGCTACGAAGCCGGCGAGACGCAGCCGACGCTGTCGGTCGCGAAGACCATCGCCCGCGCTCTCGGCATCACGATCGACGAGCTTGCCGGCGACGAGACCCACCGCATCGACCTCACCGGCGACTGGTGGGCGTGCTGGCAGTCCTGGAAGGACGGCGTGGAGGTGATCAACCCCCACGAGGTCCGGATGAGCCAGCGCGGCGACAATGTCGAGATCGTGGCCGTCACCCGCGGCACCCCGCTCGAAGGCGGGGGCTACACGTGGCAGGGCGAAATGCGCGTGTGGGACAACGAGGTCCTCATGGGCTGGTACGTCGCCAACGAAGCCGCCGTTCGGTCCAAAGGAACGCTGTACTTCAAGCTCCACCAGCACGGCATCAACGCCGTGGGCCGCTGGGTTGGACTCAGCTATGACGGTCCGATCATCAGCGGGTGGAGCGCACTCGCGCAGACCAAGGACGAGGTCGTGGCGCTAATGGACAAGTTGAAGGCGGACGAGAAGGTGAGCGCGTCATGACCGAGCCAGCCCCCGAGCAGCTGGAGTGCGTCGAGGTCGTCATCACGGCCGAGAGCGCCGAGTGGCTTGCCGACTTCACACGTTCGCTCGTCGAGGGTCGACTAGCGGCCTGCGGCCACCACATCGCGCCGATCAGGGCCATCTACCGTTGGCAAGGGGACATGTTCGACGAGAGGCAGGCGCGAGTGGGCCTTCACACCCGCGCCACGCTCGTGCCAGAGATCATTGCTCGTGCTGATCGCGATCACGCAGACGATGTGCCGTGCGTGATCGCGATGCCGATCGTGGGTGGGCACCCGAGATACCTTCAATGGATCTTCGAGGAAACTCGGTCTCCCGGCGATTAGCCGCGGAAGTCCGCTCCCTTACTCGCAGACGAGCTGCCGAATCTGCTTGAGCACATCCTGCGCTTCCGACCCGGCACTCTGCCGAAGTACCTGGTCTCCACCCTCGCTCGGATGGAGCACCGCGTTGATCGTGTCGGCGATCGGAGTCCCCAGCCGGAACAGCCGAACCTCCTCATACTGATAAGTCGGCATCTCCTGTGGAAGGTGCCCCAACCCGTTAGCAGCCAACGCGTCGTGGATGGCCTTACGAACATGCACACCGAGCTTTCCATAGCCGTGCGCATCCCGCAGGACCTCCATCGTCGTGAGGAGAAGCCCTCCGCCCTGCTCAACCTGCTGACGGAGAACGTCGTACCCTGTCATACCTACCTCCTGATCTAGGGCTGATTTAGAACGTGATCTAAGTTATATCTCGCCTTAAATTTCGTCAAGAGCCCGCAGGGCCCTGCCCTGCACCCGGCACCGCTCAGGAGAGGCCGGGCTCTCCCTCACGGCGCACCTGTGGCTATCAGGACCGGTGCCGGGCGCATCGGTCGTTCGTCCAGCGGGGCGCTCCACCGATGCGCCCGACCCCGCTCCTGATCGGGCGTTGCCTGCGCCGCGAGGGAGAGCCAGCTCGGGCACATGGTCATGAAGAACCCGTGGCGAGGTCGGCGAGGTAGCGCGCGAGCTGGGAGGCGAACTCGGAGCCGTCGTTGACGCAGACGAACCCGCGCCCGTGCTTGAACAGCTCCTTCCGCACCGTCGAGCGCCGGTAGGTCACGCGGCCTGTCGTCTGCTCGACTCGCTGCACGCTGATCGTCTTGGTCAGGCCCTTGGCCCGGTACCAGCGCCGCGCGATGCGGCCGGCCGCGATCCCGACCGCCGGTGTCACCTGCCGGATCGCCAGCTCACGGCGCAGGCCGCGGTAGCCCCAGAACCGGCCCACGCTTCCCTCCTCGGTGACGTCGGCGTCGGGGCAGCCGCAGTCCGGGCACTCGTCGCGGTCGGAGTCGTAGCCAGCCCCGCACTCGGTGCACACGCAGACCGTCGTGAGCCACTCGCGCGGCACCTGATGCTGGTACTCCTTGTCCCCGCCGGTGCCGTACTTGGCGAAGTACATCGCCATCCGGCGCGGGTCGGTGAGCTTGATGCCCTGCGCGTAGTCCACCCCGGTACCCGCGAGGAGGTGGCGGCGGCGCTGCTCGGGGTCGGGGTGGCCGACGATGTCGGCCCAGGTGATCGAGAGCCAGCGCCTGAAGTCGACCCGGATCGGCTGGCCGGTGGCCGGGTCGTCGACCAGCGTCGTGCCCATCGGCGGAGTGGTGGACAGGTGGAAGTGCGGGGCGCCCCGGCGCTGGAACTCCTTCTTCCACGGCCCGCGCAACGGCTCACCCCAGGTCCGGGCGTACCGCTTGCACAGCGCCTGGAAGTGCTTGGTGGCCGCGTCTGCGGTCGGGGCGACGGTGAGCCAGTCGCCGGGGTAGGTGAGCGTGAGCATGGCCGGGAGACGGCCGCGCCTGTCCTCGGTGGTGCGGCCGGTGTGGTGGCAGCGGGGGCAGCGGTCGAGCTGCTCGTCGTACTCGTGGCGGCAGCCGGCGCAGACGTGGAAGCGGCCGTAGAGGTAGGTGTAGTCCAGGTCCGAGAGCCGCTCGACCAGGCGGGCGCGGGAACGCCTCGTCCAGGCGGTGATCGTGCCGCGTGTGGGCAGGGGCTCGGGCATGTCGCCCTCCCAGGTGGCCGCGATGTCGACGTGCTTGCGGCGCCGCTCGAGGCCGCGCTCGTGGGTGCGTTCCGCCCGGGCGTAGTCGCGGGTGCGGACGCGGAACACGCCGGGGCTGACGACGATCTCCCAGCGCGGTCCCTCGGTGAGCACGCTCGACTCGCCGACGGCGCCGGCCGCGATGTGCGGGATCAGGTCGGCCGCGTGCTGCACGAGCTCGGCGCTCGGGAACGAGGGGCACCAGAGCGGAGCCGGCTCGACGTCGAGGGCGTTGTCGTCCTCAGAGCGGACAGATATGGCACATGTGACAAGCCCTTGCCGGGCCGCCAGGCTCGGCCTGGCACCGGCCGCGCCCCGGGCGTCGCCCGGCCTGCCCGCCGCTCCTGCCTCCGGCCCGCGGCGGGCGGCCGGCGCCGCCCGGCGCGGCCCGTCGCAGTCGGGCACGGCGGCCCGGAGAGACGTCGTCATGCGCTCTGTCCGAACAGGACGGGCGCAGCGTCGTCGAGGTGCTCCGCGGTGTTCTCGTCCGCCGCCGGGTGCTGACGGGCTGACAGCGATCTGTGACAGCAACGGTCGCGCACGGAGCCGTATCCGGGGCCACTCCCCCGCACATCTTCCGGCTGGTGGCGGACGGTGCCGGACCCCGTGGTCTCGGTTTGGGAGCGAGGGGCCGTGGGTTCAAATCCCGCCACCCCGACGACATCCGACCTGCGGAAACGGGTCGGTGCTACGTCGCCCGATGATCGAGATGTAGCAGTTGCTGTAGCAGTAGCTCCCGCAACCGCGTGGACCGTGGCGGCCTGACCTGCTCTGATCGACGTATGGCAACCGGGGTCGTGAGGTTCTACAAGGCCGAGAAGGGCTGGGGCGCGATCAGCAGCCCGGAGCTGCCCGACGGCCTCGACGCCTTCGTCCACTTCAGCGCCATCGAAGCCGAGGGCTACAGGGCGTTCGAGCAGGGCGACCAGGTCGAGTTCGACTACGAGCCGGCCCAGCAGGACAGCTTCCGGTTCCGCGCGACGCGCGCACGACGCCTCTGACACCTGGCTCATCCCGCCTCCCACTCGATCGCATCGAGCGCCTGGCACATCTCGTCCATGTTGGTGTGTGCGTAGATCGTCATGGTCACGTCGATGTCGGCGTGCCGGGCGATGGCCTGCACGACGTGCGGCGGCGTCCCGAGCGACAGCAACGAGCTGACGACGGTGTGCCGCAGGTCGTGCAGCCGAACGCCAGGAAGGCCGGCGCGGAGACGGAGCTTGTCGAAGTCGCGGTTCAGCGCGCGCGGTTCGAGCGGGTGCCGACCTGCGTGCAGAACACAAGGTCGTGGTCCTGCCAACACTCCCCCGCGGCGGCGGTCGGCATGTAGCAGTTCTGTAGCAACGGGGCGTTGTACGCCACCGTCGGGAGCCGTCTCGCGAGAGTGTCTCCGCAGCTCAGACGACCAGGAGAGCCGGAGCGAGACCGTTCCGGCGTGATTCGGGAGCGAGGGGCCGTGGGTTCGAATCCCGCCACCCCGACCAGGTGAACGGCACGATCGGCGATCTTGCTGGGCGCGGGATCGGCCGGCACGGAGCAACGGGCCTCAACTCTGTTGCCGGGCCGGTACCCCCGCCCGACGATCGACCGATGACCGACGACCCCGACCTCCAGGACGTCATCGACCGCGAGCTGAGGCTGCAGGACCCCGTCGTGCGGCAGGCGCCCGAGTTGGGCGGCCGGCTGCTGGACCCGGATTTCCATGAGTTCGGCGCATCCGGCCGCGTGTGGGACCGCGCATCGATCCTCGCCATGATGGCCGACGACGAGGCTCCCCCACCCGTCACGGACGAGTTGGCCGCGACCCGCCTCGCCGACGACGTCGTCCTCCTCACCTACCGCACCCGACGCCCCGGCCAGACCGCGCTTCGAAGCTCGGTCTGGCGCCGCCACGGCGACGGCCCCTGGCGGGTCTACTTCCACCAGGCCACCGTCCTGCCCCCGGCCGGGTGACATCAGATATCCCGATCGATCCTGTCCAGCGCTTCGCGCATGGTGCCGGATCTCCCCCGCGTCGACGCGCTCCTTGCCCTGCCGGTCCAGATGCTCGACCAGCACCCGCCGCGTGATCTTCGGGAGCAGTACGGTCAGGCGCTTCACCTCCGGGAGCTGCACGCCCTTGCCGACCTCGTAGCGCGGAGTCGGGATCTGCACGAGATCGGCGACGTTGCGCGGCACCAGCTCGTCACGCTCGGCGCTGCTCGGCGCGTTCCGCGGAACGGCGTGGATGAACTGCATCTGACTCCCGGACGGGGCGACGGTGAGCTGGTCGCCGGGGCAGGTCGGCGTGAGCATGGCCGGGATCCGGGGGCAGCCGGCCGCCCGGCCCGGCGGTCCGAAGAGGCGGCCCGGAAGAGCAGTCCCCTGTTCGACGGTGCCCCGTGATCACGAGGTCGACCCGCGTCGAGCTTGACGGGGCGGCAAGGGCCGGCGTCGTGTAGCAGCCGGACCCGCGGTCGATCCCATCCGGCGACGGCCGGAAGTACCGACGCTGCTCATGGACCCCTGCGGACCTCCGCAGACACGTTGCCCTGGATGCGGGAGCCGGGGGCCGTGGGTTCTCCTCCCGCCACCCCGACCAGGTCGCGGGACGGTGCACACGTGTCCCTCGGCATCGGCCCGCACGAGATGACGCGACCCTCGAAATCTCCGGGAAAGTCCACATCGCGATCGGTCTTGACATCGCGTGGACAATGAAAAATCGGCGTGTCCACCATTAACTGGAATGGGAGACCCGCCGAACCTGGATTGAGTTAAACACCGTGGGGGGCTTCGTGTCAACTCTGGGATACGACGAGGAACTGCGCTCCGAGCGAGGCTACGTGGCCGGGCTCTACGCGCGGCTCGACGCCGAGCGTGCGCGGGTGACCGGCATGTACGACGCGGCGCTGCGGGGCCACGAGGGCACGGCGGTCGAGCGGGACGTGGAGGTCCGGGCCGCGGCGAAACAGGTGAAGCGGCTGCGGATCGCGGACAACGGGCTGTGCTTCGGGAGGCTGGACTCCCTGTCCGGCGACCGTTCCTACATCGGCCGGATCGGGCTGTTCGACGCCGACGAGGACTACGAGCCGGTGCTGCTGGACTGGCGGGCACCGGCGGCGCGCGCGTTCTACGTCGCCACCGCCGCGACCCCGGAGGACGTGCGCCGGCGACGGCAGTTCCACTCGCGGGGGCGCACCCTGGTCGAGTTCACCGACGAGGTGCTCGGCCGCCCGGACGGTGCGGCGCGGGGCGACGCCGCGCTGCTCGCGGCGGTCGACGCGCCGCGGGGCGAGGGGATGCGCGACATCGTCGCGACGATCCAGGCCGAGCAGGACGAGATCATCCGGCTCGACCACCCCGGGGTGGTGGTGATCGAGGGTGGACCGGGCACCGGGAAGACGGTGGTGGCGCTGCACCGCGTCGCCTACCTGCTCTACACGCAGCGCGAGCGGATCGAGCGCAACGGCGTGCTCGTCGTCGGGCCCAACCCGGCGTTCCTGACCCACATCAGCCGCGTGCTGCCGTCGCTGGGCGAGTCCGACGTCGTGTTCATGACCACCGGCGACCTCGTGCCCGGTCTGCACGTCACCGCGGAGGACACCCCGGACGCCGCACGGGTCAAGGGATCGCTGCACATGCTCGACGTGCTCGCGGCCGCGGTCGCCGACCGGCAGCGCCGACCGGAGCAGCCGATACCGATCGCCCTGGCCGATGCCGAGGTGCGGATCGACGCCGAGACCGCGGAGTGGGCGATCCAGGAGGCGCGCGCGAGCGGGCTGCCGCACAACGAGGCGCGCACGGTGTTCACCGAGATCGTCACCTACGTGCTCACCGAACGGGCGATCGCCCGGATCGGGCGCGGCTGGCTGACGCGCCGGGACCGCGACGGGTGGGAGCAGCTCCGGAAGGACCTGATCGCCGAGCTCGCCGAGCACGCGGCGTTCCGCACCGCCCTCGACGACCTCTGGCCGATCCTGACGCCGCAGGCCCTGCTCGCGTCGCTGTACACCTCCGGCGAGCACCCGGCGTTGACGCGTGCCGACGGCGACGCCTGGACGGTGTCGGACGTGCCGCTGCTCGACGAGCTGGTCGACCTGCTGGGCCGGGACCCGGAGGCCGACGCCGCGGCCGCGCAGACCGCCGAGCAGGAACGGCGGGCCGAGGCGGAGTACGCGGCGGGGACGCTGCAGGTGCTCGCGCTCGACCGCGAGGAGCTCGACGAGGATCTCGGGGTGCGCATCGAGGACCTCACCCACTCCGAGGTGCTGGCCGAACGGTTCGTCGAGGTGGACACCCGCGAGCTCGTCGAGCGCGCCGCGGCGGACCGGGACTGGACGTACCGGCACGTCGTCGTCGACGAGGCCCAGGAGCTCTCGGAGATGGACTGGCGCGTGCTCATGCGGCACTGCCCGAGCCGGTCGTTCACGGTGGTCGGCGACCTCGCGCAGCGCCGGTCGGCGGCCGGGGCGACGTCGTGGGGCTCGATGCTGGACCGCTACGTGCCCGACCGCTGGGCCTACCGGTCGCTGACGGTCAACTACCGCACCCCGGCGGAGATCATGGCGGTCGCCGCGGCCCTGCTCGCGGAGTTCGCGCCGGGGGTCCGGCCGCCGGAGTCGGTCCGGGCGTGCGGGGTGGCGCCGTGGTCCCGGAGGGTCACCGCGGACGAACTGCCCGCCGCCGTCGAGGCGTTCGTGCGGGACGAGGCCGGGCGCGAGGGCACCAGCGTCGTGATCGGGACGGGGGGCGTGCCGGCGTCGGAGACGAAGGGCCTCGAGTTCGACGCCGTCCTGGTCGTGGAGCCGGAGCGGATCCTCGCCGAGGGGCCGCAGGGGGCGGCCGATCTCTACGTCGCCCTGACCCGCGCCACCCAGCGCCTCGGCGTCCTGCACCGGGAGCCGCTGCCACCGGCCCTGGTCGGGCTGACCGAAGCATGACCCGCCCACACCATGGTATTGCCACTGGCGCCATAATGGTGTCACTATGGCGTCATGGACCTGACGCCCTATGTCGACGGCCTCCGGCGCGAACTGGCGGTGGCCGCCGAGGCGGGTGGTGACGACGCCCGTGCGCTCGCCGAACGACTGACCGCCGCACTGGCGCCGGCGGTTCGACTGACTCTGCTCGATGCCCTGTCCGCGGCCGCCGCCGAGATCACCCGCGACCTCGCCCCCGGCTCGGTCGACCTCCGGCTGCGGGGGCGGGAGCCGTCGTTCGTCGTCGCCACTCCGGATGGCGCCGCGGTGGCGCCAGAGATGGCGCCACCGGAACCGGCGGCGGCCGACCCCGTCGACGACGGCACCACCGCCCGGATCAACTTCCGCCTGCCCGAGCACCTGAAGGTCCGCATCGAGGCGGCGGCCGCGGCCGAGGGGCTGTCGGTGAACGCGTGGCTCGTCCGGGCCGCGGGCGCCGCCGTCGAGCCCGACCGTCGCCACACCCAGCGCGGTGGCCGGCGCTACACCGGCTGGGTCCGGTAACACCCCCACCAGCAGAAACGTCTCGTCCGACACCCTTGGAGGGCACAGCCATGCCCGTTTTCGACACCCCGAAGCCGATCACCGTCAGCCTCGACCTCCCGGCCGCGGAGGTCCGGATCACCGCGAGCGAACGCACCGACACCGTCGTGGACATCCGCCCGAGCAGGCCGTCCGACGCCGTCGCCGCCGAGGCCGCCGACGGCGCCCACATCGCGTTCGCCGACGGCATGCTGACGGTGACCGTGCCCCCGCAGCGCCGCCGCGGGCTGCTCGACATGCTCCGCAGCGGCGTCGTCGAGGTCACGATCGACCTCCCGGAGGACTCGGACGTGCGCGGCGTCGTCGCGGGCGGCCTCCACGCCTCCGGGAGGCTCGGCGACTGCCGGCTGCGCACCGACTGGGGCGGTATCCGGCTCGCCGAGACCGCCGCACTGCACCTCACGGCGTCCAGCGGGGAGATCGACGTGGACCGCACCGGCGGCCCGACCGAGATCACCTCCCAGGACGGGGACATCCGGGTCGGGCGTGTCGAGGGCAGCGCCACCGTCCGCAACACCAACGGCGAGATCACCGTCGGCGAGGTCACCGGGCACCTGCGGCTGATCGGCGTCAACGGCGAGATCGAGGTGGAGCGCGCACTCGGCGACATCGAGGCCCGCACCGCCCACGGCGGCATCCGGATCGGCGAGGTCGTGCGCGGCACCGTGTCGCTGACGACGGCCTACGGCGAGCTGGACCTCGGCATCCGACGCGGCACCGCCGCCTGGCTCGACCTCGACTCGGCCGCGGGCGAGGTGCACAACGACCTCGACGCCGCCGACGGCCCCGGCACGTCCGACGAGACCGTCGAGGTGCGCGCCCGCACCTCCGGCGGCGACATCCACATCCACCGGTCCTGAAGGGGACGACCATGACCATCCACGTGCGCGGCCTGCGCAAGTCCTACGGCGAGCACGTCGTGCTCGACGGCCTCGACCTCGACGTCGCCCGCGGCTCCGTCTACGCCCTGCTCGGGCCGAACGGCGCGGGCAAGACGACGACCGTGCAGATCCTGTCGACGCTGGTCGCCGCCGACGCGGGGCAGGTGCTCGTCGGCGGCCACGACCTGCACGGCGACCCGGCCGCGGTGCGCGGGGTGATCGGCGTGACCGGCCAGTTCTCCGCGGTCGACGCCCTGCTCACCGGCCGGGAGAACCTCGTCCTGATGGCCGACCTGCACCACCTCGGGCGCGCCGAGGGGCGGCGGCGGGCCGACGAGCTGCTGGAGCGCTTCGACCTCGCCGACGCCGGGGGCGACTCCCCCGGCACCTACTCCGGCGGCATGCGGCGGCGCCTCGACCTGGCGATGACGCTCGTCGGCGACCCGCAGGTGATCTTCCTCGACGAGCCGACGACCGGGCTCGACCCCCGCAGCCGCCGCACCATGTGGGGCATCGTCCGCGACCTGGTGGCGGGCGGCGTCACCGTCCTGCTCACCACGCAGTACCTGGAGGAGGCCGACGCGCTCGCCGACCGGATCGGCGTCCTCGACGGCGGCCGCCTCGTCGCCGAGGGCACCGCGGAGGAGCTCAAGCGGCGCATCCCGGGCGGGCACGTGCGGCTGCGCTTCGCCGACGCCGACGCACTGGGGCGGGCCGCGCTCGTCGTCGACGGGGCCCGCGACGACGACGCGCTCACCCTCGACGTGCCCGGCGACGGCGACGTCCGCTCGTTGCGCGCCCTGCTCGACCGGCTCGACCCCGACGCCGTGGCCGGCCTGACCGTGCACACCCCCGACCTCGACGACGTCTTCCTCGCCCTCACCGGGAGCAACCGATGATCACCGATTCCCTGACCATGCTGCGCCGCGACGTCACGCACTCGGTGCGCAACCCGATGATCACCGTCAGCAGCATGCTGGTGCCGGTCTTCTTCATGCTGATCTTCGTCGGCGTCTTCGGCGGGGCGCTGGGCACCGCGATCCCCGGGGGCGGTTCCTACGTCGACTACCTCGCCCCCGGCATCCTCGTCATGGCGGTCGCGTCCGGCATCGGCAGCACGGCCGTCGGCGTCAGCATGGACATGACCGAGGGCGTGATCGACCGGTTCCGCACGATGGCGATCGCACGGTCCGCCGTGCTCAACGGCACCGCCGTGGGCGCCGTGCTGCGCACCGTCGTCAGCGTGCTGCTGACGCTCGCGCTCGCCGTCGCACTGGGCTTCCGGCCGACCGCCGGCCTGCTGGGGTGGATCGGCGCGCTGGGCCTCGTGGTCCTGCTCGCCGTGGCGACGACCTGGCTCGGTGTGGCGTTCGGGCTCGTCGCGGGCAGCCCGGCGGGGGCCAACGGCTTCGCGCAGATCGGGCTCGTCCTCCCGGTCCTGTCGAGTGCGTTCGTGCCGGCCGACGCCGTACCCGCCGCCGTGCGGTGGTTCGTGCGGTACCAGCCGTTCACGCCGATCAACGAGACGCTGCGCGGGCTGTTCTTCGGCACACCCGACGCCGGCACCGCCCTCGTCGCCGTGGCGTGGTGCGTCGGGATCGCGCTCGCCGCCTGCGTCTGGTCGACGCGGGTGTTCCGACGGGAGCCGGGCCGGGCGAGCGGGCGCACCGCCGCGCAGATCATGAGCAGCTGAACGATGAGTGCGGGGCACGGCCGGCGTCCTACCCGCACATCCACCCCGAGGAGGAGCCGTGCCCACCACCACCCCCTGCCTGTGGTTCGACGTCGGCGTCGCCGAGCAGGCCGCCGAGTTCTACGTCTCGGTGTTCCCGAACTCGGCCGTCGGCGCCGTCACCCGCCACCCCGACGGTGGGGTGCTGACCGTCGAGTTCACCCTCGACGGGCAGCCCTACGTCGGGCTGAACGGGGGCGACCAGTTCCGGTTCACCGAGGCGGTCTCGCTCCAGATCCGGTGCACGGGCCAGGAGGAGGTCGACCACTACTGGGACGCGCTGTCCGACGGCGGGGAGGAGGGCCCGTGCGGGTGGCTCAAGGACCGGTTCGGACTGTCCTGGCAGGTCACGCCCGTGGAGCTGCTGGCGCTGATCGCCGACCCCGACCCGGCCCGTGCCGCCCGCGTGCTGCAGGCGATGTACACGATGCGCCGGCTCGACGTCGCGGAGCTGCTGCGCGCGGCCGACGCTGCACCTGCCTGACCCCGCCGGTCAGCTCGCGAAGTCCGGATGGTTGGCCCGGACGTCGGCGGAGCGGTCCTTCGGCTCCTCCCAGTCCTCCTGGCGGCCGAGCGCCGTGAGGTCGAGGAAGTAGTAGGACCCGCCCGTCGACTCCGCGCCGCGCGCGTACTGCGAGTAGGTGTGGAAGACCCGCTCGCCGTCGCGCAGGAAGCAGCTCAGGCCGGGCAGCTCGAGCGGCCACTCGTCGGACTCCAGCTCCCGGAAGTTGTAGACGGGCGGGGCGACTGCGGGGTCGAGTGTGACGCCGAAGTCGTGGTTGAACGTGGTGCCGTACGAGGAGTACCAGGGGAACGTCCACCCCTTCCTCGCCCTGTACGCCTCGATCTTCTCCAGCGGCGCCCGGGAGACCTGCACGAGCGTGGTGTCGCGGGTGTGCAGGTGGTCGAACAGGCCGTCGGACATCTCGTCGGCGCCCGCCGAGCAGCTCGGGCAGCCCTCGTCCCACTCGGGCGGGAACATGAAGTGGCCGACCATCAGCTGGCGGCGACCCTCGAACAGGTCGAGCAGGCCGACCTCGCCGTCCGGGCCGTCGAAGCGGTAGTCCGCGGTGATCTCGACCATCGGCAGCCTGCGGCGGTCGGCGTTGACGGCGTCGCGGGCACGGGTCAGCTCCTTCTCGCGCTCCAGCAGGGCGGTGCGGGCGGCGACCCACTCCTCGCGGGTGGCGATCTCGGGCAGTGCCATCGTGGTTCCTCTCGTCGTGGGTTCACGGGTATGACCGGCCGGGGGGGCGGAAAATCATCGGCGCATCCTGTCGGGGGGCGGCGGTAGGGTCGCCGTCGTGACGACCACCACCCCCAGTGACCTGCGGCCCGAGGAGATGGAGCAGTACCGCCGGGAACTCACCGGCTACTGCTACCGGATGCTCGGATCCTCCTTCGAGGCCGACGACGCCGTCCAGGAGACGATGATCCGCGCCTGGAAGAAGGCCGACGGGTTCGAGGGCCGCTCGGCGGTACGCTCCTGGCTCTACCGGATCGCCACCAACGTCTGCCTCGACATGCTGCGCAGCCAGAAGCGCCGGGCCCGCCCGGTCGACCTGGGGCCGGCGTCACGGGTCGAGTCCTTCTCCGACGCCACCCGGCCGGAGTACGAGTGGGTCGGACCGATGCCCGACGACCGCGTGCTGCCCGCCACGGCCGACCCCGCGGAGCTCACCGCGGCGAAGGAGAGCATCCGGCTGGCGTTCGTCGCCGCGCTGCAGCACCTCCCCGCGAAACAGCGGTCGGTGCTGATCCTGCGCGAGGTACTGGCCTGGCAGGCCAGCGAGGTCGCGGAGCTCCTGGAGACGTCGGTGGCGTCGGTCAACAGCGCGCTGCAGCGGGCGCGCGCCACCCTCGCCGCCCGCGACGTCGAGCAGGCGGCCCCCGTCACCGCCGACCAGCAGGCCCTGCTCTCGCGCTACGTCACCGCGTTCGAGAGCTACGACGTGCAGGGGCTGGTCGCACTGCTGCACGAGGACGCCGTGCTCTCCATGCCGCCCTTCGAGCTGTGGATCCAGGGCCGCGACGAGATGGCGAAGTGGTTCGTCGGACCGGGCTCGGGCTGCGAGGGCTCGCGCCTGCTCCCGATCACGGGCAACGGGCTGCACGGGTTCGGCTCCTACCGGCCCGACGGCGGCGGCGGACACGACCCGTGGGGCATCCAGCTGCTGGAGTTCCGGGGAGCCCTGATCGCCGCCCAGCACAGCTTCATCGACCCGAAGCTGTTCCCGCAGTTCGGCCTGCCGATGCACCTGGACCCGGGGCAGGTGTGGCCTCCCGCCTGATCACCCCCGGGTGACGGGTGCGGGCGCGCCGCAGGGCCGATCCGGTGAGGCGGTCCGCCCAACGGGTGAACACCGGCGGCAGGTGCTGCGACCATCGGCTGGTCCCGGCCGGAGGGTCGAACCGAACCGCCCCGGGCGCACGGACGTCGACGACCGGAGTCGGGTACAGCTCAGGGAGTCGGCATGGCGAAAGATCTGTTCACCGAGTGCGCGGCGCAGCTCGCCGTCTCACCCGACCTGGTCGCCCAACTGCTCGCCGAGCACTCCCCCGGCGTCGACGGCTGGTGCCGCGGCCACAGCGCCCACCGCGAGCGCTTCCCGTGCTCGATCCGCCGGCTGGCCGAGCTGGCCGCGACGGGAGGGACCCCGGTACAGGGGGTGCCCGCGAAGGCGGTGCCCGCGTAGGCGGATCCGGGCCGGGCGCCGCGGTAACGAAGCGATCATCGGCACCGAGTCCACGCACGGGGCCCCGGACCGCGTATCCGCGTCCGGCCCCCGGCCGGTGACGGCCCCCCTCTCGTCACCGGCCCGGGCCTGCGCCGTCCGTGCCCGGACGGCGCGGGCCCGTTCCCTCTCACGCCGCGGGCTGGCAGGTGGGGCACCAGAACAGGTTGCGCGCCAGATGCTTCTCGTGCGCGATCGGCGTGCCGCAGACCAGGCAGGGCCGACCGGTGCGGCGGTAGGTGTAGACCCGGCGCGCGCACAGGGCGCCGCGGTCGGGTGCGTCGAGCATCCGCGGGTCGTCCTCGGGTCGCAACGTCTCGATCTTCCCGCGTCTCACGCCGTCCCGGAGCATGTCGACGAGGTCGTCCCACAGCGCGTCCCAGGTGGGGCGGCCGAGCGCCTTCCCCGGCAGCAGCGGGTCGAGGCCGAGCCGGAACAGTGCCTCGGCCCGGTAGACGTTGCCGACACCGGCGATGACGCTCTGGTCCATGAGCAGGGTGGCCAGCGGCGCGCGGGAGCGGGAGATGCGGGCCCACGCACGGTCCGGGTCGGCGTCGGAGCGCAGGGGGTCGGCGCCGAGGCGGGCGTGCACGGCGTCGGCCTCGTGGTCGGTGATCAGCTCGCAGGTGGTGGGACCGCGCAGGTCGCCGTAGTGCGTGGGCCCGACGATCCGCATGCGGACGAGCCCGCGCGGGGCGTCGGCGGGCACCTTGACGTCGCTGAACTTCCCGTACAGCCCGAGGTGGACGTGCACGACGAGATCCGGGCCGTAATGGTGGAACAGGTGCTTGCCGTGGGCCTCGGTGCGCTCCAGCGTCCGACCGTCGACGATCTCGGCGTTGGTGGCGAAGCGGCCCTGCGGGCTGCTGACCTCGACCTCGTGGCCCACCCAGCGCCGCTTGTGGGTCCGGGCCAGTCGGTGGAGCGTGTGGCCTTCCGGCATTACTCGGGCACGCCGGGTGACTCGCCCGTGCTCTCGTAGGTGGTGAGCATGTCGATGCGCCGCTGGTGGCGCGGGTTCTCGGAGAATCCGGTGGTCAGGAACGTCTCCACGATGGAGAGCGACTGCTCCAGGATGTGCATCCGCGCGCCGATCGCGACGACCTGCGCGTCGTTGTGCTCGCGGGCCAGGCGCGCGGTCTCGTCGTTGTAGGCCAGGGCCGCGCGGCAGCCGGGCACCTTGTTGGCGGCGATCTGCTCACCGTTGCCCGACCCGCCGATGACGACGCCGAGACTCTCGGGGTCCGCCACCGTCTGCAGGGCCGTCTCGATGCAGAACGGCGGGTAGTCGTCGTCGGGGTCGTAGGCGAACGGGCCGATGTCGATCGGCTCGAGGCCCAGCGTGCTCAGGTGCTCGATGAGCTTGCCCTTGAGCTCGAAGCCGGCATGGTCGGAACCGAGGTAGACGCGCACGGAATGATCCTGCCCCATGAGCGCGGTGGCCGGGGTGGACGGGGTTCCCGGCGGGTGGGTGGTGGCCCGCGTCGAGGCCGGGGACGTCGGCTGGTCGGTGTGCGCGGACGCCGCCGCGGTGCTGGCCGTGACGGCGGGGTGCGCCGCGGTGGGGGTCGACATCCCGCTCGGGCTGCCGGTGGGCGGTGCCCCTCGCGCGTGCGACGTCGAGACGGCCCGCGCGCTGGGCCGCGCCCGGTCCTCGGTGTTCCCGGCCCCACCGCGGGAGGTGCTGGCCGCCGGCACCCACGGCGATGCGTGCGCCGTGGCCCGCCGGCTCACCGGCCGCGCGATCAGCCTGCAGAGCTTCCACATCGGCCCGAAGATCCTCGACTGGGACGCGCTGCCCGACCGTCCGGCGCACGTCGTCGAGGTGCACCCGGAGCTGGCCCTGCGCCGGCTCGCGCCGGACGTCGGGTTCGCGTCGAAGAAGACCGCGCGCGGCGCCGGGCAGCGGCTCGCCGCCCTGAGCCGCTGGCTCGACGTCCCCGCGGCGCTGGCCGACCTCCCCGCCGGCGCACGCCTGGACGACGTGCTCGACGCGCTGGCCGCGGCGTGGTCGGCTCGGCGGTTCGCGGACGGTGTGGCGGAGCTGCTGGGCGCGGAGACCGACGACCGGGGCCGCGCGATGTTCGTGGCGCTGTAGCCCGGGAGGCCGGCCCGCGCACCGCGGCCGCTCGCGCCCCGCCCAGGACCCGGTCGCGGGTCGCAGTGGTGTGGCTCTGCTGCAACCCGGTTGGAGTGGAGCCACCCCACTGCAACGCGGGGGCGGGGGCGGGGCGGGGGCGGGGCGGGGCGGGGCGGGGCGGGGGGGGGGCGGGGGGGACTACTTGCGGCCGCCGCCGAGGAGGCCGCCGAGGAGGTCACCGATGTCGGGGGCGCCGCCGGAGCCGCCGCCGGACAGCACGCCGCCGAGGATGCCGCCCAGCACGTCGCCGATGCCGCCACCGCCCGCGGGGGCCTGCGGGGTCGGGGCGGGGGCCGTCGCGGCGCCGCCGGTCAGCTTCGAGGCCAGCCACGACATGACGATCGGGGCGAGGATCGGGAGCAGCTGGGCGATGAGGTCCTGGCCCACCTTGCCACCGAGCGCACCGGTGCTGCCGAGCTGCTGCACGACCTGGCCGCGGTTCGCGCCGAACACGTGGCCGACGATCTTGTCGCCGTCGGCGGTGTCGACCTGACCGAGGTCGACGCCGCCCGCGGCGAGCCCGGTGTCGTGCTGCTGCACGGCGTTCGCGAACGACGACGCGCCGCCCGGGTCGTCGGTGTTGGCCTGGATGCCGCCCAGCAGCGCGGGCAGCGCCTGCCGCGTGGCGGCCTCGGCGGTCTTCTCGTCCACCCCGAGCCGGCCGGCCAGCTGGCTCATCGGGATCTGCGACAGGATCTCGTCCACAGGACTCATGACATGCGCCTTTCGCGCGGGGCCACCCCTGTGGGCGGCGACGCGCCGAGCCTAGCGGTGATCAAATCCGCTTCTCCGCGACCTCACCGGGGTCGTCGTCCGGGCCGCGACCGGGCTCGGGGTCGGCGTCCTCGGCCGCCTCGTCCTCCGGTGGCGTCGGACCGTCGGTGTAGGTGGCCGGGCCCGGGTCCGGCACGGCCGCGTCCGGGGTGCCCACCACGCCCGTGCGCTCGTCGATCCGCTCCCCCAGGTACCGCACGAGCACCGCCGCCGCGGCGACGACGGGCACCGCGAGGAAGGCACCCGCGATCCCGTAGAGCGTGCTGCCGCCGGTGACCGCGAGCAGCACCACGGCGGAGTGCAGCCCGAGGCTGCGCGACTGCAGGATCGGCTGCAGCACGTTGCCCTCGATCTGCTGCACCGCGACGATGATCACCAGCACGATGACGGCGGTGGTGAACCCGTTGCTCACCAATGCGACCAGCACGCCCAGCGCGCCCGCGACGATCGCCCCGACGATCGGGACGAACCCGGCGAGGAACGTGAGCACGGCCAGCGGGAGCGCGAGCGGGACGCCGAGGATCAGGAGCCCCGCGCCGATCAGGACCGAGTCGACGAGGCTGACGATCGCCTGCGTGCGGATGAAGTCGCCGAGGGTCTTCCAGATGCGTCGGAACACCTCGGCGAGGTGCCCGCCCGCGCCGTCCCCCGCGACCGTCCGCACCCACGGCAGGAACCGCGGCCCGTCTTTGACGAACAGGAACGCGAGCACCAGCGTCAGCAGGGCCGTGACGACGCCCGACGCGACGCCCCCGACGCCGGTGACCACGCTGCTCGCGATCGTCGACACGCTCTGCTGGAGCTGCGCGGTGGCCTGCTGGATGTAGTCGTCGAGCTGGCTCTGGCCGAGGTTGAGCGGAGGCCCGGAGAGCCAGTCGCGGATGGCCTGGATGCCGGTGGAGGCGCTGGACGCGATCTGCCCGATGCTCCCGGACACCGAGGTGCTGATCAGCGTGAGCAGCCCGGCCAGCACGACGATGCCGCCGAGCAGGACCGTGCCCGCCGCGAGAGCGGGCGGGAAGCGATGCGCGCGCAGCCACGCCGTGGGCGGCCACAGCACCGTCGCCAGGATCACGGCGAGCAGCGTCGGCAGCACCACCGACCACAGCGCGCCGATCAGCACCCAGAGCACCACCGCCCCGGCCGAGACCAGGATGAGCCGCAGGCTCCACCGGGCCGTCCAGCTCACGCCGTCACCGATGGCGGTCCCCCGGCCCCGGTTGGCGCCCTCGCTCGTCGTCCCCTGGCCCGTCGTCACCGCGCAAGGTTGTCAGAGATCGTCCGGTCGTGGCGGACGGAGGGCTTGACCTCCAGTCCGGTTCAGCTCCTAGCGTCCGTTCCGGAAAGTGTCGGTGCCCACCGCCACACTGCAGAGACCACCACGCAGGGAGACCCATGAGCATGGAGATGGTGGCCTGGAGCTCGATGTACCAGGCCGCGCACGCGCACGACGAGCGGCGGCCGTTCTCGCGCGCCACGCTGCGCCGGATCGGCGGGTTCGCCCGCCCGCACCGGCGGCGCCTGAGCGTGTTCCTGGTGCTCAGCGTCGTGGGGGCCGCACTCGCGGTGGCCACGCCGGTCCTCGCGGGGCGGGTCGTCGACGCCATCGTCGACGGTGGCCCGGTGGGCACCGTCGCCGGGCTGGCCGCCCTCATCGCGGTCATCGCCGTCACCGTCGCCGGGCTCGGGGTGGGCCAGCGCTGGCTGTCCTCCACGCTCGGCGAGGGCCTGATCCTCGACCTGCGGGCCGCGGTGTTCGACCACGTCCAGCGCCAGCCCGTCGCCTTCTTCACCCGCACCCGCACGGGCGCGCTGGTCAGCAGGCTCAACAACGACGTCATCGGGGCGCAGCGCGCGTTCAGCGACACGCTGTCCGGGGTGGTGGGCAACGTCGTCACGCTGACGCTCACGCTCGGGGTGATGCTCACGCTGTCCTGGCAGGTCACGCTGCTCGCGTTGGTGCTGCTACCGGTGTTCGTGCTGCCCGCGCGGCGGGTCGGCCGCAGGCTCGCGGTGCTGCAGCGCGAGTCCGCCGAGCACGACGCGCGGATGGGCACGCAGATGACCGAGCGGTTCTCCGCGCCGGGCGCCACGCTCGTCAAGCTGTTCGGGCGCCCGGCCGACGAGACGGCGGAGTTCGTCGCGCGGGCGGCGCGGGTGCGCGACATCGGCGTCCGCACCGCGATGGTGCAGTGGATCTTCGTCACGGCGCTCACGCTGGTCTCGGCCCTGGCGCTGGCCCTGGTCTACGGCCTCGGGGGGTACTTCGCGCTGTCGGGCGGGATGGCCACCGGCGACGTGGTGGCCCTGTCGCTCCTGATCACCGGCCTGTACGCGCCGCTCACGGCACTGGCGAACGCCCGGCTCGACGTGATGACGGCGCTGGTCAGCTTCGAGCGGGTCTTCGAGATCCTCGACCTGGTGCCGCTGATCGCCGAGCCGGCCGACCCCGCGACGCTGCCCGACGGGCCGCTCTCGGTCGAGTTCGACGAGGTGCGCTTCGGCTACCCCTCGGCCGACAAGGTGTCGCTGGCGTCGCTGGAGGAGGTCGCCCAGCTCGACTCACGTGGGGGCGAGGAGGTGCTGCACGAGGTCTCGTTCACGGCCCCGGCCGGGCAGATGATCGCGCTGGTCGGGTCGTCCGGGGCGGGGAAGTCCACCATCGCGCAGCTGCTCCCCCGGCTCTACGACACCGACTCCGGGTCGGTGCGGATCGGCGGGGTCGACGTGCGCGACCTCTCGTTCGACGACCTGCGCGGCGCGATCGGGCTGGTCACCCAGGACGGGCACCTGTTCCACGAGTCGATCCGGGCCAATCTGCTGCTCGCCCGCCCGGGGGCCGACGAGGACGAGATCTGGTCGGCGCTGCGCCGCGCCCGCCTCGCCGACCTCGTCGCGTCGCTGCCCGACGGTCTCGACACGATCGTCGGCGAGCGCGGCTACCGCCTGTCCGGCGGGGAGCGCCAGCGGCTGACGATCGCGCGGCTGCTGCTGGTCTCGCCGCGGGTGGTGGTGCTCGACGAGGCCACCGCCCACCTCGACTCCACCTCCGAGGCCGCGGTGCAGGAGGCACTGGCCGCGGCGCTGGAGGGCCGCACCGCTCTGGTCATCGCCCACCGGCTCTCCACGGTCCGCGCGGCCGACCTGATCCTGGTGCTGGAGGCGGGCCGGGTCGTGGAGCGCGGCACGCACGCCGAGCTCATGGCCGCGGACGGACGCTACGCCGAGCTGCATCACACCCAGTTCGACGAGCCCGCCCTCACGGCGTCGTGAGCGGGATCGGGTGTCCCACGACGTCCGCGACGGCGGGCGGGCGCGACAGCACCCCGCCGGGGAGATCCGGCGTCACCACGCTCGGCACGGCGGACCCGGCGACCACGGTGCTGCGGAGGTTGTCGCTGCTGCTCGACGACGAGGAGGCCGTCGCGGTCGTGGTGGGGCTGCGCACGGTCACCGGCGTCGCAGGCATCGGGGAGAGACGGCGCCACGGGCGCTCGCCGAGCTGGAGCAGGTACACCTCTGGTGTCTCGTCGCCAACGACCTGCACCGCGACCACCGGCGCACCTTCCGCGTCGACCGTGTCGTCGACCCGGAACCGGTGCGGCTGCGCTCCACCCCGCGCGAGCCGCCCGCCGACGCCGCCGCGCTGGTCCGCAGTGCGATCACCGCGGCGCCGTACCGGTTCACGGCCACGGCGACGGTCGCGGCGCCCGCCGAGGTCGTGCGGGCGCGGCTGCCACGCTGCTGCCGGCACCGGGTCACGCCCGTCGACGACGCGACGCGCACGGTCTCGCTCGGCGCCGACGATCCCGCCCGGTTCCTGGGCGACCTCGTCGCGCTCGGCGCCCACACCCTCGACGGGATGACTGGTTCGACGGCTATCGCGGATCTAGCGTCGACCGCATGACCGCACGCACCGAGCACCGCCAGCGCGCGCACCGCGTCCGTCTCGAGTGGGGCGTCGAGGGTGCGGCACTGCTGGCCGCGGAGTGCGCGGCCGTGGTCGTGATCGACGTCCTGTCGTTCTGCACGTCGGTGGACGTGGTCGTCGGGCAGGGGGCGTCGGTGCTGCCGCAACGCCGGTCGGACCCGGCCGCCGCGGCCACGGCGGGGGCCGTCACCGCGGGCGACCGGTACGGAACCGGACCGTCGCTGCGACCGTCGTCGCTGGTCGGACTGGCCGCCGGGACCCGGCTCGCGCTCGCCTCCCCCAACGGCGCGACGCTCTGCGCGGCCGTCGGGCCGGGCGTCGAGCTGTTCGCGGGGTGCCTGCGCAACGCGTCCGCGGTCGCGGCGGCCCTGCGCGGCGTCGACGGGCCGGTCGGTCTCGTACCGGCGGGCGAGCGGTGGCCGGACGCCACGATGCGGGTCGCCGTCGAGGACGCCCTGGGTGCGGGGGCGATCGCCGCGGCGCTGGAGGACCGCTCCCCCGAGGCCGACGCCGCCGTCGACCTGTTCGTCGCAGCGCGGGCCCGCGGGTTGCGCGGCGTGCTGGGGCGGCTGGCGTCCGGGCTGGAGCTGGTGGCCGACGGGTTCGGTGCCGACGTCGACCTGGCCGCCGACCTCGACAGGAGCGGCGCGGCCCCGCGACGCACCGACGACGGGTTCCTCGCATGATCACCGGATGCGGTGCGACACAGCCGGATGTGGCCGCCCCGCACCGCGGGCGGTGATCATGGACGGGCGGTGGGTGGAGGTCGGTGACGGGGTGTTCGCGCGCCGGTACCGCGAGCTCGACCTCACCGTCGGGCTCGTGCTCGGGGGCGAGCGCGCGCTGGTGGTCGACACCCGCGGTGACGCCCGCCAGGGCGTCGAGTGGGCCGCCGCGGTGCGCGCCCTCATCGCGCTGCCGCTGGTCGTCGCGATCACCCACGCGCACTTCGACCACTGCTTCGGCACCGCCGCCTTCCGGCCCTGCCCGGTGTTCGCGCACCCCGCCTGCCGGGCGGCGATCGTCGCGACGGCGGCGGCCCAGCGCGCGGAGTGGTCGGCGTACTACCGCGACCGCGGCGACGACGACACCGCCGCCGCCCTCGCCTGCACCGATCCCCCGCTGCCCGACGCCGCCGCCCCGACCGTCCTCGACCTCGGCGGACGAACCGTCGCGCTGGCGCACCCCGGCCGCGGGCACACCGACCACGACCTGGTCGTGCACGTCGACGACGTGGTGTTCGCCGGCGACCTCGTGGAGCAGGGCGCGCCGCCGTCGGTCGGGCCGGACTCGGTGGCCGCGGAGTGGCCCGGGACCCTCGACGCCCTGCTCGCACTGCGCCCACGGGTCGTGGTGCCCGGGCACGGCGACCCGGTGGACGCGGCGTTCGTGGCGGAGCAGCGCGACGGGCTCGCCTGAACCGCGAGACCGTGGCCGTCCGCGCACGGCGGGACGCGCCGGGAGCTGCGCGGCTCAGGCCAGCGTGATCGCGCCGTCGGCGACCACGATCGCCTTCTCCGCGAGCGGGGCCGGGGCCGGCCCGGCGACGACCGTGCCGTCGAGGGCGAAGCTGCTGCCGTGGCAGGTGCAGTTGATCGTGCCGCCGGTGACGTCGGCGACCACGCAGCCCTGGTGGGTACAGGTCGCGGTGAACGCGCGGACGGTCCCGGCGACCGTCTGCGTGAGCACGACGTCCTGCGCGGCGAGGATCAACCCGCCCCCGACCGGGACGTCGGCGACGGTGGCGAGCGGGGTGCCGCCCGCCGCTGCGGGTGCGGCGACGGCCCGGCCGGAGCCGTACCCGGCGCAGCCGGAGAGCACGGCGCAGGCCGTCCCGCACAGGACGGTGCGCCTGCCGATCTCGATGCCGGTCATGGTCGACTCCCTAGAAGGTCAGGCCGGAGGTGGTGAAGAACCAGAGCGAGGAGGTGAGCCACAGGCCGACGAGCGCGGTGAACACGGCCCCACCGAAGACCGGCAGGCTCCACTTCGGCGACCCGGACCGTTGCAGGAGCAGCATCTTCGCCACGAACGCGCCGTAGAAGAAGCAGCCGAACAGCGAGTGCACCAGCACCCGCGGCTCCCCGGACTGGAACCCGAGCGCGTAGAGGCAGTGGATCGCGACCGGCACCGTCAGCAGCACCGCGACCCGGCCCGACCAGCGGTGCAGCGTGCCGGTCCACGCCGGTGCGGTGATCCGCGGGAACCGCCCGTACATCACCAGCGACGACCCGAGCTGCACGAGCGCGAGGGCGAACGCGGCGGTCGCCAGCCACGCCTTCGCCGACGTGCCGCTGGAGAAGCCGCCGACGTTGACGGCGAAGAACGTCGGCTCGTGGAGGCGGCCGTAGACCCCGATCCCGACGGCCACCGCGGCTCCGACGCCGGCGGCGAGCAGCCACCCGGCGCGCGGGGCGACGGGCGCGGGTTCGGCGGGGCCGCGCGATCCCGACCCACCGGCGCCGTCCGGACGGCGCGCACCGTCCGTCGACGGTGTGCGTGGCGGCACGAGGTCGGCGGCGGGGCGCAGCGGGAGGTGCGGCTCGGTCGCCGGGTCGTCGTAGGGGGTGCTCACCGGGCCACCCCCTCGGCCGCGCCGTCGACGAGCGAGACGGTGACGGGCACGCCGTCGAGCACGACCCCGTCGGGGGCGGCCGGGTCCAGCGGCGGGGCCGCGACGACCTCCCCCGCGGCCCGAGCACCCCCCGTGACCGTGCCGTCGACGGAGACCCAGCCGATGCGGACGGCGACCCCGTCGACGTTCACCCGCCCGTCGTAGAGACCGTCGGGGGCCTGCACGACCTTCGCCGCGAACGGCCACGTGCCCGCGCCCACCGAGACCGAGCCGAGTGCCGCGGTCTCGTCGACCGTGCCGGTGAGCACGGCCCCGTCGGCCCCGGTCAGCGCGAGGTCCGCACCGGTCAGCGTGCCCTCCAGCCAGGCCTCGACCCGGTCGCCGTCGCAGACGTAGGCGACCGCGCGCCCGTCCTTCACCGCGACGGCGACCGTCACCTCGTCCCCCGACGACCGCCCCGCCCACACCGACTCCACGACGGCGGGTGGTTCCGGCACCGCCGCCGCGGGTTCTCCGGTGGGTTCCGGGACGACCGGTGCGGCCGCGGCCGCGGGGGCGGCCCGCCCCGGGTCGGTGAACACATCGACCGCCAGCAGCCCGCCGCCGAGCACGGCGACCGCCCCCAGCGTGAGCAGTGGTGCGTATCTCTTCATGGGTCCGTCCCCTGACGTGTCGGCGGGTGCCCGCACACGGTCCCGCCGCGGCGCCCGGCGCAGGAGGTCCGACGACCGGTGCGAACCGGTACTCCGACACAGAGCGGCCGGACCGGCCGGGGATACGCGCTACGCGTCGACCCCGGCCAGGGCTCGCAACCGGAACGCCGTGACGGGCCCGGTCCGCCCCTTGACCGTCAGCTCCCCCAGCGGCTCGACGACCACCCCGTCGGGCAGCAGCAGCCGTGTGGCCTCCCCGATCACGACCTGCCCCGGCTCGGCCGCCGACTCCAGCCGCGCGGCGACGTTCACCGCGTCCCCCATCGCGTTGAAGTTGCGCAGGGCGGTGCTGCCGATGTTGCCGACGAGTGCGGGCCCGGTGTTGATCCCGACCCGGAACGTCGGGCCGTCGGCGTCGGCGATCCCGGCGATGCCCTCCTGCATCGCCAGCGCGGCGCGGACGGCGCGCAGCGCGTGGTCGGGCTGGCGGGCGGGGGCGTTGAACAGCGCCATCATCGCGTCGCCGACGAACTGGACGACCGTGCCGCCCTCGGCGAGCACCGCGGCGGTGGCGACCTCGAAGTACCGGTTGAGCAGGACGACGATCTCCTCCGGGCTCGCCGTCTCAGAGAACGTGGTGAAGCCGCGCAGGTCGGCGAACACCGCGGTGACGTCGACGACGGCGCCCCCGAGTGCGGCCTGCGTCGGGTCGGCGAGCAGGGCGGTGGCGACGTCGGGCGACATGTACTGGCGGAACAGGCCGTCGAGCTGGTGGTAGAGCCGAGCGTTCTCCATGCCCATCGAGAGCTGGCTGGCCAGCGAGGCGAGCAGGGAGCGGTCGCGGTCGGTGAAGCCCCCGGGCCGCCGCACGAGCAGCACACCGGCCGGGAGGTCCTTGACGGTCAGGGGGCAGGCGAGCACGTCGTCGCCGGTCTCGACGGGGTCGAGCCCCGTCGGCAGGTCGACGTCGGTGGTCCAGGTCCGGTCGGTGGACAGGTCGTCGGGATAGCGCAGGACGCCGTCGGCGAGCAGGCCGATCCGCACGGCGTGGCCGCCGAAGCCCGCGGCGACGCGGGTGACGGCGCGGCGCAGCAGATCGTCCTCGGCCAGGCGCACGCGCGACTCGTGCCCGATCGCGACGAGGACCCCGAGCCGCTCGATCTGCTCGCGCTCCCCGCGCAGGGCGGACGCGGCGCGGCCGAGGACGGCGGTCTGGCCCTCCGTCAGCCCGAACCGCGACGCCATCCCCGCGGTGATCAGTCCCATCTCGTCGGCGGAGATCTCCCCCGCCTCCTGCCGGCGCACCGCCGACACGAGTGCCTCCAGCGCGGCCCCGTACTCCGCGCGCACGGCCTGCACCGTCTCCTCGGTGCGCACGCCGTCGAACAGCCCGGTGGTGGCGCCCTCGGCCTGGTAGCCCGCGTACGCGCTGTAGGCGATGTAGCCGAACGCCAGCGACATCAGCACGTGCCACAGCCACCACGTGAGGTGCCAGCTCGGGCCGAGCACCACGGCGATCATCGACTCGGCCAGCAGCACGTTGGCCGTCAGGATCGACAGCAGCATCACCGAGCGGCGGCGCCGGTAGAGCCGGAGGTAGCGGACGGCGACGACGCCGTAGAGCAGCACCGCCGTGACCGCGACGGCGACGAGCGGGCCGGAGAGCTCCTCCGCGATCGCGGGGTCGGCCAGCGGCGGCAGCCCGGCGAGCGAGACGACGCCCCACAGCGCGGCGACGGCGAGCAGCCCGCGCCGCAGCCAGGGGGCGAGGCGCAGGACCGTGGCCGACGGGAGGTCGAGCGCCGAGGCCGCCGTGAACAGCGCGGCGAGCGCCAACCCGACCGGCGTGGCCAGGGCGAACCCGCCGTTGCGGCTGCCCAGCAGCACCCCGGGCGTGGCCAGCGCGTGCAGCCCGAGGAACAGGGCGGCGGTCAGGAAAGCGAGCCCGACCAGCAACAACCGGGCGTCGTCGTGGCGGCGGGCGGCCCGCGCCACGAGCACCGCCAGCCCGACGTTGAGCGCGGCGGCGAGCGCGATCAGCCAGAAGTGCGTCGGATGGTGCTCCAGGCGGACGTCCGCGGCGGGTACCGCGAGCAGCAGCCCCAGCCCGGCCAGGGGCAGCGTGAGGTGGAACGCCCACACCACGACCCGGGCGGGGACGCCCCGCGTGCGCTCAACCACGGGCCCGCCTGCGCAGCCCGTCGATGTCGAGCACGGTCATCGTGCGCCGCCCGGTGGTGACCAGGCCCCGCTCGCGCAGCACCCGCAGCGCCTTCGCGACGGCCTCCCGCGACGCGCCGACCCACCCCGCCAGCTCGTCCTGCGACAGCGGAACAGGGATCCGGACGCCGTCGGCGACCGGCTCGCCGAAGCGGTCGGCCAGCTCGACGAGCCGTCCCGCGACCCGCGCGGCGATGTCGAACGCCCCGAACTCGACGCGCTTGCGGTCGGCGTCGCGCAGCCGGGAGGTGACCAGCCGCAGCAGGGCCATCGCGGCGCCCGGGCGGTCGGTCAGGAAGGCGACGAAGTCCGGCCCCGGCACGACGAGGGCGACCACCGCTTCCAGCGCGGCGACCGACGCGCCGCGCGGCGTCCCGTCGACGGCCGACAGCTCGCCGAGCAGCGCACCGGGACCGCGCACCGCGAGCACCACCTCCTCACCCTGCTCGGTGATGGAGAAGACCTTCACCCGACCGCTGACGACGACGACCACGGTGCTCGACCGGTCGCCCTCCAGGAACAGCGACGAGCCCGCGGGCCAGCGCCGGTGCCGCCCGCGCGCGGTCAGGGCGGCGCGCCCGGCGTCGTCGAGGCTCGACAGGAACTCCTCGGGCTCGGACACGCGACCTCCCCGGGAAGCGACGGACACGGACGGGTGCCGGAGTCTCCCACCCTCGTCGGCATCGCGAACAGGTCCGAAAGTGATCTCACGTCACGCCGGCGACGTCGCTCGCCGGCACCTCGACCCCGGAGACCGGGCCCGCCCCCGTCGGCGCGCCGCTCGCACCGACGGTCTCGACACCGCGGGAAGCCGGCGCCTCCGGGAGCGTGGGGGGACCGGTCGGCGGCTCGGTGGTCGGGGGCGCCGTCGGCGGCTCGGTGGTGGGGGGCGCCGTCGGCGGCGGCGGCGGCGCCGTGGTCGGGGCGGGCGGTGCGACGGTGCGCGGTGCCGTCCGCGGGGCGGGCGCCGGGTCCCGGTCCTGTGACACGGGCGGCGGGGCCTCCGTCGACGGCGGGGGCTGCTCGGTCGTCGGCGTCGACGGGCCGGCGCTGCTGATCGGCGTCGGCTCGGGTGTCGACGCCGCGGCCCCCGTGGCGGGACGGCTCGCGAAAGCGATCGCCCCGCCCAGCACGGCGGTGGCCAGCACCGCGGCCGCGACGACGCCCACCAGCTTCCGCGGGAACTCCCGGCGCGCCGCGCCCTCGGAGATCGGCCGGACCGGGCGCGGGGGGCGCAGCGCGGAGGTGGGTGGGGCGTCGGCACCCGCACCGGCCACAACCCCACCGGCCACGGGTCCACCGGCCACGGGTCCGAACCCGCCCGTCCCGCTCCGGTGCTGCTCCCCGGCCCGGGCACGGCGGACGACCTCGTCGCGCACCGTCGCCGCCCGGATGGTCGCGTCCCGGGAAGCCGCGTCCCGGAAGGTCGCGTCCCGGACGGACCCGTCCCGCACCCCCTGCGTCGGGGGCCGGTCGTCGGCCGCCACCGCACTCGCCCCGTGCGCGGCCAGCGCCTCGACCACGGGTGCCTGCGGGCCCCGGGCGACCAGGGCCGCGCCGGCGGCGATGACACCCTTCGGGTCGGCGTCGACCGAAGCGGGCCGCCCGATCCCGGCCGAGACCAGCTCCGTGACCAGCGGCATCCGCGACGACCCGCCGACCAGCAGCAGCGCCGCGAGATCGGCGGGGGCGACGCCCGCGGAGTCCAGGGCCCGCGACAACGAGTCGACGGTCTCGGCGACGGCCGGGCGGATCATGTCCTCGAACTCGGCGCGGCCCAGCCGCACGCGGGTGTGCAGGCCGGGGAGCATCACCGGCACGTTCACGACGGTGTCGACCGACAGCGCCTCCTTCGCCGCGGTGCACTCCCGGCGCAGCCTCGCGACGGCTTCCAGCACAGCGGGGTCGGTGCCGTCGAGCTCCGCCCACGCGGGGCCGAGCGCGTCGCGGACGTGGGCGAACACGGCCTCGTCGAAGTCGACGCCGCCCAGGCGCTCGATGCCCTCCGGCGTGCCGAGCAGCGCGAACCCGCCGCGCGGGTCCTTGCGCACGACGGCGGCGTCGAACGTGCCGCCGCCCAGGTCGTAGACGGCGACGACCGAACCGGGCTCGACCCGCTCGGCGCTCGCGTACCCGACGGCGGCGGCCTGCGGCTCGGTCAGCAGCAGCACCGGCCCGACCCCGTGCGCGGCGAGCGCGGCGCGCAGCGCGGAGATCTTGTGCGGCCCCCACCCCGCGGGGTGCGTCACCGCGATCCGGGACGGCGGGGCGCCCTCGCGCTGCGACACCTGCCGCACCAGCGCGGCGATGAACCGTGCCGCCAGCACCTCGGCCGGCACCGGTTCGCGGCCGACGAGTACGGGCGTCGGGTCGCCGATGCGGCGCTTGAACTCGCGCACCACACGGTCGGGGTCCGAGAGTGCGCGGCGCTCGGCCGCCTCGCCCAGCAGGAACGACCCGTCGGCTCCCGCGTACACCGCCGACGCGACGGCGTGGCCGTGCTCGCCGAGCCGGACCGGTTCGGCCGCGCCCGCTCCGGCCCGGCACACGGCGGCCGCCGACCAGGTCGTGCCCAGGTCCACACCCAGCTGGTACATCGGTCTCTCCTCCATGGCTGTCCGTCGGAACGCCGACGCCGTGCGGGACAGAGGCCAGCATCGCCACGCCGGAGACACCCGGGCCGGAAGTACCGGGTGGATCCCCTAGTACGCGCCCCCGCCGTACCGGGATCCCGGTAGCGGGCCGCGGGGTGACCGGGGGCCGCCCGGATCCGCGGGGGCCGCGCGGAGCCCATCGTTCTCGGTACCAGAACGGCAACCCCCGAACCGAGGAGAACACCATGACCGGCTCGTTCAACGTCGAGAGCTTCATCGCGAACCTCAACGAGGACCTCGACCTCGACCAGAACCTCCTGCAGGACTCCGACCAGCAGAACGAGAGCGCCCAGGTCTCCGACCAGGAGACCACCCAGGTCGGCGACCAGGACCAGGACGTCACCACGGCCACCAACACCGAGGGCGGCGACGGCGGCGACGGCGGACTGGCCGTCGGCGGCAGTGCCGACGGCGGCAACGGCCTGGGCATCGGGGGCAACTCCGGTGGCATCTCCCAGGGCGGCGGCAACAACGCCGACGGCGTCAACATCAACTTCGGGGACACCGGCGACGCCAACGGCACCGGGGTCGGCGGCGACGGCGGCTTCGGCGGCAACGCCGACGCCTCCGGCGGGGCGGGCGGCGACGCCGACTCCGACGTGGACGTCGACGCGGACGCCAGCCAGGTCTTCGACTCCGACCAGGACAACGACCAGGACTCGGACCAGGACAACGACGCCGACCAGGACTCCGACGCCGATGCAGACCTGGACCTGGCCAACTTCATCAACTGACCCATCCCCACCGGCCCCGGACCGCGACGAGCGGGCGGGGCCGGTGGCCGACCCGGAGGTGAACAGCCGTGATCGCGCTGTCCCAAGTGATCGACTTCCTTCTCGACCTCATGGGCGACGAGGGCAAGCGCATGGAGTTCGACGAGAACCCGCGGGAGGCGCTGGCCGACGCGGGCCTCGAGGGCCTGACCGGCCAGGACGTGCGCGACGCGCAGCTGCAGATGTGCGACACCGGCGTGCTCCGCCCGGGCGGGGGCGACGGGAACGGCGGCGGTGGGCACAGCGGCGGTGGGCACAGCGGCGGTGGGCACGGCGGCGGTGGGCACAGCGGCGGAAGCGGTGGGGGCGGTGGGGGCCACGGCGGTGGCGGCGGCCGGCACGGCGGCGGGGACGACCCCGTCCAGGCCATCCAGCACACGACGGCGACCTTCCACGTCACCGAGGTGACCGAGACCAACATCATCACCATCGACGACCGCGACGTCACCTTCAACGACTCGTTCAACTCCGACGACGACGTGACGATCATCGACGACTCGTTCAACGACAGCTCGTCGGTCGTCAACGACGTCACGGCCATCCAGGACAACGACACGATCATCAACGACAACGACACGATCATCGAGGGCGACGACACCGTCATCGGGGAGCCGGACGCCGCGGAACCCGGCAACACCGGCGTCGTCGGCCCGCAGAACCCGCCGCTCGGCGTCGGGACCGAGGACGTCGTCGGGCCGGGGAACCCCCCGCTCGGCGTCGGGACCGAGGACGTCGTCGGGCCGGGGAACCCCCCGCTCGGGATCGCGACCGAGGACATCGTCGGGCCCGAGGTGGAGGCGGACGCCGGGGCGGAGATCCAGGTCGAGCCCGAGCAGGGCGAGGCGGAGCCCATCCCGGAGCCGGAACCGGAGCCGGAACCCGACGCGGACGCCGACCTCGACGCCGACCTCGACGCCGACCTCGACGCGGACGCCGACCTCGACGCCGCGGCCGTCTAGGAGCCCGCGATGACCAGCCCCGATCCGGGCTCGGCGGGGCCCACCGAGGCCGTCGACCAGGCCCTGTCCGCGATCGCCCGCTACGCCCGCCCCGACCTCGACGAGCGGCTGCGCATCTCGCGCGCCCGCGTGCTCGACGGGAGGGTGCGGGTGCTGGTGGTCGGCGAGTTCAAGCAGGGCAAGTCGATGCTCGTCAACGGACTGGTCGGCGCCCCGGTGTGTCCCACCTTCGACGACATCGCCACCGCGGTGCCGACGGTCGTGCGGCACGCGGAGACGGTGACAGTGACGCTCGTGCGCCGCGGCGGGCCGGGCACCGAACCCGAGCGCGTCGAGGTCCCGGCGGCCGACCTCGCCGCCCACGTCTGCGAGCAGGGCAACCCGGGCAACCGGGAGGGCTGGAGCCACGTGGAGGTCGGGGTGCCGCGGCCGGTGCTGGCCGGCGGGCTGGAGCTCGTCGACACCCCGGGCGTCGGCGGGCTGCAGTCGGTGCACGGTGCGGCGACGATGTCGGCGCTGCCCTCGGCCGATGCCGTGCTGCTCGTCTCCGACGCCTCACAGGAGTACACGGCGCCCGAGATGGCGTTCCTGCGCCACGCCGCATCGGTGTGCCCGACGGTGGCGTGCGTGCTGACCAAGACCGACCTGTACCCGGAGTCGGCCCGCATCGCCGAGCTCAACCGGGGCCACCTGGCCGCCGCGGGCATCACCGCCGAGCTGTTCGAGGTGTCGTCCACGCTGCGCTGGCACGCCGTGCTGACCAGCGACACCGAGGCCAACGCGGAGTCCGGGTTCCCCGCGCTCGTCGGCTACGTCCGCAAGCGGGTGCTCGGCCAGGCCGACCGCATCGCGCGGCGCGGCGTCGTCCACGACGTGCTCGCGGTGACCGACCAGATCGCCGGTAGCCTGCGCGCGGAGCTGACCGCGCAGGACCCGGCGGCGGCCGCCGCGCTGCTGGCCGGGCTGACCGCCGCGCAGGAGCGCGCGACCGCACTCAAAGAGCGCTCGGCGCGCTGGCAGCAGACGCTCAACGACGGCGTCGCGGACCTCAACGCCGACATCGACTACGACCTGCGCGACCGGATGCGCGAGATCAGCCGCCTGGCCGAGGACGAGCTGGCCGCCGTCGGCGACCCGACGAAGGTGTGGGAGCAGTTCTCCGGATGGGTACAGCAGGAGGTCGCGAACGCCGCGGCGGCCAACTTCGTCTGGGCCACCCAGCGCGCCCGCCACCTCGCCCACCAGGTCGCCGAGCACTTCTCCACCGACCGCGACCAGCTGCTCCCCGCCCTGCGCAACGACCCGTCGGACGCCCTGCGATCGGTGCGGAGCATGGCGATGCCCAGCGCGGAGTCGTGGGGCATCGGGAACAAGGCGCTCACCGGCATGCGCGGCGGGTACATGGGCATGCTGATGTTCGGGATGATGGGCACGTTCCTCGGGTTCGCCACGCTGATCAACCCCCTCGGCATCGGTGCGGGTCTGGTCATGGCGGGCAAGTCCGTCGGCGACGAGCGCAAGCGGATCGTCACCAAACGGCAGAACGAGGCCAAGACCGCCGCCCGCCGCTACGTCGACGACGTGACCTTCCAGGTCGCCAAGGACTCCCGCGACCGCCTCCGGGCGGTGCAGCGCGACCTGCGCGACCACTTCACCGAGCAGGCCGAGCAGCTCAAACGCTCGCTCGCGGAGTCGCAGCAGGCCGCCGAGCGCGCGATCAAGCAGTCGCAGAGCGAGCGAGCGGCCCGCCAGGCCGAGATCACCGGTCAGCTCGAGGAGCTGGAGGTGGTGCGCCGACGGGCCCGGGCGCTGCTGCCCACACCCGCGAAGGCCCCGCAGAAGGTGGCGTCGTGAGCCTCCTCGCCGCCACCCGCCGCGTGCTGCTGCTCGCGATCGACACCCACCGCGGCGACCCCGCGACCGTCGCGTACCTGCGGACCCAGCTGGCCCGGCTCGACGAGCCGCTGCGCGTCGCGATCGCCGGGAAGGTCAAGGCCGGCAAGTCGACGCTGCTCAACGCGCTGGTCGGTGAGAACATCGCCCCGACCGACGCCGGGGAGTGCACGCGCGTCGTCACCTGGTACCGCGACGGGTCCGTGCCGCGCATCGTGCTGCACCCGCACACCGGGCACCCGGAGCCGCTCACCGTCCGCCGCACCGACGGCGCGCTGGTCATCGACCTGGACGGCACCCCCGTGCAGGACGTCGACCGGCTCGTCGTCGACTGGCCGTCGGAGAGCCTGCGGGCCGCGACACTGATCGACACCCCCGGCATCGCGTCGACGTCCGCGGCGACCTCGCAGCGGACGGTCGCGTTCCTCGACCCCGACGACGACACCCCCACCGAGGCCGACGCCGTCGTCTACCTCATGCGGCACCTGCACGCGGCCGACGCCGAGTTCCTCGAGTCCTTCCGCGACCGCGGCGTCGCGCGGGCCACCGCCGTCAACACGGTCGCGGTGATCTCGCGGGCCGACGAGATCGGCGGCGGGCGCGTCGACGCGATGTTCTCCGCGCGCGGCATCGCGGGCCGCTACCGCAGCGACCCGACGGTGCGCGGGCTGTGCCAGGACGTCGTCGCCGTCGCGGGGCTGCTCGCCCAGACCGGGCGGACGCTGCGGCACGCCGAGTACACGACACTCGCCGCACTCGCCGCCCTGCCCCGGGAGGAGCTGGACTCGGCGCTGCTGTCGGTCGCGCGGTTCCGCCGGGGACCCGATGCCGAGCTGCGGGACCGGCTCGTGCGCCGCTTCGGACTGTTCGGCATCCGGCTCTCGGCGATGCTGATCCGGCAGGGCACCACGACGCCGGACGCGCTGGCGGCGGAACTCGTCGCGCGCAGTGGGCTGACGGAGCTGCAGAACGTCCTGCACACCCGGTTCACCGGCCGCCGCGACCTGCTCAAGGCCCGGTCCGCGCTGCTCGCCGTCGACCGGCTCCTGCAGGGGACGCGGCGCGACGGCCCGCTGGCCCGCGAGGTGGAGCGGGTGCTCGCGGGCGCGCACGAGTTCGCCGAGCTGCGGTTGCTGGGCGCGCTGCGCTCGGGCGCCGTCGGGCTGCCCCGACCCGCGGCGGAGGAGGCCGAGCGGCTGCTCGGGGACGCGGGCGCCGCGCCCACCGCGCGCCTGGGCCTGCCCCCCGACGCCCCCGCACCCGAACTGCGCCACGCCGCGTTCGCCGCGCTGGAACGCTGGCAGCGCCACGCGGCCAACCCCATGCTCACGCGGGTCGCGACCGACGCCTGCCACACGGTGATCCGCACCTGCGAGGGGATCCTCGCCGCGGGGTCCCGACCGGTCCGCATTCCCTGACCGGGTTCGGTATCACCCGCCGTAGGGCGTTCTCCTCTGTGACGGGTCCCGCGGACATCCCAGAGTGTGTCCCGACACACGAACGGGTGGTCGCCGCCGGACCAGCATGGGCCGGACACCACTTCAGGGGGTAACAGCCATGCCGGGCACCGCGATCGAGGAGAGCAGCACGGGGACCGTCGACGCCGGGACGGCCCACGCCGTGATCGACGATGCGGCCCGTGCCGAGGAGGCCTGGGCCCGCGGTGACGCCGTCGCCGCGATCGACGCCGCCGACCGCGCCCTGGCCACCGGCTCCGACCCCGGGGCCCGTGCCGCCGGGGTGGCCGCGGCCGCCGCCGCGGCCGACGGTGCACTGCTCGACGCCGCGGGTCGCTGGCGCGGCATCTCCGGTGTCCTCGACGCCGACTCCGCACCGTCCGCCGTCGCGGCCTGGGCCGCCGCCCGGGCGGCCCTGCTCGCCGCGCTCGCCGGCGACGTCGACGCCGGTGCGGACGACCTCGCCGCCGCCCACGTCCGGCTCCCCGACCCCGCGCCGCGCGGGCTCACCGTCCTGCTCGACGGTGCGGAGGCCGGCCTCGACGCGCTGCGCGGGGCCGTCGAGCCCGCCGCGCGCCGGTTGGCCGGCCTGGCCGCCACCACCGTCCCCGCCGATCCGCTCGCGCCCGAGCAGTGGGGCGAGCTGGCCGCCGCCGTCGCCGCCGCCGGAGGGCACGAGCGGGCCGCGCGCGCGATGCTCGACCCGGTGCCCGGGAGCCGCCCGACGACCCGGCAGCGTCTGCTCGCGGCGTGGCTGGACCTGCGCGCCGGGCGACTGTCCACCGCCCGCGAGGCGCTGGCCGACGTCGGCGGCCGCCCGGTCCTGCGCCGCAACGCCGTGCTGGCCGCGGCGGTCGGCGTCGGACTGGCCCGGCGCAGCGGCGACACCGCCGCACTGGCCGCCACGTGGCACCGCGTCGTGCCGGTGATGGCCGGGGCCGACATCGAGCTGTTCCTCGTCGACGCCTGGGGCGAGCTGTCCGTCGGGGCCGCGCTGGTCGCCGACGACTCCGCCGACCTGCCCGGTGCGATCGCGGCCGCCGTGACGTCCGCGGGGTCGCCGTGGTGGGCCGTCGCGTCGCAGCGGTGGTGGGAGCTGGAGCGGGCCGTGGCCGCCGACGACGCCGCGGGGGCAGGCGCCGCGGCCGGGCCGCTCACCGCGCTCGCCGCCGACCACCCGGTGCTGCGGGTGCGTGCCGACGCCGCCGCGGCGTGGGCCGCGGTGCTCGCGGGGCGGGTCGACCCGGGGACCCTCGACGGCGTCGCCGCCGCACTCGACGCCGCGGGCCGCCCGTGGGAGGCCGGTCAGCTGTGCCGCGCCGCCGCGGCGCGGGCCGGGACGCCGGCCGTCGCGAGGGCGCTGCTGGAGACCGGCCGCCGGCTGCGGCCGGCGAGGGGGCCGCGCCGGGCCGCGGGCTCCGACGAGCTCTCGGACCGCGAGCGCGAGGTCGGGGCCCTGGTCGTCGACGGGCTGACCCACAAGGAGATCGGGGCCCGCCTCTACATCTCCCCCAAGACCGTCGAGCAGCACGTCGCGCGCCTGCGGCAGAAGCTCGTCGTGGCCACCCGCGCGGACCTCGTCGCCGCCCTGCGTGCCCGGATCACCTGACGGGTACCCAGTGGGGGTGACCACGCCGAAGCATGCCCGTAACACACGGCACCTAGCGTCGACACCATGACCGCGCTGCCACTGCTCGGCGCGGAGGAGGAGTTCCACGTCGTCGACCTGGAGACCCGTCGTTCCGCCCCCGAGGTCGAGTCCCTGCTCGCCCGCCTCGACGGGGCCGAGTTCGCCCCGGAGCTCCAACGGTCGCTGGTCGAGACGAACACCCCCGTCTGCGCCACCCTCGACGACCTGCGCCACCACCTGCGGCGGCTGCGCGCCACGCTGGAGTCGGTGGCCGAACCCCTGGGCCTCGGGGTGGTCGCGGCGGGCACCGTCCCGCTCGCCGACGAGGGCGACGCGATCTCCGCGGGAGCCCGCTACGAGCGGATGCAGCACGAGTACCAGCTGCTGGTCAGCGAGCAGCACATCTGCGGGGCGCAGGTGCACGTCGACGTCCCCGACCGCGACGTGGCCGTTCAGGTCGTCCGCCGCGTCGCCCCCTACCTCCCGATCCTGCTCGCCGTGTCGGCCAGCTCGCCGTACTGGCGCGGCCGCGACTCGGGCTACGCGAGCTTCCGGTCGATGGTGTGGTCGCGCTGGCCCACCGCCGGGCCGCCCGGCGACGTGGAGACCGCGGCCGACTACGACGCGATGGTCGCCGAGCTGATCGCGTCCGGCACGATCAGCGACCCGGGGATGGTCTACTTCGACATCCGGCCGAGCGCGCACCTGCCGACCGTGGAGCTGCGGGTGTGCGACGCCTGCCCCCAGGTCGACGACGTGGTCCTGATCGCGGGCCTGTTCCGCGCACTCGTCGGCAAGGCCCGCGCCGACCTCGACGCCGGGCTGCCGCTGCCGGCGTCGCGCCACGAGCTGCTCCGCGCGGCGAGCTGGCGGGCGGCGCGCTCGGGGCTGGAGGGCGACCTCGTCGACCTGTCCGGGCCGGCCCTGGTGTCGCCGCCGATCCTGGTCGGGCAGCTCGTCCGGTACCTGCGCCCGCAGCTGGAGGACCTCGGCGACTGGGAGCAGGTCCTCGACCTCTCCCAGGCCACCCTGGCCCGGGGCAGCGCCGCCGCGCGACAGCGCCGCGCGTACGGCCGCCGGGGCGAGTTCACCGACGTCGTCGACGCCCTGCTCGCCCACACGCAGGGCCGCGAGCCGGCCACGGCACCGCCGTCGACCGTCCCGGCCAGCCCGGAGCTGCTCGACGCCTACCACCCGGACGCGTTCGACGAGGCCGTCGGCGCGGGCGGCACCGTGCTGCCGCACTACGGCTTCCTCTTCCGCGCACTCGACCGGATGGGTCCCCGCGGGATGGCGGCGGCCGAGGGCGCGCTGCAGGCCGAGCAGAAGGCCCGCGGTGTCACCTTCCGGCTCGGCGACGGCGAGCCGGACCGGCTGTTCCCGCTCGACCTGGTACCCCGCATCGTCACCGCGGAGGACTGGGCCGGGCTCAGTGCCGGACTGGTGCAGCGCGTCCGGGCGCTGGAGGCGTTCGTCCGCGACGTCTACGGCGAGCGGCGGATCGTCGCCGACGGCGTCGTCCCGGCCTCGGTCGTCGAGCACGCCCCGGGGTGGACCTGGCTCGGCACGCTGTCCCCCGCCGACGCGGTCCGGATCGCGGTGGCGGGCATCGACCTGGTGCGCGACGGCGCCGACCACTGGGTCGTGCTGGAGGACAACCTCCGCGTCCCGTCCGGGATCGGGTACTCCATCACGAGCAGGCGCCTGATCCGCAGCGTGATGCCCGACATCGAGCCGCCCGCGGGCGTCGTCGGGCTGGAGTCGGTGCCGGGGAGCCTGCGCGCCGCGCTGTTCTCGGCCACCGACTCCCCCGACGCCGACGGCGTGGCCGTGCTGTCCTCCGGCCCGGCCGACTCGGCGTTCTACGAGCACCGGCTCCTCGCCGAGCAGATGGGCGTCGCTCTGGTGACGTCGCGCGACCTGCAGGTCACCGAGGACGGGGTGTTCCTCGTGGGCGCGGGCGCCCCCCGGCGGCTCACCGCGCTCTACCGCCGCCTCGACGAGCGCACGCTGATGACCGCGCGCGGCCCCGACCAGCGGCCGATCGGCCGCGCGGTGGGCAACGCCGTCAAGAACGGGAAGGTCGCGCTGCTCAACGCGCTGGGCAACGGCGTGGCCGACGACAAGCTCGTCTACGCCTACGTGCCGGACATGATCCGCTACTACCTCGGCGAGCCGGTGCTGCTCGACAACGTCCCGACCTACCCCTGCGTCGACCCCGAGCGCCGGGCGGAGGTCCTCGACCGGCTCGACGAGCTCGTGCTCAAGCCCGTCGACGGGTACGGCGGGCAGGGCATCGTGATCGGCCCGCACGCCGGGGTGGGTGAACTGACCGAGGTCTCCGCCGCGATCCGCGCGAACCCCGCCGGCTGGGTTGCCCAGGACCTCGTGGCCCTGTCGACCCATCCCACCTTCGCGGGCGACAAGCTCGAGCCCCGGGCCGTCGACCTGCGGGCGTTCGTGCTGCAGTCACACACCGGCGGCGCCCCGGCGATCGAGGTCCTCCCCGCGGCGCTGAGCCGCGTCGCCCCGGCCGGCAGCATGATCGTGAACTCGTCACGGGGTGGCGGGGCGAAGGACACCTGGGTCCTGCGCTGACGACGACGTTCCCGTGGTGCCGGTGCGCGCGGCCGGCACCGCACCACCGTCGCGCGGACCGCACCGCCGCCGGAACAGCGGTGCGGTCCGCATGACGAAGGTGCGGTCCCGGTGGTCGCGGCCGACCGCGCCCTCGCCGGGATCACGGGGATCCCCGTCGTCCGGTGACGACCTCCCCGCGTCACACGGCCGTAACAATCGGCGGAGACGCTGTGCGGCATGTGCGGCATCGCGGGAGAGATCAGCTGGACGGGTGCCGCGGACGTGGAGGCGGTCGCCCGGATCACCGCGGCGCTGGCCCCGCGCGGGCCCGACGGCTCGGGCGTGCACGCCGCCGGGGCGATCGCGCTGGGCCACCGCCGCCTGAAGATCATCGACCTGTCCGAGCGCGGCGCGCAGCCGATGGTCGACCCCGAGCTGGGGCTGACGGCGGTGTTCAACGGCTGCATCTACAACTACCGCGAGCTGCGCGCCGAGCTGGAGGGCCACGGGTACCGGTTCTTCTCCGAGTCCGACACCGAGGTGCTGCTCAAGGCGTTCCACCGGTGGGGCGCGGGGTGCGTCGAGCACTTCCTGGGGATGTTCGCGTTCGCCGTCGCCGAGCGCGACACCGGCGTGCTGACACTGGGCCGCGACCGCCTGGGCATCAAGCCGCTCTACCTGACGGAGAGCCCTGCGTCGGGATCGGGAGGGCGGCTGCGGTTCGCCTCGACGCTGCCGGCGCTGCTCGCGGGTGGTGGGGTCGACACGTCGATCGACCCGGTCGCGCTGCACCACTACATGAGCTTCCACGCGATCGTGCCCGCCCCGCGCACGATCCTCACCGGGGTGCGCAAGCTGCCGCCCGCCACCGTCCGCACGATCGGGCCCGACGGGTCCTCGACCGAGCACGTGTACTGGCGCCCGTCGCACACCCGTCGCCCCGAGCACGCCGGGATGGACGCCCGCGACTGGGCCGACGCCGTACTGGAGTCGCTGCGGGTCGCCGTGCGCCGCCGGATGGTCGCCGACGTGCCGGTCGGCGTGCTGCTCTCCGGCGGGCTCGATTCCTCGCTGGTCGTGGCCCTGCTCGCGGAGGAGGGGCAGACCGGGCTCAAGACGTTCAGCGTCGGGTTCCACGCCGCGGGCGGCGAGTCCGGCGACGAGTTCGTCTACTCCGACCTGGTCGCCGAGCACTACGCCACCGACCACCGGCAGATCCTCGTCGACCCCGCGCGGATGCTGCCCGCCGTCGACGCGGCGGTCACCGCGATGGCCGAGCCGATGGTCAGCCACGACTGCGTCGCGTTCCACCTGCTCTCCGAGGAGGTCGCGCGCGACGTCACCGTGGTGCAGTCCGGGCAGGGCGCCGACGAGGTGCTGGCCGGCTACAGCTGGTACCCGCCGCTGGCCGGGGTGCCGCGCGAGCGCGCCGTCGACGCCTACCTGGCCGGGTTCGCCGACCGCCCGCACGCCGACATGGCCTCCATACTGCAGTCCGACTGGCTGCTCGACCACGACCCGAGCCGCGCGTTCGTCGCCGCCCACTTCGCCGAGCCCGGCGCCGACGACACACTCGACGCCGCACTGCGCATCGACTCGACGATCATGCTGGTGGACGACCCGGTGAAGCGCGTCGACAACATGACGATGGCCTGGGGGCTGGAGGCGCGCGTCCCGTTCCTCGACCACGAGTTCGTCGAGCTCGCCGCGGCGTGCCCGCCGGAGCACAAGCTCGCGCTCGGGGGCAAGGGTGTGTTGAAGGCCGCAGGCCGCGGGGTGGTGCCCGACGGCATCATCGACCGGCCCAAGGGATACTTCCCGGTACCGGCGATCCGGCACCTCGCGGGCCCGTTCCTCGACCGCGTGCGCGACGCCGTGACCGACCCCGTGGCCGTCCGCCGGGGGCTCGTGCGGCCCGACTGGATCGCCGCGATGCTCGCCGACCCCAACACGACCCGCACCAACCTGGGCTCCAACGCGTTGTGGCAGGTAGCACTGCTGGAGATGTGGTTGCAGGAGAGGGGGATCTGATCGGTGAACACCCACACCTACACCTACACCGACGCCGTCCCCGCGCCGGACGGCACGTCACTGGCCTGGGTCTCCGACGCCTCGGGCCGCCCGCGCGCCTGGACGGGCGCCTTCGACGGCTCCGCGGTGACCGGCCCGCCGCGCCCGGTGCCCGCGTTCGACGAGGACGTCCAGGCGCTGAGCTGGTCGCCTGACGGCCGGTGGCTCGCCGCGCAGCTCGCCCCCGGCGGCGGGGAGCGCACGCGGGTCCGCCTGATCGGGCCCGACGGGCCCGTCGACATCGCCCCCGCCGCGCGCGCCGTCACGCTCGGAGCCTGGTCACCGGGTGGGTGGCGGCTCGGCGTCACGATCTTCGGCGACGACGGCGACGGCCAGGCCTGCCTGGTCGACGTCCGCGACGGCACCTCCACGGTGCTCGCCTCCGGCCCGGCCGCGCGGGTGTGCGCGGTGAGCAGCGACGGGCGACGTGCAGTGGTCCGGCTCGGCCGCCGCGGCGCGCGCGAGCTGGAGCTCGTCGACCTGCGGTCGGGCCTGCGCACGCCGCTGCTGCCCGGCGGCGGGGCGGTCGTCGCCGACGCGCGGTTCGACCGCACCCGCCTCTACGTCCACACCGACGCCGGGCACGACCGTCCGGTGCTGATGGCGCTGGACCTGCGCGGCCGCTCGGCCCCCCGGCTGATCGCCGCCCGCGACGACGCCGACCTCGACGGCGTCGCGCTCGACCCCGAGGCCGCCCGCGTCACGCTCGTCTGGAACGTCGACGGGCGCAGCGAGCTGGAGCTGCTCGACCTGCGCTCCGGGCGCGCGGAGACCGTGGCGCCGCCACCCGGTGACGTCGTCACGTCCGTCGCGTTCACCCGCGACGGGCGCGCGCTGCTGGTCGGCAGCGAGGGGCCGTCGGTCCCGCCGCGGATCTCGCACGTCCCGCTGTGGCCCGGCGGGGTCGCGGCGCCGCTGCTCGCCGACCCCTCTCCTCCCGGGCTGGTGGAGCCGGACCTGGAGCACTTCACCGGCGAGGACGGGCTCCCGCTGACGGGCTGGCTGTTCCGCCCGCGCACGACCCCCGGCCCCGTCCCGGTGCTGCTCTGGCTGCACGGCGGGCCGGAGTGGCAGGAACGGCCGGTGTACGCGCCGCTGTTCCAGGCCCTGCTCGCGGCCGGGATCGCGGTGTTCGCGCCGAACGTGCGCGGGTCGACCGGGTACGGGCGCGCGTTCGTCGCGGCCGACGACGGGCCGCGACGGCACGTCGCGATCACCGACGTCCGCGCGGCCGTCGGGTTCCTCGTCGACTCCGGGCACGCCGACCCCGACCGCGTCGGCGTCGCGGGCCGGTCCTACGGCGGGTACCTGACGCTCGTCGCGCTGGCCTGGTTCCCGGAGCTGTTCGTCGTCGGCGTCGACGTGTGCGGCATGTCCGACCTGCACACCTTCTACCGCGACACCGAGCCGTGGATCGCGGTCTCGGCCACCACGGAGTACGGCGACCCGGCCCACGACGCGGCCCTGCTGCGCGATCTCTCCCCGCTGCACCGGGCCGACGCGATCACCGCGCCGCTGCTCGTGGTGCACGGCGAGCACGACACGAACGTCCCGCTCGGGGAGGCGACACAGATCGTCGAGGCGCTGCGGGATCGGGGACGGGCGCCGGGGTTCCTGCTGTTCACCGGCGAGGGGCACGAGGTGCGCGGCGTCGAGAACCGGGAGCGGTTCGTCGACGAGGTGGTGCGGTGGGTGTCGGGACCGCTCCTCGACACCGCGGAGGAGACCCGCGCCGGCTGAGGGACACGGCGAACGGCTACCGGCTGAACGACTCGATGACCGTCGAGCCGCCGTCGGAGGAGACGACGAAGCGGTAGGACTCGCTCGTCGTGGCGCCGTCGCGGCGGTCGAAGACCACCGTGCCCTCGACCACCCCGTCCCCGGCCGACCGGGCGTCCTGCAGAGACACCGAGTCCATGCCGGCGTAGAAACCGTCGAAGCCCGAGCGTCCGCCGGACGCCGCCTGTGCCGCGGGGCCGAGCAGGGCCCACGCGGAGTCGGTGTCGCCGGGGAGCAGGCCGTAGTAGCCCTGCACGAAGCTCACCGCGTCGGCAGCCGGCGCCGGTTCCGTGGTGGGAGCGGGCGTCGTGGTGGGCGCGGTGGTGGGTGCCGCCGTGGTGGTCGCCGGGGCGTCGGTGGTCGGGGCCGCGGCCTCCGAGGTGGGCGCGACCGGGGCCGCCGCCGGATCCTGCGTTCCCGAGGCGTTGCCCAGCACGATGGTGGTGATCACGCCGCCGACGACGACCAGCGCGGCGAGGACCCCGATGAGCACCCGCGGGACGCGGCGGCGCGGGCCACGCTCCGGCGCACCGGCCGCGGCGGCGCCGACCACCGTGGGCGGTCCGGCCGCCGGGCGGCGCGGGGCCGCGGCGGCGCGGACCGTCGGGCGCGGGGCCACCGCGGTGGCCGCCGTGACCGGGTCGTCCTTCCCCGCCGCGACGAGCGCCAGCAGGTCGCGGGCCTGCGCGGCGGTGGGCCGGTCCTCCGGCTCCTTCGCGAGCAGCCGCATCAGCACCGGCGCGAGCGGCCCGGCCTGCTGCGGCGGGTCGACCTCCCCGGTGGCGACCTTGTGCAGCAGCGCGTACGCGTTCTCGTCGAGCCCGAACGGCGGGATGCCCTCGACGGCCGCGTACAGCGTGGCGCCGAGTGCGAACACGTCCGACGGGGCGGCCGGCTCATGGCCGCGCGCGATCTCCGGGGCGAGGAAGGCGGGCGTACCGGCGATCAGGCCGGTGCGGGTGAGCTGCACGTCGTCGACGGCGCGGGAGACACCGAAGTCGGTGAGCTTGACGCGCCCGTCCTCGCCGATCAGGACGTTGCCCGGCTTGACGTCGCGGTGCACGACCCCTGCCACGTGCGCGGCGGCGAGCCCGTCGGCCACCTGGCGGCCCATGTCGGCGGCCGCGCGCGGCTCCATCGAGCCCTTCGTCGAGAGGACCGCGGCCAGCGACTGCGAGGGGAGGTACTCCATCACCAGCCACGGACGTTCCTCGTGGATGACGACGTCGAACATGCTGATGACGTGCGGGTGCTGCAGCCGGGCCCCGATGCGGCCCTCGCGCATCAGGCGCAGACGGGCCTCCTCGGCCCCCTCCGCACCGTTGCCGCGGGAGGCGGCGGCGAGGAGTTCCTTGAGCGCGACAGGGCGGTTGAGCAGCTCGTCGGTGCCGAGCCACACCGCTCCCATGGCCCCGGCCCCGATGCGCTCCTCGATGCGGTATCGGTTGCCGATGCGGGTCGGCGGGTCCTCGGGCGCAGTCATCACCCGCAAGGGTAGCGATCGGACGCGGACGGGCCGACCGCGCGTGCCCGGACGCGACCGGCGTCACCCCCGCACAGGTACGCAGCACGTCCGTGCGGGTGGCGCCGTCGCACACCCGGCCGCGCGTCGCACATCCCGCAGCCTCTGCGACCGGCCGGGGAACACGGTCAGGTGGGGAGGCCCAGCTTCCTCGCGCAGGCGGGCCAGGAGCCGTAGCCGCCCCGGTCGTCGCGGACCCGGGTGGCGACCGCGATCTGCTGGTCGCGGGTGGCCAGGTCGGCGCTCGGGGCGAACTCGGGGCCGCCGTAGTCACCCCAGGTGGCGTCGTCGAACTGCAGCCCGCCGTGGTAGCCGTTGCCCGTGTCGATCGCCCAGTCGCCGCTCGACTCGCACTGGGCGAGGCGGTCCCACACGTCGCCGTCGGGGGCGGGCTCGGGTTCCGGGGCGGGCTCGGGAGCGGGCTCCGGACCGGACGCCGCCCGGGCGTCGGCGGAGTCGTCGCCTGTCGCGCCGCCGTCCCCGCTGCTGTCCTCCCCGCTGCCGTCCTCCCCGCTGCCGTCCTCCCCGCTGCCGTCCTCCCCGCTGCCGTCGCCGCTGCCGTCGCCGGACCCGCCTTCCTCCTCGGCGTCGGCGCGGCCGGCATCGGCGTCGCGGTTCGTCTCGTCCACCGCGGTGCCGCTCTCTCCGTCGCTCCCGTCCGGCCCGTCGTCCTCGGACCCGGGGTCGCGGCCGCCCGCTCCGGTCATCTCCTGCAGCGGATCGTCGTCTGCACCCCGGGTGGCCACGGGATCGTCCTCGTCGGCGGCGCCGCCCGCTCCGTCGGCACCCTCCCCGGTGTCGGCCGCCGCTCCGTCCTCTGCGACGTCGGGGTCCGCCGCGCCGGGATCTACCGCGCCGGGATCTCCGGTGTCGGGATCTCCGGCGTCGGCATCTCCGGCGTCGGCATCTCCGGCGTCGGGATCTGCGGTGTCGGGATCTGCGGCGTCGTCCCCGTCCGGCCCGGTGCCGTCCTCGGATCCCGGGTCACGACCACCCGCACCGGTCGTCTCCCGCAGGGGGTCGTCGTCTCCCCCGGTGGCCGCGGGACCGTCCTCGTCGTCCGCGGCGGCGGGATCGCCGGGTGCGCCGCGGCCGGCGTCGGCGTCGTCCACGACGAGCACCCAGTCCTCGTCGGCGTCGGGCGGTGTGAAGGTGGCGGGCTCGTCGGTGGCGACCGGTTCGAGCTCCACCGCCTCCCCGGTGCGCGGGTCGAACCACCACGGCTGCGCGGCGTCCCCGATCAGCGCGGTCAGATCGACCTCGACCGTGCCGCCCTCGGTGTAGGCGACGACCGACGTGCCGTCGTCGGCCACCGCGGCCGACCCGCCGCCGTCACCGAGTACGAGATCGTCGCGCGGCTCCAACCGCGGCCGGGACTCCACCAGCTCCCGGACGTGGCGCATCTGCTCGGCACCGGGCGCGTCCAACGCCTCCTCCCAGCCGTCACGTGCCCCGTCGACCGCCTCGCGGCCCTCGTCGAGGAACTGCCACACCGAGTTGTGCCCGTAGGTCGCCCCGGCCGCGCCACCCAGCACCGCCGACCACGCGTCGCGCCGCACGTCCCGGGCCGTGGCCCGCTCCCCCACCGTCGCCGTACCGTCATCGGACCCGGCGCCGGACACGTCCTCCGCGGCGCCACCGGCCGCGTCGGCCCCGATCACGTCGGCCCCGATCACGTCGGCCCCGATCATGTCGGCCCCGATCACGTCGGCCCCGATCACGTCGGCACCGTCGGTACCGGCCGCGTCGGCCCCGGCACCACCGGCCGCGTCACCACCCACCTCATCGGCTCCGCCGTCGCCGTCGGGCGCAGCCGGACCGGATCCCGCGCCCTCGTCGGCCGGGTCGACCTCGGCGGGACCGTCCGGGCCGACCTCCGCGACGTCGTCCGGCCCGTCGGGCTCGGCGTCGCCGTCCAGGGCCGCGGGATCGGCGTCACCGGCCACGTCCGTGCCGTTCCCGGCAGCGTCCGCGCCGATCGCGGAAGCGTCGCCCGCCGAACCTGCTGCGTCACCGTTCGGCGCGCCCGTCGCGCCGTCCGAGCAGCGGGGCCGGTCCTCCTCCACCCCGACCCCGTCGACGAACGGGCTCCCGGACTCGTACGCCCGGTCCCGCGCGTCGTCGCGATCCGCCTCGTCGGCGCAGCTGTCACCGTCGAGCACCGAGAAGCGGGGGTCGCCGGGGACGAGGACGACGTCACCGGCACCGGCGAGGCGCCCGCCGAGGAAGTCTGCGTCGGCCGGACCGCCGCTCAGCGCGAGCACCATCCCGCGCGCGGACGCCTCGGAGACCACGAACTCGACGTGGTCCCAGAAGTCGTACGCCGCGTCGTCGCGCGGATCGGCCCCGTCGGTGACGAGCGGCTCGCCGTCGGCGAGGGGCGCGTCGCCGTACTGGTCCGCACCCACCTCCAGCGACGCCCGGACCACCGTGAACCCCTGCGCCGCGCGGGCGTCGAGGTAGCGGGTGACCTCGGAGCGGTTGAGGTCCTCCAGCAGCTCGGTCGCCGAGTCGGCGAGCCAGAAGAACGGCTCGCCCTCGCGGGTCAGCGACCGGCCCGCCACCGCCAGCGTCCCCGACCCGGCGCACCCGGTCGTGCCGAACAGGCAGTCCTCGGGGGAACGGCGCAGGTCGAGCAGGAGCAGGGCGGCGGCGAGCACCGCGACCACCGAGAGCACGGCGACCAGCGGCGGCGGGGGGCGCATCCGGGACATGGCGGCGGACGCTAGGCACGCCGGTGGCCCCCGCGGGGCGGAACGGGGAAACCCGCGGGAACGCCGACGGCCCCCGACGATCTCATCGGGGGCCGTCGCTGCAGGTCAGCGCTGGATCGACTTGATCTCCAGGAACTCCTCGAGACCGTAGCGGCCGAGTTCACGCCCGTTACCGCTCTGCTTGTAACCGCCGAACGGCGCCATCGGGTTGAACGCGCCCCCGTTGACGTCGACCTGTCCGGTGCGCAGCCGCTTCGCCACCGCGAGCGCGTGGTCGGCCTCGCCGAACACGGCACCGGCGAGGCCGTAGACCGTGTTGTTCGCGATCTCGACGGCCTGCTCCTCGTCGGCGTACGGGATCACCGAGAGCACCGGGCCGAAGATCTCCTCCTGCGCGATGACGGCGTCGGGGGCGACACCGGAGAAGATCGTCGGGCGGACATAGGCCCCCGGCCCGTCGACGGCAGCACCGCTGAACGCGACGGTGCCGCCGTCGGCGCTGCCGCGCTCGATGAAGCCGTTGACGCGCTCCTGCTGCGCCGCGGAGGACATCGGCCCGATCCGGGTGGTCTCCTGTGTCGGGTCGCCGACGGTGTACTTCGCCGCGGCCGCGACCGCCATCTCGACGATCTCGTCGTGGCGCTCCTGCGGCACCAGCATCCGCGTCCACGCCGTGCAGGTCTGCCCGCCGTTGATCCAGGCGTTGGCCAGGCCGACCTTGACCGCCTTGGCCAGGTCGGCGTCGGCGAGGATCACGTTGGCCGACTTGCCGCCCAGCTCCAGCGCCACCCGCTTGATCGTGTCGGCGGCGACGACCGAGACCCGCTTGCCCGCGCGCGTCGATCCGGTGAACGACACCATGTCGACGCCCGGGTGCCCGGCGATCGCCTCGCCGACCACGGGGCCCTCGCCGTGCACGATGTTGAACGCGCCCGCGGGCAGCCCCGCCTCGGCGGCGATCTCGGCGAGGATCTGCGCCGACAGCGGCGCGATCTCGCTCGGCTTGAGCACGACGGTGCAGCCGGCCAGCAGTGCGGGCGCGACCTTCGCGACGATCTGGTGCAGCGGGTAGTTCCACGGCGTGATCGCGCCCACGACCCCCACCGGCTCCCGCACCACGAGCGAGTTGCCGATCTCCTCGCTCCACGGGAACGACGACGCGAGCGACGCCACCCCGGCCGAGGTGTACACCGGCAGCCCCGCCTGGACGGCCCTGGAGAAGCCGATCGGCGAGCCCATCTCCGACGTCACCGCCGCAGCGATCTCGGCGCCCCGGGCCTTGAGGCCCTCGGAGATCCGCGTGACGACGGCCGCGCGCTCGGTCACGTCGACCTGAGACCAGTCGCGGAACGCGGCCTGCGCCGCCGCCACCGCCCGGTCGACGTCGGCGGGCGTCCCCGCGGGCACGGCCGCGACGACCTCCCCGGTGGCGGGGTCGACCACGTCGATCCGCTCGTTCCCGCCGGCGACCCGCTCGCCGCCGATCCAGTGTTCGGACACGTCCTTGGTGGGTGCAGCCATGCCGCCATCCTCACACGACGCCCGGACCGGTGCCGCCGGCCCGTTTCGCGTTCCCCGTGACGGCTCGCGCACCGCCGGCGGTGCGCGGGATCCGGGACCCGACCACTCACCGCACCAACCGCGTGATCCGCGAGATGTCGACCGCACAGAACGAGAAACGGAGAGGACCATCGGAAGGACGAAGAGCAGCACCGAAAGGGGAAAGCGATGAAGGTTGCGGACATCCTCACCACCAAGGGTCGAACCGTGCATTCCGTCCTCCCGTGGCTCACCGTCGCGGACGTGGTCACCCGGCTCGACGAACTCGGCGTGGGCGCGCTCCTGGTCCGTGACCAGGACCACGTGATCCAGGGGATCGTCTCCGAGCGCGACGTCGTCCGGGCGCTGGCACGTCACGGCGCCGCCCTGCTGACCATGCCCATCACCGACGTCATGACCAGGAAGGTCCACTCCTGCGGCCCGGAGGAGTCGGTGGCGCGCGCGATGTCGCAGATGACCGCGGGCCGCTACCGGCACCTCCCGGTGATCGAGAACGGCCGGCTCGTCGGAATGGTCAGCATCGGTGACCTCGTCAAGCACCGGGTGCGCGAGATGGAGCTGGAGACCGGCGTCCTGCGGGACGTCGTGATCGCCCGTTCCTGAATACGCCGAAAGGGCACCCGAAAGCCGGATGCCCCTTTCCTGGCGAATCGTCAGGAGAAGTCGAGATCCCCTGTCCGGGTGCGCTTGAGCTCGAAGAAGTCCGGGTACGAGGCGAGCAGCACAGCGCCGTCGAACACCTTCCCGGCGTCCTCGCCCTTCGGGATGCTGCTGAGCACGGGGCCGAAGAACGCGACCCCGTCGATGTGGATGGTCGGCGTGCCGACGTCCATGCCCACCGGGTCCATGCCTCGGTGGTGGCTGGCCTTGAGCTCCTCGTCGTACTCGGTGCTCGTGGCGGCGTCGGCGAGCGACTCGGGCAGGCCGACCTCGGCGAGGGACTCGGCGATGACGGCGTCGAAGTCCTTGTTGCCCTCGTTGTGGATCCGCGTGCCCATCGCGGTGTAGAGCGGCAGCAGGATGTCGGGACCCTTCTGCTGCGCGGCGGCGATGGCGACCCGCACCGGCCCCCACGCCTTCTTCATCATCTCGACGTACTCCTCGGGCAGGTCACGGCCCTCGTTCAGGACGGCGAGGCTCATGACCCCCCAGGTGACGTCCACGTCGCGGACCTTCTCGACCTCGAGCATCCAGCGGGAGGTGATCCAGGCGAAGGGGCAGAGGGGGTCGAAGTAGAACTCGACCTTGGCAGGAGTCGTCATGGTGTGGACAACCTCGTCGGGAGGGCACCGATTCCCACGGCGCGTGCCCGACCCGTGTGGTTGGGTGACGACCACTGCCGCCGAGAGAAGGTCGACCCCACGCATGGCCCCGCCGAACCTGACCCGCTCCGACGCCGAGCGCCGCGCCGCGCTGCTGGAGGTCGCCGACTACACCGTCGAGATCGACCTCACCGACGGCGGCGGCAAGCCCGGTGAGCAGACCTTCCCGACCGTCACGACGGTCCGGTTCGCCTGCTCCGAGCCCGGTGCCGACAGTTGGATCGACCTGATCGCGGCCGAGGTCGGCACGGCCACCCTCAACGGCGAGCCGCTCGACGTCTCCGGCTACCGCGAGGAGGACGGCATCGCGCTGCCCGGCCTCGCGGGAGACAACGAGCTGCGGGTCGAGGCCCTGGGGCGCTACATGCACACCGGCGAGGGCCTGCACCGCTTCGTCGACCCGGTCGACGGCAGCGTGTACCTCTACTCCCAGTTCGAGACGGCCGACGCCAAGCGCATGTTCGCCTGCTTCGACCAGCCGGACCTCAAGGCCCGCTACCAGCTGACGATCACCGCGCCCGCCGACTGGCAGGTCGTGGTCAACGCCGCGGTCGAGGAGACCACCGAGGGCCCGGGCGGATCGGTCGTCCACCGGTTCCCCACCAGCGAGATCATGTCGACCTACCTGGTCGCACTCATCGCGGGCCCGTACGCGGTGTGGCGCGACGAGCACGACGGCATCCCGCTCGGCATCTTCTGCCGCTCCTCGCTCGCGCCCCACATGGACCACGAGCGGTTGTTCACCGAGACCAAGCAGGGCTTCGACTTCTACCACCGCAACTTCGGCGTGCGGTACCCGTTCGGCAAGTACGACCAGCTCTTCGTCCCGGAGTTCAACGCGGGCGCGATGGAGAACGCCGGGGCCGTCACGTTCCTGGAGGACTACGTCTTCCGGTCCCGCGTCACCCGCCCGGTCTACGAGCGGCGCGCGGAGACCGTGCTGCACGAGATGGCGCACATGTGGTTCGGCGACCTCGTCACGATGACGTGGTGGGACGACCTGTGGCTCAACGAGTCGTTCGCCACCTGGGCCAGCGTGCTGTGCCAGTCCGAGGCCACCGAGTACACCGAGGCCTGGACGACGTTCGCCAACGTCGAGAAGAGCTGGGCCTACCGCCAGGACCAGCTGCCCTCGACGCACCCGATCGCGGCCGACATCCCCGACCTGCAGGCGGTCGAGGTCAACTTCGACGGCATCACCTACGCCAAGGGCGCGAGCGTGCTCAAGCAGCTCGTCGCCTACGTGGGGCTGGAGGAGTTCCTCGCCGGGCTGCGCGCGTACTTCACCGCGCACGCCTGGGGCAACGCCACGTTCGACGACCTGCTGGGCGCGCTGGAGAAGTCCAGCGGCCGCGACCTGTCCGACTGGGGCGCGCAGTGGCTGCGCACCACGGGGCTGAACATGCTGCGGCCCTCGTTCGACGTCGACACCAGCGGCGCGATCACCCGCTTCGAGGTCGTGCAGGGCGGCGCCCGGCCCGGCGCCGGGGAGCTGCGCACGCACCGGATCGCGGTCGGCGTCTACGACGACGACCCGGAGACCGGCACGCTCGTGCGCACCCACCGCGTCGAGGTCGACGTGGAGGGCGAGCGCACGGCCGTTCCCGAGCTCATCGGGGTGCCGCGCGGCAAGCTCGTCCTCGTCAACGACGACGACCTCACCTACTGCGCGCTGCGCCTGGACCCCGACTCGCTCGTCACGCTCATCGACCGCATCGGCGACATCGCCGAGCCGCTGCCGCGCACGCTGTGCTGGTCGGCGGCGTGGGAGATGACCCGCGAGGCCGAGCTGAAGGCGCGCGACTTCGTCGCGCTCGCGGCGGGCGGGTTCAACGGCGAGTCCGAGGTCGGTGTGCTGCAGCGGCTGCTGCTGCAGGCCCAGACGGCCGTCGCCTCCTACGCCGACGAGCAGTGGGCGGCCGAGCGCGGCTGGCCGCTGCTCACCGACGCGCTGCGGTTCCGGCTCGACACCGCCACCCCCGGTTCCGACGTGCAGCTCGCCGTCGTCAACTCGCTGACCGGCGCCGTGCTCCCGCGTCCCACCCTGGACCGGATGAACGGGTGGCTCTCCGACGTCGAGGTGCCGGAGAAGCTGGTCGTCGACACCGACCTGCGCTGGCGGCTGCTCCACGCGCTCGTCGCGCACGGGGTGGCGGCGCCGGAGCGGATCGAGGAGGAGCTGGCCGCCGACGCCACGTCCACCGGTCGGCGCCAGGCCGAGCGGGCCCGCTCCCTGGTGCCCACCGCGGAGGCCAAGGAGACGGCCTGGCAGCGCGCAGTGCACGACGACACGCTGCCCAACGCCGTCACCGAGTCGATCATCGGCGGGTTCGCGCACCCGGCGCAGCGCGGCCTGCTGGCCCCCTACGTCGAGCGCTACTTCGCCGAGGTCGCCGACGTGTGGAAGCGGCGCACCAGCGAGCACGCGCAGGCCGTGGTGATCGGGCTGTTCCCGTCGTGGGCCGTGGAGAAGTCCACCGTCGACGCCGCCGACGCCTGGCTGGCCGACGAGTCGCACCCGCCCGCGCTGCGGCGCCTCGTCACCGAGGGCCGGGCCGGGATCGTGCGGGCACTGGGGGCCCGGGAGTTCGACCGGTCCTGAACCGGGGCGCGCGGGCGGTCACACCGCCCGCGCGCGCTCCCGCACGGTCGCGGGCACGTCGGCGGGCACCGTCACCGTGGCCAGGCAGCCACGCGGGTCCTCGACGGTGGCCACCGTCAGCGTGCCGCCCTCGCGCTCCACGAGCCGTCGGGTGATCGACAGACCCAGCCCGGAACCGCCCGCGGCCGGGTCGTGCACGCCGCCGAGCAGCACCTCGTCCTCGCGGCCGGGCGGGAGCCCCGGCCCGGTGTCGCGCACCTGCACGACGACCCGGTCGCCGTCGGCGCGGGCCCGGAGCGTGACGGCGGCCCCCGGCGCGTGCCGGTCGCAGTTGGCCAGCAGGTTCGTCACGATCTGGGCGAGCACCGCGGAGTCCCCGGACGCACGCAGGCCCTCGTCGACGGTCAGCCCGACCGCCGCGCCCGCCGAGCGGCGCAGCGCGACCAGACCCTCGAGGACCGGGGCGACGAGGTAGGTGCCGGTCGCGTGCTCGGCGCCGTCGATGAGCTCGTGCAGCCGCCCCAGCTCGGCGAGGACGGCGTGCCGGAGCCGCTCGTGGTCCTCGTCGTCGACCTGCGAGCTGAGCAGGTGGGTGATGCCGGCGAGCCCGGCGAGGCCGTTGCGCAGCTCGTGGTCGCGCTCGGCGGCCAGCTCCCCCGCCCGCTCCATGTGCAGGGCCGCGACCACGAGCTCCTCCTGCTGGGCGAACCGGGTGTCGTGCAGCTCGGCGAGGCTCCGCACCACCAGATGCGCCATCCCGGCGACGACGATCGCGAGGCCCAGCAGCCGCAGACCGCCGAACACCAGGTCGCCCGCGGTCGTGCCGAGCACGCGGTACAGCTGGGCGCCGGCCAGCACCACCAGCCCGAGCCCGACGCGTCGGCGCGGGATGCTGCGCCGACTCAACCCCTCCACCAGCACCGCGGCGGCCACCGCGGTCCACCCCACGACGACCGCGATCGTGACGAGCGGGCCCTCGACGAGTACCGCCACGAGCCCCGGGGCGACCGCGGGGACCTGCAGGGCCGCGACGGCGAGGAGGGCACCCACCGTGGTGGCCGCCCAGGTGCCGAGGACGCCGAGCCGGGGCGGGCGGACCGCGGCGAGGAGCAGCGCGACGACGACGAGGTAGGCGACGAGCCGCATCGACCGGACCGGCAGGTCGACCGCCAGCACGTTGGACGGCAGGACGAGCACCGCGTAGACCGACAGCGCGGCGGCGATCCAGCGGGGCCGCGGGTCCTCGGTGAGGCGGGCGGCGAGCGCGCCGAGGAACGCCGCCCCCGCCGCGGTGGCGGCCGCGGTGAGCGTGAGGACGTCGATCGCGACGCGGGGGTCGAGCGCCCCGCCGACCAGCGACGACCCGGCGAGCCCGACGACCACGGCGACGGCCGCGACGGTGACGCACACGTCGGCGAGCGCTGTGCGCATCACACCCCCCCGCCTCCTCCGTGTGGGCGGAGTGTAATGCCGGTCACCGTCCGGCGTCAGGTGGCGCGGCCCTGCGGTACAGCGCCACGGCCTCGAGCTGCGAGGACGCCTCCAGCTTGGTCAGGATCGCGCGGATCTGGGAGCGCACCGTCGCCAATGACACCACGAACGTGTCGGCCACCGCCTGCGCCCGGTGCCCGGCCGCGAGGTGGGCGAGGACCTCCCGTTCGCGCGGGGTGAGCCGGTCCAGCCGCGCCCCGAGGGACCGGCGGTCGGCCGACCGCCGCGCGTGCAGGTCCACCAGCTCCTGCCGCCGGGCGTCCGACATCGCCTCCCGCCCGGCGAGTGCGGCACGCACCGCGACCAGCAGCCGCGGGAACGGCGCCGCCTTGGGCACCGCCGCGACGGCCCCCTCGGCCAGTGCCGCCCCGATGCGGGCCCGGTCGACCGTGCCGGACAGCACCAGCACCGTCCATCCGGCGGCCCGCAGCGGCGCCACGAGCGTGACCCCGTCGATCCGGTGGCCCTGCGCGTCCCGGCCGAGGTCGAGGTCGAGCAGGACCAGTCCGGGCCCGTCCTCCGCGGTGGCGGCCACCGGGGAGCAGGCGCGCGCGTCGAGGCCCTCGGCGCGCAGGCCGAGTGCCAGTGACGTCGCCACGAGATCGTGGTCGTCGACGATGAGCACGGTCGAGCCGATGGGAATCACATCCCGGTGTCGCGGACGGGTGACCTCTCAACGACGTCCGGGCGGGGGCGACACGCGGTTCAGTCCGATCATTCGCGATCCGGACACCTCAGGGCGCCACACCGGGGAGATGGGTGTTCGCCGCGCGGACCAGCCGGGCCAGGTCCGGGATCTCGACGACCTCGCGCCCGGCGGCGCGCAGCAGCTCGTCGCCCTCGCAGTCGACGAACAGCGCGGGCTCGCGCCAGGCGTAGACGATCCGCGGGATGCCGGCGTCGAGGATCAGACGGGTACACGACGCCGGGCGGGACGCGCGGGTGCTGCACGGCTCCAGGGACGTGTAGACCGTGGCGCCCGCGAGCCGGGGGTCGCCCGCGACGTCGGCCAGCGCGCTCTCCTCGGCATGGTCGTGCGGGTCGTGGCGGCCCGACCAGCCCTGCGCGAGCGTCGTCCCGTCGGAGGCGACGACGAGCGCCCCCACCCGGAACGTCGCCGACGGCGGGCAGCGGCCGGCCAGCGCGACGGCGCGGCGCAGCAGCCGCCGGTCATCCACGGGGGCCCCGCAGCAGCCGCAGGACCGCGACGTCCCCGACGGTGTCGACGCCCGCGAGCCGCCATCGCGCGGGCGGGAACGCGCCGGCGTGCACGAACCGCGGCCCGCCGCCGACCAGGATCGGGGCGACGGCGACGTGCAGCTCGTCGACGAGGTCGGCGGCGAGGAACGCGGTGTGGACCGTCGCCCCGCCCTCGACCAACAGCCGTTCGACACCGTGCTCGCGGAGCTGCTCCAGCGCCGCGGCGACGCCACCGGCCCCGGGCGTCAGCACCAGCGTCGGGGGGCCGGTGAACACGCACGCGGCGGGGTCGAGCGGGCCACCGCCGGACAGCACGACCCGCAACGGGGTCTCCGCAAGCCCACGCGCGACCCGTGCGGCCCGCCGTTCCGGGGACCGCACGAGCAGGCGCGGGTCGTCGGACCGGACGGTCCCGGCCCCGACGAGGATCGCGTCGACCCCGGCGCGCACGCCGTCGACGCGGTCGAGGTCATCGGGCCCGGAGAGCACGAGCCGGTCCGGACCGGCGTCGTCGATGCGGCCGTCGAGGGAGACGGCCACCGAGGCGACGACGTACGGGCGCACGCTCAGTGCGTGCGCCGCCGGCCCCCGGCCTGGTCGGCCAGCATGCGCAGGCCGCTGAGCAGGCCGCCGACGAGGTCGCCCTCGCGGAACGAGGCGATCATGCTCATGACGGCGAGCTTCGCGCCGCGGTCGGGCAGGCGCACGCGGGCCTCGGCGCCGGTGAGTACCTCGACGACGCGCTGCTCGGGGCTGACCGCCACCAGGACGGCCTCGCCGGAGCCCGGGAGCTCGCCGTGCAGCTCGGCGGCCCGTGCGGTCGGCTCGGCACCGAGGTCGCCCAGGTAGACCGAGAAGCGCAGGCCGGTCTCGCGGCTGGCGAGCGTGAGCGCCTCGTCGAGACGGGTGAGCTGCACCGGGGTGAAGGGGTGGTCCTCGACCGAGGGCTCGACGAACACCTCGGCGGCGGAGACCCGCCCCGAGGACGTCACGACGGCGCCGGTCGGCAGGTTCTCCGGCACTGCGACGGTGCCGTGCCCGCCGTGTCCACTACCAGCTGCCACGTGCGCCTCCTCGTTCACCGGTCACGGCGTGACCGTCCGCCGCGGGGGCGAGCTGCGCACCCTGCGGGTTCGCTGTCCACCACAGCGGCTCGTGCGCCCACGGCTGACCGACCCGGTACCGGGGCCGTCGCGCGAGGCGCGGACCGACGACGAGCGCGGCCACGAGCAGGTACAACGCGATCGACGGGATCGCGTACCAGAGGATCGACACCAGCACGTCCACGGGCGAGAACCTAGCCGACGCGGTCGCCGCGCGGGGCCTGAGGGGCCGCCGTCGGTCGGACGTCACCCTCGGTGGGCGACGACGTCCCCTCGCGGACCTCGTCACGCAACCGCCCGACGAACTCCTCCACCTCCGCGACGTAGCCGCGCAGCTTCTCCAGCCGCTTGTCGGCCAGGTCGGCGAACTCCGCGAGCTGGGCGGCGAGCAGCGAGCGGTCGGCGTCGGTGTCACTGGTCCGCGGCCAGACCAGGGCGTCGGCCCGGTCGGAGGGGTTCGCGGTGCCCGCGGCGAGGAGCTCGCGGATCTGCAGCAGCTCGCGCATCTGGTCGAGGGAGAGGTCGAGCGGCTTCATGAAGCGCAGCAGGCGGATGAGGGAGACGTCCTCCTCGCTGTAGAGGCGGAAGCCCCCCGAGCTGCGGGCCGACGGGGTGACCAGGCCCACCTCCTCCCAGTGCCGGATCGTCCGGATCGAGAGGTCGACGCGGCGGGCGACCTCACCGATCTGGAGCGTGGCCGCCGACGGGGACCGGGCCGTGGTCGGGGCCGGGTCCGCCGCGGGTCCGGGGGCAGGCATCGCAGCATCATGCCTCATCGACGAAGGCAGCCCTACCCACCCGTGTCCGCGACGTCACCACAGCAGAGGCCGTCGGGCGGGGTCGCGGCCGGTCGCGGCGTCGAGCTGGGCACCGAGCTCGAGCAGCAGCGCGTCGTCCCCGGCCCGCCCGACGAGCTGCACGGACACCGGCAGCTCCGGCCCGTCCGCCGGTCCGTCGACGGGGCGGGCGCGGGCGACCGGGAGGCTCAGCGCGGGCTGGCCGGTGATGTTGTAGGTGGCGGTGAACGGGGTGAACCGGCTCTGTCGGGCGAAGTCCTCCGCCGGGTCGCCACCCGCGGTGAACCAGCCGACCGGCCGGGGAAGCTGCGCGAGCATCGGCGTGAGGACGACGTCGACGCCCGCGGCCGCCTGCGCCCCGACGACCCGTCGCGTCACCGCGAGCGCCGACGACGTGGCCGCGAGGTACTCCGGCCCGGAGACCGCGCTGCCGCGGTCGCGCCACCAGCGCGTCAACGGGGCGAGCAGTGACTCGGCCTCCGGCGGCACGGGGTGGCTGTGCGCGAGCACCGCCCAGAGGATCTCGAAGACGGGCAGGAACGACGCGTCGATGCCGGGGTCGAACTCGACGACCTCGTGCCCCAGCCCGGCGAGCAACTCCGTGACCTGCTCGTACGCCGCGACGCAGGCCGGGTCGAGCACGGCGTCGGGCACCGGCGGCGTGCGGTAGCGACCGATCCGCAGCCGGCGCGGCGCCGCCCGCAGGGCCGCGGCGAGGTAGGTCTCCGGACGGGGCGCGAGCAACGGGTAGGGCTCCCCCGGCACCTCGACGGCGAGCGCGTCGAGCATCGCGGCGGCGTCGTCGACGGTGCGGGCGAGCGGGCCCGCGACCGACATCCCGAGCGGGTCACCCCCACCGGGTCCCCGCGAGACGAGCCCGCGGCTGGTCTTGAGCCCGACGAGCCCGCACGCCGCGGCGGGGATCCGGATGGAACCGCCGCCGTCGGTGCCGTGCGCGAACGCGATCAGCCCGGCCGCGGTGGCCGCCCCCGCGCCGCCGCTGGAGCCACCGGCGAGCCGGGTGGGGTCCCACGGCGTGACGGCGGGCGGGCGCCCCGCGGGCTCGGTGTAGGGCGGCAGCCCGAACTCCGGCGTCGAGGTCTTGCCGAGGCTGATCGTGCCCGCGGCGCGCAGCAGGCGCGCGGAGTCGTCGTCGACGTCGGGCACCCAGCCCGCATACACCGGCGACCCGAACCCGGTCGGCACGCCCGCCGTCATCGCGAGGTCCTTGATCGCGGTGGGCACGCCCAGGAACGGCGGCAGGTCCGCGGCGCGGGTCGCCAGGAGCTTCTCGGCCTCGCGCGCCTGGTCCAGCGCGCGGTCGGCGGTGACGGTGACGAACGCCCCCAGCCCCGGATCGAGGGCCTCGACGCGGCGCAGCGCGTGCTCCACCAGCTCGACGGCCCCCAGGTCCCCGCGACGCAGGGCGGCGGCCTGGTCGCGCGCGGTCATCTCGTGCGGCTCGGTCACCCGTGAGGTGTACCACGGGGGTGCGGGCCCGCCTGGGACCATTCCGCGGTGCCCCGTCCCGCCCTGCGCCCGTCACTCCGCCCGGCCACCGGCCTCGCGACCGCGGCCTGTGCCGCGCTGGTGGCCGCGCTCGGGGCGCGGTACGCGGGCGGCACCGGTCCCGGCCGGCTCGACGACGGGCTGAGCACCGTGGTCGAGCGGGTCCCGGCCGGCCGCGGCGGGCTCGCGTGGCGGGTCTTCTCCGTCGGTGACCCGGCCCGCGCCGCGACCCTGACCGCCGGGCTGGCCGCGGCCGGACTCCTGCTCGGGCGGCCGCGGCTCGCGGTCGTCGCACTCGCGGGGCCGGTGCTGACCGGCGTCGCCACCTCCGCGCTGAAGCCGCTCGTCGGGCGGCGGTTCGGCCGGCGCGGGGAGCACGCCTTCCCGAGCGGGCACACCGGCCTCGCGACGGCGCTCGCCGCCGCGGGGATGCTGCTCGTCGTCGACGTCGCGGCGCCCCGGCGGCCGTGGGACGCGGTGGCGCTCGCGGCGGGCACGGTCGTGGTCGGCGCGGGCACCGGGATGGCCCTCACCGCGATCGAGGTGCACTACCCGACGGACACCGTCGGTGGAGCCGCCACGGCCGTCGCGGTGGTCCTCGGGACCGCCCGGATCGTCGACGCGCTGGCGTCCTGAACGCGCGGACACGACGAATCGGTGCCCCTGTCGCCACATGCGTCACTTCTGCACCCAGAGTCACCGTTCCCGGGTGGCTGCTCACAGTGCGCTGAAGTAGCCCTCCGCGTCCCCCCTTCGTGAGTCCCCCGTTCGACGGAGAACGCTAGGGAAGCGGTAACAGCAGCTGCATGGTCGGTCGTGCTCCCCCCGTCGATCGTTCCCGGCCCCCGGGCACAGCAGAGGCAGGTACGGCTCATGAACCGCAACGGCACCCACTCCCGCCGGCACTCCGGCCCGTCGCGGCGCCTGATCGGCGCGGCGGTGGCCGCCCTGTCGCTCGCGCTCCTGCCGGCGGCGCCGGCCCTGGCCGACGTCGCGTCCGGCGTCGTCGCCGCGCCGGTACCGGTCGCGATGCCGCAGGACACCACCCAGCCCCCGCCCGACGACACGGGGGACGGACCCGCCCCCGCCGACGACCCCGCCCCCGCCGACGCACCGGCCCCCGCCGACGAGCCCACGGACGACACCGCCGACGCACCGGCCCCCGCCGACGACCCCGCCCCCGCCGACGCACCGGCCCCCGCCGACGAGCCCACGGACGACACCGCCGACGCACCGGCCGACGAGCCCCCCGCCGACGACGAGCCGACGGACGCACCGGCCGACGAGGCCCCGGCCGACGAGCCCACGGCGACCGCACCCGCGACCGACGCCATGCCGGCGATCACCGTCGAGGGCGACAGGATCATGCGCGACGGCGAGCCGTGGTGGTTCCTCGGCTACAACTCCTTCGTCTGGTCCGGCGACTGCGGCAACGACGACGAGAAGATGTCCGCCGAGGACGTCGACCAGTGGTTCGCCGGGATGCGCCACGACGGCCACGGCGCCGTCCGCCTCTTCTTCTACGACGGCTGGGACATCGACCGCCTCGACGCCGCGGTCGAGTCGGCGAAGGAGCACAACGTCTACCTGACGATCACCCTCGACGACGCCATCGGCGGCTGCGGGGAGAACGACAAGGAGGCCGGCTGGTTCGCCGACCAGTCCGAGCGCGACACCTTCCAGGCCCACATGGAGATGCTGCTCGAGCGCTACAGGGGCGAGACCGCGTTCGCCTGGTTCGAGTACTTCAACGAGCCGTCCTACGAGGGCGGCGCCCTGCGCGAGTTCTACGACGAGATGGGTGCGGCCGCCGACGCCGTCGACCCCGACCGCCTCTTCTCCTCCGGCACCGTCGCCCCCTACTGGCTCGACGGCGAGGACAACTTCCGCGACGTCCACGAGAGCCCCGGCGTCGACATCGCCTCGATGCACGAGTACGACGAGAACGAGGTCGAGTCCAACCACGGGCCCGGCGTGCGGGCCAACTCCGGCGGCAAGCCCACCATCGTCGGCGAGTACGGCATCACCGCGGGTGAGGGGTGCGACAGCAGCTTCGAGTCGCGGGCCGAGCGGTTCGCGGAGAAGGCCGCGGCCTACACGAACACCGACGAGGGCTACGCCGGCGCGCTGGCCTGGGCGTGGCAGCCCGGCGGCGGCGGGTGCGAGCTGGGCAACCTCGACAGCGACACCCCCAGCCAGGAGGCCCTGCGCGACTTCAGCCTCGGCGAGGTGATCGGCCAGGTGGGCGACACCGTCGGCGACACGGTCGGCGCGGTCACCGGCGAGAACCCCGGTGACACTGCGGGCGACACGGCGGGCGACACGGCGGGCGACACGGCGGGCGACACCGCCTCCGAGGAGCCCGTCCAGGACTCCACCGACGAGGACGCCGACGGCGACTCCGAGGGACGGCCTGCGCCGATCGGGTGATCCTCACCGTTCGCCCACGCGCACGGTTCCCGACCCGGAAGGTGGTCCTCGCCGCCGACGAGCCCAGCGAGGACCACCCATGCCCACCAGCCAGCACCTGGAACGACCGGCGCCACCCGCCACCCCGCCCCCGCGCGGACGGCGGGTGGCGCTCGCCGTCGTGCTGGCGCTGGCCGCGGTCCTGCCCTCGCAGCTCTGGACCGGACTCCACTCCGGCGCCCCCGGTGACGACCCTCCGGCGTCCTCCACGCGCGCACGGTCCGGGACGAGCGACTCCCCCGCCGCCGAACCCACCGCAGCAGACCCCGCCGCAGCAGACCCCACCGCAGCAGACCCCACCGCCGACCGCGCCCCGACGTCCGGCGGCGCGATGCCCGCCATCACCGTCGAGGGCGACCGGATCGTCCGTGACGGGCAGCCGTGGTGGTTCCTGGGCTACAACTCCTTCGTCTGGTCCGGCGACTGCGGCACCGACGAGGAGAAGATGTCGACCCAGGACGTCGACGCGTGGTTCGCGGGCATGCGCCACGACGGCCACGGCGCCGTCCGCCTCTTCTTCTTCGACGGCTGGAGCGTCGACCGCCTCGACGCCGCGGTCGCCGCGGCCCGGGAGAACCGGGTGTACCTGACCGTCACCCTCGACGACGCGATCGGTGGCTGCGGCGAGAACGACAAGGACGGGTCCTGGTTCGCCGACGCCGGCGAGCGCGGCACCTTCCGGGCGCACATGGAGATGCTGCTCGAGCGGTACCGCGGTGAGACCGCGATCGCCTGGTTCGAGTACTTCAACGAGCCGAGCTACGCCGGGGGCGCCCTGCGGGAGTTCTACGACGAGATGGGCGCGGCGGCCGACGCGGTCGACCCGGACCGGCTGTTCTCCTCCGGCACGGTCGCCCCCTACTGGCTCGACGGCGAGGACAACTTCCGCGACGTCCACGAGTCCCCCGGCGTCGACATCGCCTCGATGCACGAGTACGACGAGAACGAGGTCGAGTCCAACCACGGGCCCGGGGTGCGTGCCAACTCCGGGGGCAAGCCGGTGATCGTCGGCGAGTACGGCATCGCCGCGGGGTCGGGGTGCGACGTCGACTACGCCGGCCGGGCCGACCTCATCGCGGAGAAGGCGCAGGTATACACCGACACGGCCGCGGGCTACGCCGGGGCGCTCGCGTGGGCGTGGCAGCCCGGCACCGGGGGCTGCGACATCAGCAACCTCGACCAGGACGAGCTGAGCCAGGAGGCGCTGCGCACCTTCGGGTGACGGGCCGCGGGTAGCCTGCCCGTCGTGTCAGCCGACCCGACAGCCACCGATCCCGACCCGCGCACCCGGGGCCTCGACTACGAGATCGTGCTCGTCGCCTACAAGAGCGCCGGACTCGTGCGGGGGCTCCTCGACGCGCTGCCCGGGCGTCCGGTGGCGGTGGTCGACAACGGCCGCGGTGTCGACGGTCTCGCGGAGGTCGTGGCCGGGCGCCCCGGCGTCCGCTACCTCGACGGCCCCGGCCGTGGTTTCGCCTCCGGGGCGAACCTCGGTGCGAGCACCTCGAGCCACGACATCGTGATCTTCGTCAACCCGGACAGCTCGCCGACCCCGGACGTCCTCGACGCGCTGGCGGCCGACGTCGCCGCCGACCCGGGGCTCGGCGCGGTGAGTGCGACCACCGTGCTGCCCGACGGCAGCGTCGAGATCGGTGTCGGCGGCTGGGAGCCGACCGCGCGCCGGGCGCTCGTGCACGCCGTCGGCGCGCACAAGGTCTTCCCGACGGCCGGGCTGTGGGCCCGGCCGGTACCGGGACAGCCGATCGAGCTCGACTGGCTCAGCGGGGCCTGCATGGCGGTGCGCCGGTCGACCTTCGCCGACCTCGGTGGCTTCGACGAGCAGTTCTTCGTCTACAACGAGGACGTCGCGTTCGGCCGCAGCCTGCGCGAGGCCGGGTTGCGCCAGCGCGTCCGCACCGACCTGCTGGTACCGCACCTGGGCGGCGGCTCCGGCGACGGCAAGACGCACATGCTCCGACTGCGCGGCGCGTCGCTCGTCCGGTACGTCCGGATGCACCATCCCGCCGCCACCGTCCTGGGGATCCGGCTGGCCCTGACCCTCGGGTACGCGCCGCGGTACCTGCTCGCCCGCGCGCGCGGGCGGACCGGACTCGCGGCCGAGCACGCCGCGTACGTCACGGGCCTGTGGCGGGGCGCTCCTGCGAACCTGTCGACTTAGGCCGCCCTCAGCTGAGCCTCACACCTTCGGCTGACAGACTGGACAGGCGTCGACGCGAGCCGAGCGGCTCGTCGGGAGCAGTCGTTCGCCCGATCAGCAGGAGGATGTGTTGGCGGAGCAGATGGCCGACGGCCACCCGCCCGAGGACTGCACGATCCTGGTCGTCGCGGACTCCCTGCGCGACAACGGCGGGGTCCGCGTCGCCCTCGAGTACGCACGCCAGTGGCGGCGGATGGGGTCACCCGCGCAGGTCGTGGCGGTCCAGGACGTCGACGACGTCGCGCTCGCCCCGGTCGACCCGATCGTGCCGGTCGGCTTCCTCACCGCGCGCAACAGCCGGTTCCGCAACACCTGGCCCGCCGCGCTGGGCCGCCTCGTCCGCCGGGCGCGCCGGGCCGACGTCGTGCTCGCCGGCTCGGAGACGGGCATCGGCCTGCTCCTCGGCTACGCCGCGGCCCGGCTGGCCCGCCGCCCGTTCGCGGTGCTCGTGCAGGCCGACCTGGACGACTCGATCGCGACCTGGGTCAAGCGCCCCGTCCAGCCGCTCACCCGGTACGTGCACGCGCACGTCGACGCCGCGATCAGCGTCGCCGACAGCATCGTGCCGGGGGTGGTGGCCAACGGCCTGCCCGCCGACCGGGTGTCGGTCGTCGTCAACGGCATCGACGTGGCGAGGGTCCGCGAGGCCGCCGCGCTCCCGCCCGTCGGCACCCCGGCCGACCCGCGACCGCCGGGCACCCCGCCGGTCGTCGTCGGTCAAGGCCGGCTCAGCGTCCAGAAGGACTTCCCGCTCCTCGTCCGGGCCCACGCCCGGGTGCTCGCCGCGGGCGTCGACCACCGACTGGTGATCATCGGCGACGGTCCGATCCGCGACGACATCGCCGCCGTCGTCGCCGAGGAGGGCGTCGAGGCGACGGTGCGGCTCGCGGGCTACGTCGACAACCCGTACCCGATCACGTCCACGGCCGACCTGTTCGTGCTGTCCTCCAACTCCGAGGGCATGCCGCTGACGATCCTGGAGGCGCTCGCGGTCGGCGTCCCGATCGTCGCCACCCGGTGCGGCACCGGCGTCGACCTGCTCCTGGCGGACGGCCGCTACGGCGACCTCGTCGCGGTCGGTGCGCTCGACGATCTGAGCGCGGCCATCGAGCGGCACCTGCGCGAGCCGTCGGTGCTCGGCGAGCGCGCCCGGGGTGGTCCGGAGCAGGCGATGTCCTTCGACGTCACCCGGTCCGCGCGCACGATCCACGACCTGCTCGCGGGGCTGGACCGACCCGGTCCGGCGCGCCGCCGGACACCCGCGCCCGTCTCCTGACGGCGCACGCACGACCGGTACGCGGGCGGGGGCCCGTGCCGGTGAGACCAACGAGAAGGATCGGAGTATCTGTGGGGGACGTGAAGGCCGTCATCCAGGCGGGGGGCCGCGGGACGCGGCTGGCGCCGTACTCGACGGTGCTGCCGAAGGCGCTCATGCCGCTCGGCAAGGGCACCGTCGTCGACAACCTGCTCGACCAGTTCGCCGCCGCCGGGGTGCGCGAGGTCGTGATCACCGTCAGCTCCTTCGGCCCGCTGATCCGCAGCTACTGCGGCGACGGCAGCCGGTGGGGCGTCACGATCACCTATCTCAGCGAGGACGAGCCGCTCGGCACGATCGGCCCGCTCAGCGCCCTGCGCGAGCAGCTCGACGGACCGTTCTTCGTCTCCAACTCCGACGTCTACACCGACCTGGACCTCACGCGCGTCCTGCGGTTCCACGAGGAGAGCCCCGGCCCGCTGACGGTGGTGCTGACGCCGCAGACGGTGAACATCCCCTACGGCGTGATCACCCACGACGGCGGCCGCGTGGTCGGGTTCCAGGAGAAGCCGACCGAGGTCTTCCACGTCAGCACCGGGATCTACTGCATGAGCCCCGAGGTGTTCGAGTACATCCCGGCGACCGGCCCGTTCGGCTTCGACCAGCTGATGGCGGTGATGCTGGAGAAGGACCGGCCGGTCAACGCCTACGAGCACGACGGCCGCTGGGTCGACATCGGGCGCATCGAGGATCTCCGCCGGGCGCAGACCCAGCTCACGACGATGATGGACGGGATGGGCGATGACGTCGCTGACCTCTGAGGCCGACACGCTCCCGCTGATCGAGCTGGGGGCGCCGATCCTGGGCGAGCCGGAGAAGCGCGCGCTGGCCGAGGTGATCGACAGCGGCTGGCTCGCGATGGGCCCCCGGGTGCGCCGGTTCGAGGAGGACTTCGCGCGGGTGCAGCAGGTCGAGGACGCGGTCGCGGTGAACTCGGCCACGGCGGGGCTCTCGCTGATGCTCGCCGCGTTCGACGTCGGCGCGGGCGACGAGGTGCTCGTCCCGTCGATGACGTTCGTCGCCACCGCGGCCACCGTCGTGCACGCCGGGGCCACCCCCGTGTTCGTCGACCTGGAGGGCCCGGACCGCCCGCACATGTCGCTCGACGACGCCCGGGCGAAGATCACGCCGAGCACGCGCGCGATCGTCGTCATGCACTACGGCGGCTACCTGATGGACCTCCCCGCCTGGCGCGCGCTGGCCGACGAGCACGGCGTACTGCTGCTGGAGGACGCCGCGCACGTCGCCGGGATGGCCGGGGAGATCGGCGGGCTCTCCGACGCCGCCGCGTTCAGCTTCTTCGCCAACAAGAACATGACCACCGCCGAGGGCGGCATGGTCATCGCCCGCGACCCCGACCGGCTCGCCCGGATCCGGCTGCTGCGCGCGCACGGGATGACCGCGAGCACCCTGGACCGCGACCGGGGCCGGGCCGTCGGCTACGACGTCGTCGAGTTCGGGCACAACTTCCGGATGGACGAGCTGCGCGCCGCTGTCGGGATCGTCCAGCTGGAGCGGCTGCCCGGCTGGAACGCGACCCGCCGCGAGCTCACCGCCACCTACCGCGCCACACTGGCCGACGCACTGCCGACGGTGACGGTGCCGTTCGACGCCGGGCACACCAGCACCGCGCACATCCTCCCGGTCCTGCTGCCCGCGGGCTCCGACCGCACGGCCGTGATGGCCGCGCTGCGGGCCGCCCGCGTGCAGAGCTCGATGCACTACCCGCCGGTGCACCGCTTCAGCCGCTACGTCGACGCCTTCGGCGCGACCGAGCTGCCGCACACCGACGCGTTCGCCGACCGCGAACTCACCCTGCCCCTGCACCCCCGCCTCTCCCCCGCCGACGTCGAGCGGGTGGTGGCCTCGCTCCGCGAGGCCCTCTGAAAGGATCACGAACGTGGCCTTCGATCTCACTGACCGCACCGTCCTCGTCGTCGGCGGCGCCGGCTACGTCGGCTCCGTCATGGTGCCGCTGCTGCTCGACGCCGGCGCGTCCGTGCGCGTGCTCGACCAGTTCGTCTACGACAACGGGTTCTCCCTCGCCCCGCTGCTCGACGACTCCCGACTCACGCTGCACCGTGGTGACCTGCGCGACCCCGAGGTGTTCGCGGCCGCCGCGACCGGCGCCACCGACGTCGTCATGCTCGCCTCGCTGGTCGGCGACCCGGTGTGCAAGAAGTACCCGGACCTCGCGCAGCAGGTGAACGCCGACGCCACCAAGGCGATCATCGACTCGCTCGACGGCCTGGGCGTCGAGCGGTTCGTGTTCACCTCCACGTGCAGCAACTACGGCATCCACGACTCCGCGTCGCTGGCCGACGAGGAGAGCGAGCTCAACCCGCAGTCGCTCTACGCACGCACGAAGATCGAGGTCGAGGAGCACCTGCTCAAGCAGTCGGCGCACACCGACGCCTCGATGACGGTGCTGCGGATCGCCACCGCGTACGGCCTCTCGCCGCGCATGCGCTTCGACCTGACGGTGTCGCAGTTCGCCTGGGAGATCGCCTCCGGCGCCGACCTGCTCGTCTTCGACGCCGACACCTGGCGCCCGTACTGCCACATCCGCGACATCTCCAAGGCCGTCATGACGGTGCTGACGTCCGCGCCGGAGAAGGTCCGCGGCGAGGTGTTCAACGTCGGCGACACCGAGCAGTGCTTCACCAAGCGGATGATCGTCGAGGAAGTGCAGAAGCACGTCCCGGACGCCGAGGTGGCCTACCGCGAGGGCGACACCGACCCCCGCAACTACCGCGTCTCGTTCGCGAAGATCACCGAGAAGCTGGGCTTCACCGTCGACCACACCGTGCAGGGCTACCTGGCCTCGCTCACCACCGCCGTCCAGGCGGGCGTGTTCCCCGACGTCGCCGGCAACACCCGCTACGGCAACTACGAGGTGCACCACCTCGAGCCGCGCGCGTGAGTCGCCGGATCACGCCCTCGCGCGTGGTCCACGCGGTCGGACGCCGCCTGGGCCTCGCCCGCAACGAGGTGGCGGTGCGCCGCCAGCTCCTGCACAGCTACGCGCCGCGCCCCGCTCTCGTCACCGCCGAGACGCAGGTGCGGCGGGCGCGCGTCGCGGCCGTCGACGTCCACAACCACCTCGGCCTGTGGCTCAACCAGGGCCACGCGTGGATGGCCCCGGACGTCGGTGCGCTGCTGGCGTCGATGGACGAGCTGAACGTGGCCACGATCGTCAACCTCGACGGCCGCTGGGGTACCGAGCTCGAGGCCAACCTCGACCGCTACGACCGCGCGCACCCGGGCCGGTTCCTGACCTTCTGCCACCTGGACTGGTCGCTGCTCACCGACCGCCGCTTCCCGGAGCTGCTGCCGGCGATGCTGCACCGGGCGAAGGCGGCGGGCGCGGGCGGGATCAAGGTCTGGAAGGACCTCGGTCTCGACGTCCGCGACCACGACGGGCTGCTCGTGCAGCCCGACGACCCCCGCCTGCACGATGTCTGGGAGACCGCGGCCGACCTCGACCTCCCGGTCCTCATGCACACCGCCGACCCCAGGGCGTTCTGGCTGCCGGTGGACCGCACCAACGAGCGGTTCGAGGAGCTGACCCGCCACCCCGACTGGCACCACGGCTCCCGCGACGTACCCGGCCACGACGAGCTCGTCACCGCGTTCGAGCGGGTCGTGGCCGCACACCCGCGCACCACGTTCGTCGGCGCGCACGTCGCCAGCTCCGCGGAGGACCTCGACCGCGCGTCGCGGATGCTCGACCGGCTCCCCAACCTGACGGTCGACCTCTCCGCCCGCGAGGCGGAGCTCGGCCGCCAGCCCCGCGCCGCCGCCGCGTTCCTCGCCCGGCACCCCGACCGCGTGCTGTGGGGCACCGACTCGTTCCCGTTCCGCGACGAGCAGTACCGCACCTGGTTCCGGCTCCTGGAGAGCACCGACGAGTACTTCGACTACGGCGCGAACCCGCCCCAGCAGGGTCGCTGGTCGGTGTACGGACTGGGGCTCGACGAGGGCCTCTTGCAGGGGATCTACGCCGGCAACGCCCGCCGCGTCGTGCCCGGACTGCGCGTGTAGCTTGGTTGCCCCAAACGCCCTCTACCAGAACACGGACGATCCGGACAACACATGACAGAAGATTCGAGTACCCACCCGCGGGCCATTTTCCTGGATCCCAACGACGGTTGCCTCACCATGGCTCGGGTCCTCGTTCGCCGGGGGTGCGACGTGCACCTCCTGGCCGCCGCCGCCAACTCCCACATGCTCACCAGCCGCGGAGTGCACGGCAAGGTCATGCCGGACCCCCGAAGCGACTCGCAGGCGTGGCTGGACGCGATGCGGTGCCTCGCCGACTCCGGTGGCGGGGTGGTGATCTGCGGCTCGGACGCGGCGAGCGAATGGGTCAGTGCGAACCGCTCGGCCCTGCCCGACTCCATCCGCACGTTCGAATCCGCCGACGGCGTGCACACCGCGCTGATGGACAAGTACGAGCTCTACAAGCTCGCGGCTGACATCGGCGTGCGCGCACCGTGGATGCACCGGATCTCGACTCATACCGAACTGCAGGCCATCGACAGCGCCATCACCTACCCCTGCGTCCTGAAGGGTGCCCTCGGCCACCGGGCCCGGGCGATCCTCGGACACGGGACGGTGCAGGTCGACTCCCGTGACGAGCTCATGACGATGGCGGACGCCCTGCTCGAGAACCAGGTCGCGTTCCTGCTCACCGAGTTGGTCCCGGGAGACGAGACCGCACTCGAAGGTGCCGTCACCGTTCGGGGGCGCGGCGGCGACTATCCGCTCGAGTACGGCCGGCACAAGCTCCGGCAGTGGCCGCCTGACTACGGCGTCGGTTCGCTCACCTCGTCGAAGTCGGTTCCCGGCACCCTGGCGATGAACCGCAGGATCCTGGATCACGTCGGCTACTTCGGAGTCTCCTCGTGCGAGACCAAACGCCACGCGGGCACGGGCGAGCTCTACCTCATCGAGATCAACGTGCGCGTTCCGGGCTCCTTCGGCGTGGCGGAGGCGTGTGGCGTCGACGGGTCCTGGCGCCTCTACGCCACCGCCGCGGGTATCCCCCTCGGTCCCCAGCCCGCGCAGGTCGACGGCCGCCATTCGATGCTCCCCGACATCGAGTGGCTGGCGGTGCGCGCTCGGACGTCGTCGCACGACCAGACCTGGGGGGAGGTGTTCCGGAGTTGGCGGGGCACTCGCGACTTCGGGATCGTGTCGCTGCGCGACCCGCGTCCGGCGCTCTCGATGCTGGGCACCATGGTGCGGCGCCGTGTCTCGCGGATCGCGCGTGAGCAGTGGATGCGCCTGCGGGGCCGGCCCGCCGCGACGACCGTCGAGACCACCACCCCCGTGGCACGCATCACCCCCGGACCCGACACCCGGCGCCGTAGCGCCTGATCCCCGGTCCGACCGTCGCCCCCGTTCCACCGAACGGGTGAGCACGGCACCTCCCCACGCCGTCCGGCCCGCTCCGACGGCCGGTACCCTGACGGCGGCGGAGAGTGCGCCCCGGGGCCGACCCGGGCGACGGAGGAGATGACCATGCCGGCACGACCTCACGGCCTGCGATGTCGCCGTGTCGTGCGCGCATGGTGAAGATCCCCGCGGTCGCCCGGCGGGCCGGTTGGAACCTCGGCGACCAGATGCTGGTCAGCCTGACCAACTCGGTCCTGTCGTTCATGGTCGCCAACTCGGTCGACGCCCCGTCCTTCGGCGGGTTCTCCGTGGCGTTCACGGTGTTCGCCCTGGTCATCAGCGGCAGCCGGGCCCTGGCCACGTCACCGCTCAACATCCGCTTCTCCGACGTCGACGCGGCCGAGAGCCACCGCTCCGCCGGGCACGCCACCGGCACCGCGCTGACGATCGGCTTCGCCGCCGGCATCGGCTGCGGCATCGCCGGGCTCCTGCTCTCCGGGCCCGCCTCGGCCGCGCTGCTCGCGCTGGCCCTGGTGATGCCGATCGTCGTGGTGCAGGACTCCTACCGGTACGTCTTCTTCTCCCGCGGCAAGCCGTCCGCCGCGGCGCTGAGCGACGGCATGTGGACGATCGCGCAGCTCTCCGCGGTCGCCGCACTGCTCGTGCTCGGTATGGAGTCCGTGGGCCTGCTGCTGCTGGTCTGGGGCCTCTCGGCCCTCGCCGCGGTCGGCGTCGGCATCAAGCAGTCCGGCACCTGGCCCGACCCCCGCAAGGCGCCCGCCTGGTTCCGCGAGCACCGCGACCTCACCGGCTACCTGTTCGCCTCCGCCGCCACCGCGCACGGTGCCAACCAGGGCGCGATGCTCGTCATCGCCGGTGTGGGCACGGTGCAGGCGCTCGGCTCGCTCCGCGGTGCCGCGCTGATCCTCGGGCCGACCTCGATCCTGTCCTCGGCCGCGCTGAGCTTCGCGATCCCCGAGTTCTCCCGCCGCCGCAAGAACATGACCGACCGGCAGTGGCTGATCGCCGCGGCCGGGGTCTCCGGCGCGGTGGCCTTCCTCGGCCTGTGCTGGGGCGCGTTCTTCCTCCTCGTGCCCGACCAGGTCGGCATCTTCCTGCTCGACGAGACGTGGCAGGGCACCTCGGAGATCCTCTTCGCGGCCGTCGTCGCGCAGGTGTTCGCCTGCGGCACCATCGGCCCGGTCGTCATGCTCTACGCGATCGACCGCGCGTCGTCGACGCTGCCGATCCAGATCGTCCTGGGCTCGCTCACGTTCCTGGGCGGCGTCGGCGGCGTCACGCTGGCCGGGGCCCAGGGCGCGCAGTGGGGCTTCGCGCTCGCCAACCTCGTCGTCATCCCGTTCTGGTTCTTCCGGTTGTGGCGCGAACTGAAGAAGCGCCGCGACCTGCTCGACGAGGAGGCCGGTCTCGATCCGGACCCGACCGTCGACGACACGACGAGGGTCGCCTCCCGCACCCCGTCGGCCGCGCACTTCATGGACGACATCTCCTCCGCGCAGATGGCCACGATGATCATGCCGCGGATCGAGCCGCGCGCACCCTCGCCGTCGCCCCGCCCGGGTCCGCGCCCCACCCCCCGGCCGCCGTCGCCCGTGGCCGCAGCGCCCTCCGACGGAGAGGCCACGCAGGCGGTCCCCACCGCCGCCGGGTCGGGTGTCGAGGCCACGGAGGTCACCCACGCAAGGACCCCGGCCGACGCGGAGGCCACCCAGGCCACCCGGGCCCGGCCGCCGTCCCCGCGACCCGTCGACGGTCCGGCGCCGGACGAGCAGGCCCCGGCCCAGCAGCCCCCTGCCCCGCCCACCCCGCAGCCCCGGCCACCGCAGGTGTCCCAGCCGGTACCGCAGCCCATGCCCATGCGGTCCGGGCCGGCTCCGACGCGGCCCGGGCCCTACGGCCCGCTCACCACCGGCCCCGGCGGACCGCCTCCCGGCCCGGGTGCGCCGTACGGCCGACCGCCGGGTCCGCCCGGCAACGGGCCGTGGCAGCAGGGTCCCGGCGGACCGCGTCCCCCCGCACCGCGTCCGGGCGGGCCTCGTCCGTTCGCCCCGCAGGGACCAGGCCCGAACGGTCGGGGCCCGCAGAACCCCGGCCCCCACGGACCGGGCCCCCACGGTGCCGACGGCGCCGGTCCCGGTCACCGCGGTGGCCCGGGTCCGGACCGCCCCGGGGCCTACCGCCCCCAGGGCCCGCAGGGCCCCGGACAGCAGGGCCCCGGACAGCAAGGCCCCGGACAGCAGGGACGTCCCGGCCCCGGCGCCCCGATGCCTCCGCGTCCGACCCAGCCGGGTCCCGCCCAACACGGTCCCGCCCAACACGGTCCCGCCCAGCCGGGTCCGGGCCAGCACGGTCCGGTCCAGGGGCCGGCCCAGCAGGGGCCTACCCGGGCCCCTCGCCCGAACGGCGACCGTCCCGCCGGTCCGCGCCCGTACCCCGGCCCGCCGCCGGCCCCGCAGGGCGGCGAACCCGGCCGGGCCCCTCGGCCGACCCCGCGCGACGACCAGGGCCCGCCGCGGCCCACCGGCCCCGACCCCGCCACCGGACGGTCCGCCCCCGCCTCGTCGAACGAGAACCGCGGCGACGGCTCCCCCCACAACGGGTCGGGAAGCGGGAACGGGTCGGGCAACGGCCGGCCCACCAACGGGAACGGGAGCGGCCGCAACGGCGACACCCGCCCCGGACCGGGCGACGCCGCCGCCCCGCAGACCGACCGCGACCGCGTCCCCTCCCCCGACGACGGCGACCACCCCGACGCCTCGCGCCGCAACGGCCACCCGCGCTCCTGACCGGCCGCTCCGCCACGAGATCCGCACCAGCGGTGTTCTGAGCGCGCCGGACCCCGCTCCCGTGGATCCCGCCTCGGGCGACGCCCGGCAGAGACTCACCTGACGGTCCCCGCTCACCCGGCCGGCCGAACAGCGCTCACCCCACGTGATCGATACCCGCCCGGACACCTCCGTCCGAGTAAGTCTACTCTCACGTGAGAGTAGGCATCTGCGGAAGGAGACGATCATCGACGCCCCGACGGTCACACCCGGTCCCGCGATCCTGCGCGACCCCACGGCCCTGCGCGGCACTCCCCTCGCGCAGGCCTTCGAACCCCGCCGCAACAGCGTCAACGCCCTCCGCCTGGCCCTGGCCGGGATCGTCCTGATCTCGCACTCGCTCAAGTTCCAGGGCTACGAGGACCCGGTGGGCCACCTCACCGGTGGCGACGTCGACATGGGCACCATGGCCGTCGACGGCTTCTTCGCGCTGAGCGGCTTCCTCATCCTCGGCAGCTGGCTCAGCTCGCCGTCCACCGGCCGCTACCTCTGGCGGCGGTGCCTGCGCATCCTGCCGGGCTTCTGGGCCTGCCTCGTGGTCTCGTCGTTCGTCCTGCTCCCGGTCGCGAGCCTGCTGGAGTTCGGGACGCTCGCCGGGTTCCCGTGGACCGGTGAGCAGTCGGCGCTGACCTACGTCGTCGACAACGCGGCGCTGTTCGTCCGCCAGTACGAGGTGCCGGGCGTGTTCGGGGGCGAGGCCGTCAACGGGTCGCTCTACACGCTGTTCTACGAGTTCGCCTGCTACCTCGCGGTCGCCGCACTCGGTGCGCTGGGACTGCTGCGCGACCGCCTCTGGCCCCTGCTCGCCGTCGCGGCGGCCGTGTGGTTGCTCGCGCTGTCCGAGCTGCTCGACGGCGCAGTACTGACGAGCCGGAGCAGCACGCTGGAGATCGCGCTGCGGTTCGGGTCGATGTTCCTCGCCGGCGCCGTCGCGGCCCGGGTGGGCCCGCGCCTGCCGATGGGACCGGCGGGCGGTGCCGTCGCGGTGCTCGTGCTGGTCCAGGCCGTCGTGCTCGCCTCGATGGCCACCACCCCCGAGGCCTCGACCCTGGTCTACGTCGTGATCGCCCCGGCCGCGGTCGCCTACCTGGTGCTGCTGGCCGGCGCGAGCCCGCGACTGCACCGCATCGGGTCGCGGCGCGACCTGTCCTACGGCCTGTACGTCTACGCGTGGCCCGTGCAGGCGATGCTGCTGCTCGTCGGCGCCGCGGCGTGGCCGTTGCCGCTCTACGCGGCGGCGTCGCTCGCGGGCGGACTCGCGCTGGCGCTGGCCAGCTGGACCTGGGTCGAGTCGTCCGCGCTGCGCTTCAAGTCCTGGACGCCGGGCCCGTTCAGGGCGTGAAGGTACGGAGCAGATCCTGGATCGTCGGGTCGACGTCGAGGTTGCCGTACTCGCACTCCGACGCGTTCTCCGTACCCGGCTGCCAGGCCCACATCAGCGCACCGGCGTAGCCCTCGCCCGTCGTGTAGGCCGCGATCTTCGACCCGGCCTGCTCGGCGCGCTCGGCGAAGTCGCGCTCGCAGTCCTCACCGGACTCCGAGGCGTAGAGCCCGAACTCCCCCACGATCACCGGCTTGCCCGCCGAGTTGGCGCGCGTGTCCGGTCCGTGGTTGGACTCGACCTCGTTCTCGTCGTACTCGTGCAGCGAGGCGATGTCGACGCCCGGCGACTCGTTGAGGCTCAGGAAGTCGGAGTCCTCGCCCACCGCGTACGGGGCGATGGTGCCGCTCGCGAAGAGCCGGTCCGGGTCGACCTCGTCGGCCGCCGCGCCCATCTCGTCGTAGAACTCGCGGAGCCGCCCGTCGGCGAAGTCGGGCTCGTTGAAGTACTCGAACCAGGCGATCGTGGTCTCGCCGCGGTAGCGCTCCAGCAGCGACGTCATGTGCGTCCGGAACGCGTCGCGCTCGCCCTGGTCGTCGTACCAGTCCTCGCCCTTCTCCGACTCACCGCAGCCGGCGATGGCGTCGTCGAGGGTGATCGTGAGGTAGATGTCGTTGCGCTTCGCGGACTCCACGGCGGCGTCGAGCCGGTCGAGGTCCCAGTTCTCGAAGAAGAACAGCCGCACCGCGCCGTGGCCGTCGTGGCGCATCGAGGCGAACCAGGCGTCGACCTGCTCCGCGGTCATGCGCTCCTCGGAGTCGCCGCAGTTGCCCGACCAGACGAAGGAGTTGTAGCCCAGGAGCCACCACGGCTCACCGTTGCGCAGGATGCGGTCGCCCTCGACGGTGATCGGGACGTCGGTGCCCATCCCGTCGGCGGCGGGGGGCGATCCCGTGGAGCCACCACCACCGGTGGGGGCCGGTTCGCGGTTCACGACGACCGCGGTGACGACCCCGACGAGCACGACGAGCGCCAGTGCGGCCGCGATCACCAGCCTGCGGCGGCGACCGGGCGGCGCGACGATCGGTATCGGGTTGGTGGCGGGATCGGGGCCTGGCGCGTCGGGCATGGTCAGATCGGCCGAGCTCTCTGGATCACGGCGCGAAAGCTAGCACGGTCTTCCGTAACGTCAGTGTCAACCCGCTGCGGTCAGACCCTGCCGCCCACGCCGGGCGCGGGGGCGAGCGGCGTGGCCCCGAGGATCATGTCGGCGGCCTTCTCGGCGATCATCATGACCGGGGCGTAGGTGTTGGCGTTGACGATCGACGGCATCACCGACGCGTCGACCACCCGCAGCCCGTCGAGGCCGTGCACGCGCATGGTCGAGGGGTCGACGACCGCGTCCTCGCCGGTGCCCATCCGGCACGACGACGTCGGGTGCAGCCCGGTGCGGCCGCTGGCCTGCACCCAGCCGAGCAGCTCCTCGTCGGTGGCCAGACCGCGGCCGGGCACGGTCTCGCCGCCGTCGAACGGGGCGAACGCGGGCTGGTCGAGCAGGTCGCGGGCCACCCGGATCGCCCGGGGCCACCAGTCGCGCTCGGCCTGCGTGGACAGGTAGTTGAACCGGATGGACGGTGGATCGGTCGGGTCGCCCGAGCGCAGGGTGACGGTGCCGCGCGACTCCGGGCGGGCCGCCATGAGGTAGAGCTGGTAGCCGTGCTCGTCGACGACCGACGCGGGGTCGGTGCGCGTCGCGATCGGCGCGAAGGCGAGCATCAGGTCGGGGTGCTCCAGCGACGGGTCCGTGCGCACGAAGCCGCCCGCCTCGATCTGCGAGGACGCACCGGGGCCGCGCCCGGCGAGCAGCCATTGCAGGCCGATCACCGGCCAGCGGTGCCGGTGGCGCATCGTCATCATCGACACCGGCTGCGTGCAGCGGTTCTGCAGGTGGATGCCGAGGTGGTCCTGCATGCCCCGGCCGACCGCGGGCAGGTCGAGCACCGGGTCGATCCCCAGGTCCGACAGGTGCCCGGCCTCGCCGACGCCGGAGAGCTGGAGGATCTGCGGGGTCTGGATGGCACCCGCGGCGAGGATCACCTCTCCCGCGTGCACGTCGACCTCGGGCCCGCCGTCCTCGCGGAACCGGACGCCGGCCGCGCGCCGCCCCTCGAAGACAACCTTGGTGACGTGCGACTCGCAGCGCACGAACAGGTTGGGGCGCCCGCGCACCGGGCCCAGATAGGCCTTCGCCGCGGAGACGCGACGCCCGCGGCGCACGGCTCGGTCGAATGCGCCGAACGCCTCCTGCTCCTCGTTGACGTCTCCCGTCACGGCGTAGCCGGACTCGCGCGCGGCCCCGAGGAACGCGTCGAACAGCGGGTTCGCCAGCGGTGCGGGCACCAGGTCCTGGGGCCCGCAGCGACCACGGGTCGGGCCGGCGGCGGGGTTGCGGCTGTTCTCCAGGCGCGCGAAGTAGGGCAGGCAGTGCGCCCAGTCCCACTGCTCCATGCCCGGCTCGGCCGCCCAGCGGTCGTAGTCGGCGGCGTGCCCGCGCTGGTAGACGACGCCGTTGATGCTGCTGGACCCGCCCAGCACGCGGCCGCGCGGGTGCACCAGCCTGCGGCCGTCGAGGTGGGGCTCCGGCTCGGACTCGAACCGCCAGTCGTGCGACCGGCTGCCCACCGCGTACGCCATCGCCGCCGGCATCTCGACGAGCAGGTCCCACCAGTGGTCGGGCCGCCCGGCCTCCAGCAGCAGCACGCGCGTGGCGGGGTCGGCGCTGAGCCGGCTGGCCAGCACGCAGCCGGCCGATCCACCGCCCACGATCACGACGTCGAAGGTGTTGCGGCTCATCGCGGCGATTCCGCCCACTCCTCGGTCTCCTTCGCGACCCGGGCCCAGTCCCGGCCGGTGGCCAGGTACTCGGTCTCCAGGTGCGTCGCGAGGTTGGGCGACGCCGCCATCAGCACGCGCCGGTTCGCCGTGCGGCGGTGCGACCGCAGGTTCATCCCCATCTTGAACGGGGCCAGGACCGCCGAGCGGACGCGGTCCTTCAGCGAACCCGCCGGCGTGAGGAGCACGAGGTCGCGCAGCAGCCCGCCCCACCGGTAGGGCTCGAATCCCTGGTAGGCGAGGCTGACATCCCAGTCGCGGTACATGTTCTTGTGCGGGATCTTCGCCTGCCGCACGATCGGCATGTCGGCGCGCAGCGTGGCCACACGCACCCCGAACGTGCTGGTCGTGCCGAGCACCCGCACCCACTCCTGGTCGCCGACGAGGCGCTCGGCCGGTCGCCAGCCCCGGGGCTCCACGTGCGACGGGTCGCTCACCTGACCGGCCGCGCGCTCGGCGGGCAGGGTCCCGTAGAGCGCGAAGTAGTCGGCCGGGAGCTGCTCGGTGGCGGCCTGCAGGCGCGCGAGCGCGTCGGCGGTGTGCAGGTAGTCGTCCTCGCAGAAGTAGACGACGTCGTCGTCGGGCCAGCCGCGCTCGTCGGGCAGCCGCAGGGCCGTCGTCAGGGAGCCGAACAGGCCCAGACCCGGCAGCTCGACGATCTCGCCGCGGCCGTACATCAGGTCCAGCACCGCGTCGGACACCGGGCCGTCGTTGAGGAAGACGATCTCGCAGTCGACGGCGTCCGCGGCGCGCAGCAGCGAACGCAGCGCCAGCACCTTGCCGTAGTACGGCGGCCGGGCCTTCTCGTTGTCGCCGCCGTAGGAGCGGTAGACGATCCGCAGGGTCACGCGGACCTCCCTTCTCCGGTGGACATGTAACGAGAGGGGGCCAACCTCGATACTCCTTCGAACGGACGCTGTGTGACGCCCAGCCAGGATGTCGTCACGCAAGGACACCACGCAACACGTCCATCACGTCAGGGAAGGGTCCCGGACAGGTGACGGATGATGAGCCGATCGTGAGCGTCCACGTCGTGCGGGGGCCGGAAGTCGAGCGGCTGTACGGTGGACGCCCACGGACCTGACGACCCCGGACGCACCTGGAGCGGAATGCCCGAGACCGCACTCATCATCAGTGCGACGGCGCCGGTGCCGGTCGACAACGGCAAGCGCGTCGTGCTGCACGGCCTGCTGCAGTACCTCGTCGACCGGCTGGGCCCGGAGAACGTGCACTACGCGATCGTCGACTCGCCCGGCGGCCCCCGACCCGACTTCCCCGGCGTGGCCCACCGGCTCGACCGCCCCGGCGCGCTCAGCCAGCTCGCCACGCTCGCCCGCCGGGTACCGACCGACCGGTCCTACACGGTGCAGGAGGCGATGTTCGGCGCGGCGAGCCTGCGCGACCAGATCCACCACCTCGTCGCGTGGCTGCGGCCCGACATCGAGGTCTACGACACGCTGCGCCTGGGCCAGCACGCCCCCGACGCCCCCCGCGGCCGCCGCCGGATCCTCTACCTCGACGACCTCTTCTCCGTGCGCTACGACCGGATCCTCGCGGTCGACGAGCGTGGCGACGTCGACATCAACCCGCTCGGCGAGTTCGCGGCCAACGTGCCCGCCCCGCTGCGGGCGCTGATCCGCCACCGCGCGGTCTACCGGCCGGTGCTGCGCATGGAGCGCGACCGCATCCGCCGGGCCGAGGCCCGGGTCGTGCACGGGTTCGACGAGAGCCTGCTGGTCAACATCGACGAGGTGCACCGCCTGCGCCGGCTCGCCGGCACCGACAGGGTCCGCGTCGTGCACGGCATGCTGCCCGCGGTCACCCCGCCACCGCGCGCCCCTGCAGACCCGCCGGAGCTGGTGTTCCTCGGCCGGCTCAACATCCCGCACAACGACGACGCGATCTGCTCGTTCATCCGCGCGGCGATGGGCGAGCTCGTGCGCCGCCACCCCGACATCCGGCTGCGGATCATCGGCAAGGACCCGAGCGACGCGCTGCTCTCCCTGGTCGGTCGGTACTCCCCCAACATCGTGCTGGAGGGCTTCGTCGCCGATCTCGACGACGTGTTCTCCACCGCGACGGTGTCGCTGGCGCCGCTCCGGTTCGGCAGCGGCGTCAAGATCAAGATGCTGGACGCGCTGGCGCGGGGCGTGCCCACGCTGGCCACCACCGTCTCCGTCGAGGGCGTCCCGGTCACCCATGACGGCCAGGGCGGCTGCTACGTCGAGGACGACCTCACCCGCTGGCCCGACCTGATCGACGAGATGATCGACCGGACCCACAACACCCAGCTGTCCAAGGCTGCGGTGGAGTTCTTCGACTCGGTCTACGGCCGCGACGTCGTCACCGCGCAGTACGACGACATCTTCGGGCTCAGTGCACCGGCAGTGGCGGGAGCGCCCCGACCAGTCGCCTGATCTGCGCCACGCCGTCGAGCTCGGCGGTGACGAACCGGCGGCCCGCGTCGGCGACGGCCGCGCGACGGGCGGGGTCCTCCAGCAGGGCGCGCACGGCAGCGGTGAACGCGGCCGGCCCGTCGGCCACCAGCAGGTGCTCCCCGTCGCGCCAGTGCAGCCCGCGCGCCCCGACCGGGGTGGAGACGACGGGCAGGCCCGCCGCCATCGCCTCGATCATCTTGATGTTGATGCCGGCGCCGTGCCGGACCGGGTTGACGAACACGTCGGCCGCGGCGAGGTGCGAGGCCACCTCCGGGGCGTCGACGGTGACGCGGGCGCCCGCCGCCTCCAGCTCGGCCACCAGCGCGGCCGGTGCCCGACGGCCGACGACGTGCAGGTCGGTGCCGGGGGCGCGCAACCCCGGCCAGCAGTGCTCGGCGAACCAGCCGATGCCACCGGAGTTGTTCGCGTTGTCCAGCGCACCCAGGAACAGCACGGTGCCCCCGGGCCCGGTCCGGTGCACCCGCTGCGCCCCGTCCTGCGGCGGCAGGAACGGCGGCACGTGGATCACGGGGGTGCTCGTCAGCCCCGCCCGCGTCGCGGCCTCCTCCTCGGCGATCTCGGCGAACACGGCGATCCGCGGGTCGGCGTGCACGGCGGCCTCGGCGCGGCGCAGCTTCCACGCCTCTGCGGCGTAGGGCAGGTTGCGCGGGAAACGCGAGCTGCGGGCGAGCTGGGCGAAGTAGGCGGACTCGATGTTGTGCGGGCGCACGACCGCGGGCACGCCGAGTTCCCCGGCGAGCGCGACGGCCAGGTGCGTCACCCGGAAGCTGACGGCCAGCACCGCGGTGAAGCCCTCCCCGCGCAGCGACGCGGCCAGCCCCGCGGGCAGCGGGCGCGACGCGAACAGGTACGGCGCGGTCGACAGGTGCGACATCGGCCCGGTCCGGCGCGGGATCGCCGTCATCGGCACCCCGGGCAGTGCCGCGCGGTGCGCGTCGAGCTCCGTGTCGTCGACACCGGGTACGAGGACGTGCAGCGCGATCCCGGCCGCGTGGGCCGCGCGCAGCTGGTTGAGCGACTCCACCCGCCCCCCGGAGTCGGCCGGGGCGAAGGTCTCCTCGGCGATCGCCAGCCAGTGCTGCGCTCGGACGTGTCCGGGGGTGTCGGGATCCACCCCGACATCCTGTCGCCTGCCCCGTCGGAGCCGCCTTCGGGTGACGACCGGCCGGCCGACGAGCACGATTGGTTATCATGGCGGCCGACCGACGCCTGATCACGCGGATCGACGGTCACCCCGTCGTCACGGGATCCGCCCGGTCGATCCCCGGCGTCGGGCCCGTCACGCCCGAAGGAGCCACCTGTGCCCGACGTCCCGCTCGACTCCACCTCCGAGCGCACGAGATCGGGGGTACTGGCCACGGTCCGCACGCACGCGGTCGCGATCGCCGCCGGGCTCGTCGTGGGTGCGGTCGTCGGCTACGTCGGCTCGCAGTTCCTCCCCACCGAGTACACCGCCCGGTCGATGGTCTTCTTCGAGGCCACCGCGCCGTTCAGCCCGGACGCCGCGGGCGGCGGGGACGACGCCGTCCGGTTCGTCGCCAACCAGGCCGCGCTCGTCCTCACCTCCGACGTGCTGCAGCCCGCGGCCGACGCCGTGGCCGTCCCGATCGAGGACGTCCGCGAGAGCGTCACCGCCGTGGCCGGCACCGAGACCAGCGACGTCACGATCACCGCGGTCGCCCCCGCCGCCGAGCAGGCGCAGGCCATCGCCGACGCGGTCGCCAACTCCTACCGCACCGTCGCGGCCCAGCGGGTCGCCACCGAGGCCGACGACGCCGTCGCCGCGATCACCGCGAACGCCCCCTCCGGTGCCGGAGCAGCCGCGGCCGCCGCCGACGGAGCCACCGAGCAGGCCATCCGGCTGCGCGCCGCGGCCTACGGCGACGGTGTCTCCGCGGTCGAGCCCGCGATCCTGCCGGAGAGCGCATCGGCCCCGCTGCCGCTGCAGAACGCGCTGATCGGCGGCCTGATCGGGCTGTTCCTGGTCACGGGCGTCAACCTGCTGCGCGACCAGCGCAAGGCGGGTACCGCGTCGGTGGCCGACCTCGACCTCATGCTCGGCGCGCCGCTGCTCTCGCGGTACCCGGCGCCCGGCTCGCGGGCCATCTCCGACCTGGTCAACGCCGACTCGTCGTCCGACCGTTTCCGCGCGGCCAACGACGTGCTCACCGCGATCGACGTGCGCCTGGAGGGCATCCGTCGGCCCAGCGTGCTGTTCCTGAGCTGGCAGAACCACCTCTCCACCACCGCGCTCACCGTCTCGGTGTCGCTGGCCGCCGCCCGCGAGGGCCGCCCGGTCGTGCTCGTCGACGGCGGCGGCAAGGAGCGCGGCATCTCCTCGCTCACCGACGTCAGCCCCGGTCGCGGCCTGGAGGGGCTGGCCAACCTGGCCACCCCGATCAGCGCGTCGTTGCGTACCTGGCGCGTCGCGAAGGCCGAGCTGGGCGTCGTCCCGCTGAGTGACTGGTCGCCCACCCCGACCAGCGCCGCGGCCCGCCCGCAGGTCCTGCGCGCGGCGATGGAGCGGCTGCGCGAGAGCTCGGTGCTCAACCTCGTCGACGGCCCTCCCCTCACCGAGCGCTCGCTGGGCCTCGCGCTCGGCCGCGGCGTCGACGGCGTGGTGCTGGTCCTCGACGAGGACACCTCCGTCGACGACGCGCAGGAGATGGGCCGCCGCATCGGCATCGCCGGGATCTCCGCCATCGGGTACGTGCTGGTGCGCGCCCCGCGTCGCAGGCTCCGCGAGGACAACCGCTCCGGGGGCCGGGAGAACGCGTACGAGAGCGACATGGTCGTCGAGGAGGACCGCGCGCGTGCCTGACGGGCGGTTCGGCGACCCGGACGGGCCGTTCGACGAGGGGCGGACGCAACTGCTGCCCGTCGTCGCGCCGCGGGCCCTGCAGCCGCGCACGGCCCAGCGGCGGCTCGGCTCCCCGCCCGCCACCCCGCGGCGGATCACCCGCATCGCCGAGCGCGTCCCGCTGGCGTCGGTCTACCTCCTGATCGTCACGATCACGCTGTTCCAGCGGTTCGTCGTGCCGGGCACCGTGGTCTCGATCGCCCTGCCGATCGCGTTCGTCGTGCTGATCGGCCTCGCCGCGCGCGGGCAGCTGGTCGCGGACGTCACACGGGTCGCGCTCTACCTGGCCGCGGTCGCCGCGTCGCTGCTGTGCACCGTGGTCGTCTCGGCCGGGTCCGGACCCGCGCCGTCGTTCACCTCGCTGCTGCTGCTCCTGGTCCTCTACATCCCGCTGTGCTTCCGCGTCTCCGACCGGCTGCGCGACCAGTTCCCCCGGGTGCTGGAGTTCTACCAGCGGATCATGGTCGTCGGCGCGGTCTTCTGCCTGCTGCAGACGGCGGTACAGCTCGCCGGGCTGAACTACACCGACCTGTTCGACACCTACCTGCCCAAGGCACTGATCTTCACCGAGTACAACACCACGTACCCGATCTACTACGGCTCGCCGATCCTCAAGGCCAACGGCTTCGTCTTCCTGGAGCCCAGCTTCGCGTCCCAGTTCCTGGCGATCGCGATCATCATCCAGCTCATGACGGACGGGAAGCGCTGGGGCCGCCTCGCCCTGTTCGGCGCAGCGCTGCTCGCCACGGTGTCCGGCACCGGCATCGCGCTGCTCGGCGTCGGGCTGGTCATCCTGGCCATCCGGCGGGGCGGCCGGTGGACCGCCCGCGCGCTCACCGCCGCGTTCCTCGTCGGGCTGGCGGTGAGCCTCACCCCGGTCGGCGCGCTGCTCGCCGAGCGCACCGGCGAGAGCTCCACCAGCGGGTCCAGTGGCAACGCGCGGTTCGTCGCGCCCTACGTCGTCATCGCCGACGCGATCGGCCGCGACGAGAGCGTGTTCCTCGTCGGGCGCGGCGCCGGCACCGTCGACAGCGACGTGCAGTTCTTCAACCCCACCGGCCTGCTGGTCAACTACCCCGCCCTGCCGAAGTACATCGGCGAGTACGGCGTGCCCACGGCCCTGGTGTTCCTCACGTTCATCCTGACGGTGCTGCTGCGCAACGTCCCGTCGCCCACGCTGGGGTTGATGGCCGCCACGGTGTACTTCGTGCTGTCCGGGAGCCTCCTGCAACCCCAGACGGTGTACCTGTGCTGGCTGCTCACCGGCCTGTTCGCGGCGGCCCGTGCGGGCGAGGTCGCGGGGAGACGGGTGCGGCTGAGCTCCGCGGTGGCCCCCGTCGAGCGGCGGCTGCTGCCACCGGGGCCCGTCGCCGGTGTTCCCGGTCCGCGGCTGGCCGCGTTCGACAACGCACCCGACCGGACGATGGCGGTGCCGGTCGTGCGTCGCCCCGCTCCCCCGGCAGGCGCCCCGCCGGTCACCAACGGGCACCACTCCACCCGTCAGCGTTAGTGGCGTACCCCGGCCGAGTGCCGGGTGCGGACCCGATCGGGCCCGATGAGAGAGTGTCGGGGCCGAACAGCTCAGTCCTGAAGAGAGGCAAAGCCGCATGCAACGCGTCCTCGTCACCGGAGCGGCGGGATACATCGGAACCACGTTGGTCCCGATGCTGCTCGAGCACGGATACGCGGTGCGGGCCGTCGACCGCCTGTTCTTCGGCGACGACGTCCTCGCCCCGCACGAGAACCTCGAGGTCGTCAAGACCGACGCCCGGCTGCTGGAGCCCGGTCACCTCGACGGCGTCGACATGGTGATCGACCTCGTGGCCATCTCCAACGACCCGAGCGGCGAGCTCTTCCAGGACGCCACGTACCAGATCAACGAGCAGGCCCGCGTGCGCTGCGCCCGCATGGCCCGCGAGGCCGGCGTGCAGCGGTACGTGCTGCCGTCCTCGTGCAGCATCTACGGCTTCCAGGAGCCCGGGGTGATCTGCTCCGAGGAGCAGCCCACCAACCCGCTCACGACGTATGCGAAGGCCAACGAGAAGGCCGAGCACGGTGTGCTGGCGCTGTCGTCCGACGAGTTCTGCGTCGTCGTGCTCCGGCAGGCCACCGTCTACGGCTACAGCCCGCGGATGCGCTTCGACCTCGCGATCAACGGCATGACCTACGGCGCCTGGAAGAACGGTGTGCTGCCGCTCATGCGAGACGGCAGCCAGTGGCGGCCGATGGTGCACGTGCGCGACGCGGCCCGTGCGCAGATCTTCATGCTCACCGCGCCCGTCGAGCGCGTCAACGGCGAGATCTTCAACGTCGGCTCCGAGTCCAACAACTACCAGCTCGGCCCGCTGGCCGAGGAGGTCGCCGACAGCATGGCGAGCCGGCCGACGATCGAGTGGTACGGCGACGCCGACCACCGGTCCTACCAGGTCGCGTTCGACAAGATCGAGAGCCTGGGCTGGAAGGCCGAGCTGACGGCCCGCGACGGGGCCCGGGAGATCGCCGAGAAGCTGGAGAACGGCACGCTCGAGCAGACCGAGAAGACGATCACGCTGTCCTGGTACAAGGACCTCGTCCGCTGGCACCGGATCATCAAGGACGTCGAGCTCGGCGGCGGGATCCTCGACATCGAGGGCCTGGAGAAGGTGCTGGGCGACGAGGTGCTCGAGGAGTCGTGAAGGGCATCATCCTCGCCGGGGGCAGCGGCACCCGGCTGCACCCGCTCACGCTCGCCGTCTCCAAGCAGCTGCTCCCGGTCTACGACACGCCGATGGTGTACCACCCGCTGTCGGTGCTGATGCTCGCCGGCATCCGCGACGTCCTGCTGATCAGCACCCCGCACGACCTGCCCGGATTCCAGCGCCTTCTCGGCGACGGCACGCGGTACGGCATGAACATCACCTACGCGGAGCAGGCCGAGCCCAACGGGCTCGCCGAGGCGTTCGTCATCGGTGCCGACCACGTGGGCGACGACACCTCGGCCCTCGTGCTGGGCGACAACCTGTTCCACGGCTCGAACTTCTCCGACCTGCTGCACGAGTGCGTCGACGGCATCGGACCGGATGCGGACGGCTGCGTCCTGTTCGGCTACCCCGTGCGCGACCCGGAGAACTACGGCGTCGGCGAGGCCGACGAGCACGGCAGGCTGATCTCGTTGGAGGAGAAGCCCGAGCGGCCGCGGTCCAACCGCGCGATCACCGGGCTGTACTTCTACGACGAGCAGGTCTGCGAGATCGCGAAGGACCTCAAGCCGTCCGACCGAGGCGAGCTCGAGATCACCGACGTCAACCGCGTCTACCTGGAGCAGGGCCGCGCGCGCCTGGTCGACCTGGGACGCGGGTTCGCCTGGCTCGACACCGGCACGCACGACGCGCTGCTCGGCGCGGGGCAGTACATGCAGGTCCTCGAGCACCGGCAGGGCATCCGGGTGGCCTGCCTGGAGGAGGTCGCGCTGCGCATGGGCTACATCGACGCGGACGCCTGCTATGCGCTCGGCGCGAAGCTCGCCAAGTCGGCTTACGGCAAGTACGTGATGGACGTCGCGACCTCGCTGGGCGCGGTCCCGAACGGAGGACGATGACGACCACCCCCCGCCCGCTGCGGGTCCTGCACCGCTCCTACGGCGGCGACAACGCCAAGCCGCGCCCGGAGTACTACAGCAAGCTGCTGGCGCTCGCCGCGCTGCTGAGGGCGGCCGACGCGCTCGACGTCGCGCCCGAGCTGGTCTTCATCAACGACGGGCACATGCCGCAGGAGCGCCTGAGCGTGATGGAGCGCTTCGGCGAGGTCGTGTCGGTCCGCAAGGGCGGCAGCGACACCAACTCCTACCGCGAGATGCTGGCCGACGAGAACGCGCGCTCCGGCGAGCCGAACGACCTCATCTGGCTCGCCGAGGACGACTACCTCTACGTCCCCGACGCGCTGCGTCAGCTCGTGGCCGGCTCGGCCGCGATGCCGGACGCCGACTACTTCACCCTCTACGGCGCACGGGCCATCGACGTCGCGCGCAGCCGGCGCACGGCCGTCATCCGCCCCGAGCCCGCCGCCGAGGGCACCGGGCAGGTCGTCGACGTCGACGAGGTGTCCTGGTACCGCGCCGCGGCCACCACCAGCACGTTCGGCATCACCCGCCGTGCGCTCTCCGAGGACGTCCGGCTGCTGCGCCACTTCTCGCTCACCGGTGGGGCCTGGGACAGCGCCACCTGCAAGGCGATCCAGGGCCTCGCCCCGTTCTCCGCGAAGCACCTGCGCCGCGACTTCCTGCCCTTCCGCGAGGTCCCGCCCGCGCTGTGGCCCAAGTCCTACGTCCGCGGCGCACTGCGGATCGCGTCGATCCCGCTGTCGATGCGCAGCGCGGGGCGCCGTCGCGCGCTGCTCGGCAGCGACCCGGAGCTGATCATCCACATGGAGGCCCCGGACGACCCGCCGCGGGCGCTCAGCGCGCGCACCCAGAAGATCGACTGGGCGGCCGTCGCCAGCGAGACCGCCGAGTGGGCCAACGACCACGGCATCCCCGTCGTGATCCCGTCGGCCGCGGGCGGCACCCCGTGACCGAGGCCCCCGCCGCCGTCCCGTTCCTGCGCCCGCAGCTGCCCCCGCTCACCGAGGTGCAGCGGTACTTCACGCTCGCCGAGCAGGCCCGCTTCTACTCCAACGGCGGTCCGTGCGAGCGGCTGCTGCGCGAGCGCCTGTCCGACTACCTCGACGGCGTCACCTGCATCCCGGTCAACAACGCCACCAGCGGCATCATCGTCGCGGTGCTGGGCGCCACGCACCACGCGGGCACCCGCGGGCGCGGCCTGGTGATCACGCCGGCCTACACGTTCGTCGCCACCGCGGGCTCGGTCGAGGCGCTGGGCTACCGCCCGCTGTTCGTCGACGTCGACCCCGACAGCTGGCAGATCGACCCCTCCGCGCTGGAGCGCGCGCTCGCCGAGCACGGCGACGACGTCGCCGCGGTGCTCGCCACCCACACCTTCGGCACGCCTCCCCCGGCCGGTCTGCAGGACCGCTGGGCGGCGGCATGCGCGGCGGCGGGCGTGCCGCTGGTCGTCGACACGGCTGCCGCGTTCGGGGCGGTCGACGAGGGCGGTGCACGCACCGGCACCGGCGCGCACACCCACGTCTTCTCCTTCCACGCCACCAAGCCGTTCGGCGTGGGCGAGGCCGGGATGGTCACCACCCGCGACCCCGAGCTGGCCCGGCTGTTCGACGGCATCCGCCAGTTCGGCTTCGCCGAGGGCCGGGTGGCCTCGCTGCCCGGTATCAACGCGAAGATGGACGAGCTGCACGCGGCCACCGCGCTGACGGTCCTCGACACCTACGCCGACGTCCTGGTCTCGCGCCGCGCCACCGCCGAGTACTACCGGCTGCACCTGGAGCCCGCGGGCTTCCGGTTCCAGACCGGTGCAGCAGGGGGCACGTGGCAGGCCGGCTACCTGCAGGCCCCCGACCCGGCCACCCGCGAGGCCCTGCTCGTCGCGGGTCGCGAGGCGAAGGTGGGCATCACGGCCTACTACGAGCGCCCGCTGCACCGCCATCCCGCCTACGCGGGCGCGCTGCTGGAGAACGACCTCCCCGTCTCCGACGCCCTCGCCGCAGGTGCGCTGGCCCTGCCGATGGCCAACGATCTCACCGACGCCGAGCGCAGCCGGGTGGTCGACGTGGTGCTGGAGACGGCCAAGACCCGGGCCTGACACCCACCCCGCGAGTCGCTGTTTCCCCGCCCGCGAGTCGCTGTTTCCCCGCCCGCGAGTCGCTGTTTCCCCGCCCGCGAGTCGCTGTTTCCCCGCCCGCGAGTGGCCAGGGAACGGTCCCGGGTCGGGGCGGCAGGTCGTCGAACCGGTCCGGTGCTGACGGCCGCACGCCATGATCGGCGTCATGGAACCGGCAGCAGGCCGGAGCCCGCCGCGCGTTCCCGAACGCCGATCATGACGGGCTGAGCCGGATCCGCGAGCGGACCGCCGCCCGTCGGCGTGCCCTCAACCCCGGGCCGCGCAGCACGGCTCGCGGGTCAGCCGCCCCAGAGGCGGCGGTACACCTCGGACGACTCCGGGTTGGATCCCTGGTCGAGCGTGGTGGAGAAGTTGTCCTCGTTGAAGTACGTCTCGTACTCCATGACGTCGGCGCCGGCCAGGAACGTCTCGTACATCTTCTCCACGTAGACCGGGTTGTCGCCGATCCCGGAGTTGATGATGCCCCACTCCGTGACGCCGACGCCCTTGCCGTGGGCCCGCGCGAAGTCGATGACCGAGCAGAGGCCCTCGCTGTCGGTGCACTGCTCGTCGAACGCGGCCGCGGACGGGGATGCCGGGTAGTGGTCGTAGGGGTCGATGCCGACCACGTCGACGACGTCGTCGCCGGGGTAGGACTTCCACGCGTCGCCGTCGGACGTCGCGGAGCCGTGGGCGTTCATGTTCCACTCGAAGCGCGCGCCGGGGGCCGTGGACCGGACCGACTGCACGACCTGGCGGTAGCACTGCTTCCACGCGCCGACGTCGGTGGCGCTCCACTCGAACCAGTCGCCGTTGAACTCCCACGCGAGGCGCGTGTAGGCATCGGTGCGACCCGCCGCGCTGAGCGCCTCGCCGTAGCGGGCCCAGTTGGCGTTGTAGCCGCCGCTCGCGCACTCCGACAGGCTCCCGCCGGACCCCTCCGGCCAGAACGGCTGGGAGATGACGATCGCGTGCGGTGAGTCGGCCCAGGCGGAGAGGATCCAGCTGGCGGACTCGATGCCCTCCCACGAGCCGCGCTCGGTGAACCCGTGCACGACGTCGATGCTGCGACCGCGGTAGCTCTCCCACCGGTCGACCTCGGACTGGGTGCCGATCACCAGACCGGAGCGCCACGGCAGGCCGCCGGGGGCGGTGCCGGTGGAGCGGCGGCGGGTGGGACTCGTCGCGGCGGGCTCCTCGGACTCCCCGGCCTCCTCGGTCGGCTCCGCCGCGCCGGTCGCCTCGGGCTCCGGGCTCGGCGCGCTGTCGACGGCGGCGGGCGCGGCGAGCACCGGCGGCACGTCGGGCGTCGGCGGGATGAGGGAGAGCAGATCCGGCTCGGCGACCTGCTCGGGCACCGTCAACTGGTCGACGACGTACACGCCGGCGCAGACCATCGCCACGGCCATGACCACACCCACCGGCAGCCAGCGCCCGCCGATGCCGCGCCGCGGCGCGGTCGTGGTGGCGGCGCGACGGTGCCTCGGCTCGATCGGGGGTGCCTCGGGAGCGCGCATGTGAGATGTCCTCGTGACGGTTCGCGCCGGGCGAAGCGGGGGGAGCGTACCCGGCGGGGGCATGACCGCAGGCGAACCTATCACCCGAAAGCATGACGATCGGGATCATTCGGCAGCCCACGGTGATCTGCGCCGAGCGCACGGGGAGCGTCGACGAAAGGATCGGCCGTACGCAGTACCGTCGGCGCGTGTTCGCCCGCCGCATCACCGTCGTCGGGGCCGGGTACGTCGGCCTCACCACCGGAGCCTGCCTCGCCGCACTCGGTCACTACGTGACGTGCGTCGACCCCGACCCGGAGCGGATCGCGCGCCTGCGGGCGGGCGAGGTCGACCTCCGCGAGCCCGACCTGCCCGAACTCCTCGACGAGGGGCTCGCCGCCGGGCGCCTCACGTTCGCCACGAGCGCGACGGCGGCGCTGACGTCGCCGCGCGGGGACGTCGAGGTCGTGATCCTGTGCGTACCCACCCCCGTCGGGATCGGCGGGGTCGCCGACCTGGACGCGCTGCAGGTGACCGTCGAGGAGATCGGTCCGCACCTGGTCCCGGGCTGCGTGCTCGTCACCAAGTCGACGGTGCCGGTGGGCACCTCGCTGCGGGTGCGCGAGCTGCTGGGCCGCGCCGACGTGCCGGTCGTCAGCAACCCGGAGTTCCTGCGCGAGGGCAGCGCGGTGCACGACTTCCGGCACCCGGACCGGATCGTGGTCGGCTGCGACGAACAGGACGCCGCGGAGCGGGTGGCCGCGCTGTACTCGCGACTGGGCGCCCCGACGGTGCTCACGGACGCGGCGAGCGCGGAGCTCGTCAAGTACGCCGCCAACGCGTTCCTGGCGCTCAAGGTGAGCTACGTCAACGCGCTCGCCGAGCTGTGCGAGCGGGTCGGCGCCGACGTCCGCGACGTCACCGAGGGCATCGGGCACGACCGCCGGATCGGGCAGGCGTTCCTGTCCCCCGGCCCCGGCTGGGGCGGCGCCACCCTGCCCAAGGACACGCACGCGCTGCTGGAGTCGGCCGACGCGGCCGACTTCGAGTTCCGGATCGTCCGCGCGGCGATCGACACGAACGTCCGCCAGCGCCGGCGCATGGTCGACAAGGTGCGGCTCGCGGTGACCGGCAGCCGTCGGGGGTCGCTGTCGCGGTGCCGGATCGGGCTGCTCGGGCTCACCTTCAAGGCGGGCACCGACGACGTCCGCGAGTCCCCCGCCCTCGCCGTGGCCGCGCTGCTGCGCCAGGCCGGTGCTGAGCTGGTGGCCTACGACCCCGCCGTGCCGCCGGGGCGCACCGACCCCGGCCTCGACGGCATCGAGCTGGTCGGGAGCGCCGTGGACGCGGCCAAGGACGTCGAGGCGCTGGTGGTGCTCACCGAGTGGCCGCAGTTCCGCACGCTCGACTGGGCCGCACTCGCGGGGCTGACCGTGCGGCCGGTCGTCGTGGACACCCGCAACCTGCTCGACCCCGACGTGCTGCGCCGGGCCGGGTTCACCTGCCACCCGCTGGGGCGGCCGGCGCGGCGCTAGTAGGCGCCGTCGCCGCGGAGCACGGCCCCGACGGTCTTCCACAGGATCAGGGCGTCGAGGGCGAGGGACCAGTTCTCGACGTAGCGCAGGTCGAGCCGGATCGACTCGTCCCACGACAGGTCGCTGCGCCCGCTGACCTGCCACAGACCCGTGAGCCCGGGGCGGACGTGCAGGCGGCGGTGGGTCTCGGTGGAGTAGCCCTCGACCTCGGCCGGCAGCGGCGGGCGCGGCCCGACCAGCGACATCGACCCGCCGAGCACGTTGAACAGCTGCGGGAGCTCGTCGAGGGAGTAGCGGCGCAGCCACTGCCCGACCGCGGTGATCCGGGGGTCGCGGCGCATCTTGAACAGCGGCCCGGCGCCCTCGTTCATCGTGACCAGGTCGGCGCGCAGCTTCTCCGCATCGACGACCATCGACCGGAACTTCACCATCCGGAACGTCTCGCCGTGGCGCCCGACCCGGATCTGGCGGAAGAACACCGGCCCGCCGTCGAGCTTCACCGCGACGGCCACCCCGACCAGCAGGGGCACCAGCATGATCAGCAGCAGGACCGCGCAGAAGCGGTCGAAGCAGCCCTTCATGACCTTCGCGATGCCGCTGAACCGCGGCTCCGTGAGGCGCAGCAGCGGCAGCCCGTCGACCGGCTTGACGTGCAGGCGCGGCCCCGCGACCTCGAGCAGGCCCGGGTCGACGACGATCTCGGCCTGCGAGTTCTCGAACTCCCAGGACAGGCGCTGCAGCCGCCGCGGCGACCAGTCGGGCGTCGGCGTGACGGCGACGACCCGGTAGTGCCCGGCCTCGACGACACGGTGCAGGGCCTCGAGGTCGCCCACCACGGGGACGCCGGCGATCGTGGCGTCGCCACCCAGGCCGCGGCCGCTCGCGGTACAGGCCCCGGCGACCTCCCAGCCGAAGTGGGGGTTGTCGCGGGTCCGGACGACGAGCTCGGCGATCGACTGCGGGGTGCCGACGGCGAGCACGCGGTGCATGCACTGCCCGGTGAACCGGCGCCGGTGCAGCGCGCGCCGCATGAGGTAACGGGTGGCCGCGACGGCCAGGCCGATGATCGGGATGAAGGCGAAGGCCCACGGGCGCACGGAGCTGAGCTCGAACGCGAGACCGAACAGGCCGAGCAGGACCAGGCTGGTGATGGTGCCACGCAGGACCGAACTGAACTCCTCGGAGCCCTGGCCGAGCGTCCGGGGCTCCCAGGCCCGCCAGACCCACAGGCTGATCAGGGTGAGCAGACCGGCGATGCCGGCGAGGCCCCAGGCGTTCGGCATGGCGGGCACACCGAGGTGCACCGAGCTGATCCAGCCGCCCAGCAGCGTCAGCACGCCGACGACCAGCACGTCCGCCAGCACCACCAGGGCGGTGTAACGCCCTTCCCACGACGTGCGCGGAGCCTCCACGGCCGGCCGGCCGTGCGCATTCCCGAGGTCACCCCGGACTACCCGTGGTTCCCCCACGACCGGCATTGGACCGGTCCCGACCTCGCTGCTCAACACATCCTCCTTGCAGTGATCCGCGTCGTCGCGCACGAACTTCGGCGCGCCTGACACGGCCCCTGAAAAGTCCCCCACCTACTCAACGCAGAACGTGGCGCGCTGTTACGTGACCTGGGTCACGTTCATGACCCGATTCAGCCGACGGAACCATGGATCCGCAGGTCGAGGCGACACGCCGACGTGACGGAGACCTCCACCCGACGGCGACGATGATCACCTGATCGGGTCGCACCCTTCGTGACCCTATGGCTCCTGGAGACGCTTCGTCACCGCATTAGTACGCACGGGAGCAGTACTTCGGTTCACGCGCAGTGCGACTTCCGACTCTCAGATGCGCCCGCGGCCCGCCGGACGGTCGGTGCGGCCGCATCCCGGGGACGGCTCCCGGCGCGGGGCCGACGCGGTGCGCGGTGACGGAACGAGGTCGGCCACGGGCCGGCGGCCGGTCCGGAGGGAGACGGCGGCGATCGGCGCCACGCGCGCCACTCCGGAACGGAGGATCACCCCTCCGAGCACGAGGCCGACCGTGCATGCGCACACGATCCACAACGTCCCCAGGCCCATCACCCAGCCGAGCACCGCCATGTCCGCTCCCGACGCCTCCGAGGACCACCTTCGTGACCGGGCGTCAGCATGCCGTCGGGGTTGCCCGTGACGGCTGGTCGAGCGACGACCGGACCGTTCGACGCGCTGACCGGCAGGACATGGAGGCCGTGCGGCGCATCAGCCCCCCGCGCGCTCGACCAGGCCCAGCGCGTACTCCGGCCACCACCGCCCCGCCACCGGCTCCCCCGGACGGCACGCCCCGTCGCTCTCCCCCACCCGCTTGATCCACAGGTATCCGTCGACGAGCGGGTCGCCCGTCTCCAGGGTCGGGACGCGGCCCACCGCGCGGCCGGGCGGGTTGCAGAAGCTCGGACCGCCGTCGACGTTCTCGTCGGTGACCCGGCCGTTGCCGTTGCGGCCGGAGTCGACGACGAAGTGTGCGCCGCCCAGGCGCGCGGAGATCTCCCTGCCGAACGCGACGACGTCGGCGTCGGGCCAGAAGTTGGCGACGTTGAGGGCGAACCCGTCGGCCGCGCCGACGCCGCTGGCGCGCAGGGCGCCGGCGAGCGCGTCGACGTCGGTGATGAAGCCGGGGTTGCCCGCGTCGACGTAGACGGTGACCTGACCCGCGGCCTTGAGCACGGTGACGGCGTCGGAGAGCAGTTCCGCGCGCCCGGCCCCGGAGTCGGCGCAGCCGGCGAGCTCGTGCGGGACGGCGTCGGGTTCGAGCACCACCGTGGCCGGGCCGTCGCGCAGCTCCGCCGCGACCTCCCGGATCCAGGCCCGGTAGTCCTCGGCGTCGACGGCCCCGCCGCCGGAGAAGCTCCCGCAGTCGCGGTCGGGCACGTGGTAGGGCACCAGCAGCGGGATCTGCCCCACCGACCGCGCCCGGTCGACGTACCCGGAGACCTGCGCCCCGACCTGCCCGGTGGGGGCGGTCAGCCACTGCGGCACCGGCTGGGCGGCGATCCGGTCGATCAGCGCCGCGTCGGCCGTGCGGCCCTGGGCCGACCACTCCCGGGCCTGCACGGCGGCCGGGGACTCCGGGTCGACGTAGAAGCCGGTGGGCGAGGGCAGCGCGACCGGCGCGGGCACGGAACCCGCGCAGGCCCCGAAGAACAGGGCGGCGGAGGCGAGCAGCAGCGCGGGCGCGGCGCGTCGTCGGCGGGGCACGGGTGATTCTGGCACCGGCTACCCGGCCCCCACCGCACGGTCCTCCGTTCGTGGACCCGTCACGGCACCCGCACCCACCGCGCCGTCGACGGCGTGCCGTCGGCGTTCACCAGGAACAACATGTAGTAACCCGACGGAACCAACGTCTCCGCCGCGGGGACGGCGAGGTCGAGCCCACCGTCGGAGCGGGCGGTGATGTCGAGCGCGACGGAGCGCTGCTCGGTGTCCGTGCCGTGGGTGACCGCGCTCGGCCGGATCAGCCGGGCCCCCGCGATCGCCGCGGGGTCGGGCGTCGACACCGCCATCGTGGTGCCGCGCCCGGCCTCGGCCGGCGCGTCGGTGATCTCCGGCCGCACGTCACCCTGGAACAGGTACGGCGGCGTGAAGATCTCCAGGCGTCGCTCGAACCGCCCGGGGGTGGTGTTCTCCGCGTCCCGGAACAGCGGGTTCGAGCCCAGCGTCATGACGCGGCCGTCGGGCAGCAGCAGCGCCTCGGAGTGGTAGTCGCGCCCGACCGTCGGGTCGGCGACGTCGGTCAGCTCGCCGTCGGTGCCCAGCGTGTAGGCCTGCAGGATGTCGCTCTGCCCGTTGCCTCGGTAGCCCACCGAGCCGCCGGTGATCAGCGTGCTGTCGTCGGGCAGCTGCACCAGGTTCGGGTAGCGGGTGCCCTGCGGCAGGTCGGTGGCCGGCGTGAACGCGGGCGCCGGGACGTCGAGGTCGACGACGTCGATGCGCCCGGTCGAGCGCTCCTCGTCACCCACCCCGCCACCGCCGACGACCATGATCCGCTGGTCCTGCACCGGCCCGAGCCATGACGACGCGCTGGTCTCGAGCTGGTCGGCGTCGCGGATGCCGGGCACGGGGGTGAGCACGTTCTCGTCGAGGTCCCAGAAGGCGGGGTCGCGGCCGCGGTCGTCGGGGCCGTACCCGGCGTTGGAGCCGGAGTAGAACAGGTCACCGCCCGAGGTCCCGAACAGCGCGGGGTAGGTCGGGAAGTACTGGCGCAGGTCCGGGCGTTCGGTCCAGGTCCGCGTCGCCGGGTCGTAGGTCTCGTTCTGGCCGTCGAGCACCTCACCGGTGCCGTCGAGCCCCGACACCGCGATGACGCCGCCGCCGGGCAGCCCGGCGAGCGTCGGGTACCAGCGCGGGTGGACGAGGTCGCCGACGCGGACGTACTGCTCCGCGACCGGGTCGAACTCGTAGGTGTCGGCGATGCCCTGGAACTCCTGCTTGTCGAACGTCGTCGACTGCGTCAGGCCGTAGACCTCGGTCGCCTCCCGCCCGACGAGGCCGTCCACGGTGTACTGGACCTGCGTGTCCGTGGCGTACTCCGGGCCCTCCTGCTCCGCCTCGATCCACACCCGGCCCTCGCTCGCGGTGACCGTCGTCGTGGTGTTGCGGCCCTGCCCGGTCGTCTCCTTGGCGGCGGGGGGCAACGTCAGGTCGGCGGTGCTGACGTAGCGCAGCCCCGCCTCGGAGACGAACACCGTGCCGCGCGGCAGCTCACGGGGATAGTCCGGGTTCTCGTTCTTGACGAGCATCCCGCCCGCGGCCCTCGTGACGTCCTCGGCGAGCACCTCGTAGCGCTCGGTGCCGCCCGCGACGAGCAGGTTGCCGTTCGCCAGGAACGCGTGCCCGCCGCAGAACAGGTCCGACGGGGTGGGGACGAGGCTGGTGGCACCGGTGGCCGGGTCGTAGAGCAGCGTGCTGAACGTGCCGGCGTCGAAGTTCTCCTGGTCGTTGCCGGAACCGGCGATGACCAGCAGCTTGCCGCTGGGCAGCAGCGCCGCGTGGATCGCGTTGACGCGCATGTCCGAGGGCAGCTCGACGACGTCCCAGCGGCCGTACTGGCGCTGGTACTCCGGGCTGTTGACCATGGCGTAGTGCCGGTAGTCGGCCACCAGCGCGACGGCGGGCGCGAAGTTGACCGCGACGAGCAGCGTCGGCACGGTGAGGACCAGGATCGGCCTGCGGAAGCGCAGGAGCAGCGCCACGGTGCGGCGCAGGGCGCGCATCACGACGCTGCCTCCTCGGAGACGGTCCGGCGGGTCTGCGCCGGCACGACGATCGGGACGGGGACGACCTCGTCGAGGTCGGGGCGGAACCGGCGGCGGCTGAGCCAGTGCACGACGGGGGCCAGGCAGATCAGCAGGACCGTCATCGGCCAGAGCAGGACCTCGATCCGCAGGCTGCCGCGCAGGGCCGCGACGCACAGCGCCCCGCCCATCAGCGCGGCCCAGCCCAGGTGCAGGCGGAAGGTCCACAGGCCGTCGACGCCCGCGGCGGCGCCCTTGGGCGTCACGACGAAGCGGGTCTGCCTGCCCAGCACCGTCTGCACCAGCGACGCCGCGAACAGCGGGGCGGACAGCAGGGACATGAAGATCCCGACCAGGCCGGGCGAGCCCTCGGTCTCGACCGGGCTGACGTTGTAGCGCCGGTTCCGGACGAAGATCCACAGCTGGGCGAGCAGGACGTCGACGTAGAGCGCGAGCCAGATCGTCGGCGAGACGACCAGGCCGGTCGCCCCGACCACCAGGCACATGATCGCGTTGATCGAGCCGAGCACCCAGGACAGCGCCATCGACGGGTAGAAGGTCATCAGCAGCAGGTAGTGCAGCCCGCGCCGCGGGGGCAGTCGCCGCGCCCGCCGCCAGAAGACGCCGCCGAAGATCTCCAGCGTGCCGCGCGACCAGCGCAGCTGCTGGCCGAAGTAGTCGCCCCAGCTGGTCGGGCCCTCCCCGAGCGCGACGACGTCGGGCGTGTAGACCGAGTCCCACCGGCGACCGGTGGCGGGGTTGCGCCGGGCGTGCAGCGCGAGGCCGGTGGCCATGTCCTCGGTGATCGAGTCCTGGATGCCGCCGATGCTGCGCAGGGCGTCGATGCGCACGGCGTTGTTCGTGCCGACCAGCATCGCGGCGCGGTGGGTGTTGGCCGCGCGCTGGATCAGGCTGTGGAACGGGAACTGCTGCGACTCCGCGGAGCGCGCGATGAAGCTCTCGCTGTTGGCGTAGGCCTGCGGACCGGCGACGAACGCGACGTCGGGGTCGCGGAAGTAGCCCAGCATCCGCTCGGCGTAGCTCGGGAGCGGCACGTGGTCGGGGTCGACGGAGAGGAACACGTCGTAGCCGTGGCCGTGCCGGTCGATCCAGGCGTTGTAGTTGCCGTGCTTGGTCCGCGCCCGGAACTCGCCGGCCTCGGTGTTGTACGCCGCCACGTCCTTGCGGCTGAAGTGGCGCACGCCGATCTCGCGGCACATCTGCGCGACGAACGGGTCGTCGCCCTCGTCGAGCAGCCAGACGTCGAGGGTGCCGGTGTAGCGGATGCGCAGCGCCGCCTCCAGCGTCGTCCGCACCATGTCGACGGGCTCCTTGCCCGGGACGATCGTGGTCAGGAACGCGACGCGGAGGTCACCGGCCGGCTCGATCGGGACCGGGTCACGCACGATCACCGACGCGAGCGCCAGCGAGATGAGGTTGAGCAGCCGGAACACCTCGACGACGGCGATCGACGCGATCAGCACTACGTCGACCGGCGACGGCGTCTCCAGGTCGGCGACCCACGGGAAGTGGGCCGGGGTCAGCAACCACGCCACGAACAGCATGTCGAACGCGACGACGAGGACACCCAGGAGTACGGTCCCGGTGCGGCGCCGCAGTCCGGCCTCGCGGTCGAGGCTGCGGTAGGTCACCCGGTACGGGTGGCCGGCCTTCAGCCGCGTGAGCGGCCCCGTGAGGGCGGAGAAGTCGCGGGCGCGCGAGCCGACGGCGTCGGCGATCTCTGTCATCAGGCATCACTCGTGTGGTGGACGCGGCGTCCGTGCGGCTGCACGGCGTATCCGTCATCCGGCCCATCGACCGTTCAGCGGCGTTCGTTACCCGTATGGGTGAGAAGCGACACGTGAGTCCGTTCACGGTGCGTCCATCCGGGCATCACGCGGCGGACGTCAGCCACGGCTCCCAGGACGGCAGGGGCTCGACCGCGAGCACCAGGATCCCGCCCGCGGCCCGGTTCGGCGGGCGCGGCACGAACGGCAGCGTCCAGCCCAGCTCGTCGAGCATGCGGTCGGCCTTCCTGGAGTTGCACGCCTTGCAGGCGGCGACGCAGTTGTCCCACGAGTGGACCCCGCCGCGGCTGCGCGGGACGACGTGGTCGATGGTGTCGGCGCGGCGGTCGCAGTAGGCACAGCGGCGGCCGTCGCGGCGCAGCACGCCGGCGCGGGTCATCGGGACGGCCCGGCGGTAGGGGACGCGCACGTACCGGGACAGGCGCATGACCGACGGGGCGGGGAGCGTGAGGTTCTCGGAGTGGAACGCGCTGCCGACGGCGGCTTCCACGCACTCGGCCTTGCCGGTGAGCATCAGCACCACGGCGCGCTTGGCGGTGACGACCGCCAGCGGTTCGAAGGTGGCATTGAGGAGCAGTACCCGGGACCCCGTCGGGATCACGCCCGGCATCGGCGCGATCCCCGGCACCTCCCCTGGCTCGGGGTCGGTACCGGTGGGGTCCGGTTGTCGATGCTTCACGCGACCACCTCCCTGGCGAATCAGACCATAGCGAGGGCGGGTTACGTAAGTGTGATATCGGCGCGGCTACTCAGACGCGCGCAGGTGCGTCGGCGGCGACGCGGGTCAGCAGGCCGTCGACCACGCGGTTCGACAGGCCCGTGCTGGAGTTCCAGCTCGTGACCTCCGGGTAGATCTGCGCGGTGGTGGCCAGCAGCAGGCGCGTGCCGGGCACCTCGACCGCGGGCTTGGCGGTCCCGTAGCCCAGCGGGTACACCGGCTCCACGAAGGGCGCGGTGAACACCCGCACGTCGACGACGTCGTCGGCGGTGAGCAGGTCGGGGTAGGTCGCGAGCAGCTGCGCGGTCCAGCGGCGGGCGATCTCGTCGGGGTCGGTGCGGTAGAGCTCGCTGGTGCGGTCGCAGTAGTGCATCGCGTACACCAGGTGCAGGCCGTCGAGGGTGCCGGTGAGCGCCGACATCTCGATGACGCCGTCGAAGTCGGTGCCGGAGTGCAGCACCGGGGCCCAGTAGTGCCCGTCGAGGCCGCGGCGCAGGAAGAACAGCACGTTGACGACGCCCTGGTAGGCGAGCTGCACCGTCGGCAGTGCGGGGGCCAGCGCCGCGTCGGCGACCGCGCGCAGCGTGGGCAGGGGCAGCGTGGAGATCGCCCAGTCGGCCGCGATCCGCTCCCCCGACGCCAGGTCGACGGTGACGCCGTCGGCGCCCGCGGACAGGGCCGCGACCGGGGCGCCGGTGCGCACGGTGCCGCCGCCGGCCTCGATCGCGGCGCGCAGCGCGTCGATGATCGACTCGTAGCCGCCGGACGGGTAGCCGCGGACGGCCACGTTCTTCTCCCGGCCCAGCCGCTGCCAGATGTAGAGGGCGGGGACGTCGCCGAACTTCGCCCCGAACTTCGACCCCATCATCGGCGAGAAGATCCGCTCCCAGATGACCTCGCCGTAGAGGCGGCGCAGCCAGTCCTCGATGCGCAGGTTGTCGAGGTCCCTGCCCTTCCCCAGGAACCGCAGCAGGACCGACACCAGGCCGAACCGGATGCGCTGCAGGAAGGTGAGCGGGGTGAAGCGCAGCAGGTCCAGAGCGGTGTTGAACGGGTGACGCTCCCCCTCCACGACCATGCCCATGTAGGTGGGCGCCCACGTCAGCGACTCGGCCAGGCCGAGCTCGCCGAGCAGCGGGAGCAGGTGCTCGTCGCTCGGCATGACGCAGTGGTAGAACCGCTCGATCGTGCGGCCCTCGCGCTCGAAGAACGTGCCGAGCCCGCCGAGCTGGTCGGACGCCTCCAGCAGCGTGACGCCGACGCCGGCGCGGGTGAGACGGTGCGCGGCGGCGAGACCCGAGATCCCGCCGCCCACGACGACGACGTGCGCCACGACGTCAGAGCGCCCGGTACGGCGCGGGCGCGAGGCGGTCGCGCACCAGCAGCTTCACGTACTGGCCGATGGTGCGCTTGAGGCGCAGCTTGCTCGCACCCTGCTTGCGGTCGTACTGGAGCACGAGCGGCACCTCCGTGATGACGGGGTTGCAGTGTCGCAGCTTGAGCAGCAGCTCGACCATGCAGGCGAAGCCCTGCTCCTCGACGAGCCGCTCGCCCCAGTGCTTGGCCGCACGGGCCAGGACGCTCACGCGGTAGGCCCGGAAGCCGCTGGTGAAGTCGTTGACGCCCTCCACGCGCAGCGCGCTGCGGAAGGTGACCGCGGCACCGCGGGAGAGCAGGCGCCGGAACGGCGGGGCGGTGGAGTCGTCGCCGCCCTCGACGAACCGCGAGCAGATGACGACGTCGGCGCCGGCGTCGAGGCCGTCGTGCAGGACGCGGATCATCCCGGGGTCGTGGGTGTCGTCGGCGTCCATGACGACCACGAAGTCGTCGGGGTCGGCCGCGGCGAGCACCGCGCGGATCCCGGACTGCACGGCCTGGCCCAGCCCGAGGTTCTGCGGGTGCGAGACCAGCCGGACGTCGAGGCCGGGTTCCCCGGCGGTGGCGATCTCGGCGGTGCGGTCGGCCGAGCCGTCGTCGATGACCCACGCGACGAGCCGTTCGGTGCGGGCGGTCTGCGCCAGCCGGGCGAGCAGCGCGGGGAGCGAGCCCTCCTCGTTGAAGGCGGGGAGCACGACGTGGGCCACCCCGCCTGTCGACGGGACCGGCCCGGCCTGCGTGGGCAGGGAGCTGACCACGGCGGACTGTACGAACGTTCGTTCGATCATCTGATTCACCTGTTCGAGGCGGAGTCTGTCACCGTTGGTGATGTCATGGTGGCCTCGCCGCATCGACCAATTCCGTTACGGGCAGGCACTGAACCTGAGCCGACCCGTCGACGACTCGACCTGCACCCACCTGTCAGAGCGCATCGACAGATGAGGTCAACTCCAACTCGGGAGAGCAGCCTCACACCTCGGTAACACCGCGTGGCATAGGGACGAGCACTATCCCGACCGACCCGCTCGGCATCGGTGGAGAGCTGGTAGCCCGAATGCCGAGTGAGTCGTACACGTTATAACTTTGCGTACACAGCGGCAGTGAGGCCCTCGACCGGGAGAGGTGGGACTTGACGACCACCGAGACGCCGACGGCTACCAGCCGCACGGTTCAGGCCCAGCCCGCAACGACGCCTATTGGCCCCGGCGGTCCCGGACCGACCCTCGCCGCGCATGCCGGCCCGGCCCGCGGACGAGCCGACCGACCGCTCGGCGAGCGTGTCAGCGGAGTCGCGGTGCTACTGGTCGCCACCGATCTCGGCGCCGCACTGACCGCCGTTCTGCTCGCCGCCCCGGGATGGGGGTGGGCGCTGGTCCTGGGAGTCGCGATGATCGGCATCCGGGTCGCCGCCCGTCTCTACCGACGCCGCCTGTGGCTGTCCTACTACCACGATCTGCCCCGCTCGATCACGAGCGCAGCCGCCACGTTCGGACTGGTCGCAGCCCTGGCCGTCGTACTGGGAGAGCACGACAGCGCGATTCGCGCCATCGGCGTCACCGTCGGTCTCTTCTTCCTGATCGGCGCGTTGCCCCGGGCCGCGGTCTTCCAGATCAGCCGCTGGGCCCGCAGGCGCTTCGGCCGCGGCGAGCGGACGATCGTGCTCGGCACCGGCTCGCTCGGCGTCGACCTGGCCCGCTCGATGCTGGACATGCCGGAGTTCGGCCTGCTCCCGACCGGCTTCATCGATCCGTCCCCGCCCGCACACGGCACCGACCTCCCGCTACCGTTGCTCACCGGCACGCTGGACGAGGCGATCACCGCGGAACGCACCGGTGTTGTGGTGCTTGCCTACACCAACGCCACAGACGCGCAGATCGTCGACGCGGCGATCACTGCGCACAGCCGGGGTGCCACCATTCTCACGGTCCCGAGGATGTGGGAGCTCTACTCCGACTCCGCCGACATCGAGCGGTTGCGCGGCTACCCACTGGTGCGCCTGGCCACGGCCCCGACCGAGCGGCCCAGCTGGTGGATCAAGCGCGGCCTCGACTCGCTGTTGGCCGCGATCGCCCTGGTCCTGCTGTCCCCGATGCTGGTCGCGGCCGCCATCGCGGTGGTGGCCGAGAGCGGTCGGCCGATCCTTTTCCGACAGGACCGGGTCGGCCTCGACGGCCGCATCTTCCCCCTGCTCAAGTTGCGCAGCATGCGGCCGGTCGACGAGGTCGAGTCACAGACCCGATGGAACATCGCGGGCGACCCGCGGATCGGTCCGGTCGGCCGGGTGCTGCGTCGCACGTCAATCGACGAGCTCCCCCAGCTGTGGAACATCCTCCGCGGCGACATGAGCCTGGTGGGCCCGCGCCCGGAGCGCCCCGGGTTCGTCGCCGAGTTCTCCCAGGTGCACGACCGGTACTGGGCCAGACACCGGGTGCCGGCAGGCCTGACGGGACTGGCGCAGGTCAACGGTCTGCGCGGAGACACGTCCATCGCCGACCGATGCCGCTACGACAACTACTACATCGCCAACTGGTCGCTGTGGCTCGACCTGAAGATCATCCTTCTGACGACACGCGAGGTTGTCCGCAGTGGCCAGCACTGAACCGACGAGCGCGCCCACCACGAGCCCAGCCGGCACTCGCCCGCGGGTCGCGATCGCCCACGATTGGCTGGTGACCTACGCCGGGTCCGAGCGTGTCGTCGAGCAGTTGCTCACCGTTTTCCCCGAGGCGACACTGAGCGCGGCCCTCGTACGGCCCGACCACCTGCCCGAGCTGCTCGGGCGAGCCGAGCCGTCCTTCCTGCAGCGGCTGCCGGGCGCAGTTGAGCACCACGAGTGGAGTCTGCCGCTCATGCCGCTGGCCTGGCGGGCGCGGCCCCCGCTGTCAAACGTCGAGGTCGTCATCAGCAGCAGCCACGCCTGCGCGAAGGCGGTGCGGGTCGCTGACGGGATCCCACACCTCTCCTACTGCCACACACCCATGCGCTACGCCTGGGATTTCAACGGCGAGAAGGCCCGGTTCCCCCTCCCGACACGAGTGCCCGCCCGAGCACTCATGGCCGGGTTCCGCCGATGGGATCGCCGGACCTCCGACCGGGTCACCCGGTTCGTCGCCAACTCCACAGCCGTGGCGGAACGGATCCACCGGTACTACGGTCGCACCGCTGAAGTGGTGCATCCGCCTGTCGACACCGAACGTTTCACTCCCGGTGGCGAGCGCGGCGAGGATTTCCTCTACGTCGGGCGTCTCGTCGGCTACAAGCGCGCCGATCTTGCAGTGGAAGCGTTCGCCGGGCTGCCGCACCGGTTGATCGTGGTCGGCGACGGCCACATGGGCCCGGAGCTGCGAGCCCGCGCAACTCCGAACGTGACCTTCCTGGGCAAGGTTGACGACGCCACCCTGCTCCAGCTCTACCGGCAGTGCCGGGCCATGGTCTTTCCGGCCGACGAGGACTTCGGGATCTCCATGGCCGAGGCACAGGCCTGCGGGGCGCCGGTGATCTCGGTCGATCGGGGCGGCGCGCTGGACATCGTAGAACCCGGGGTCACCGGCTGGCTCGTGCCGAGCGACGATGTGACAGCGCTGCGAGCGGCGGTCCGACGTGCCGCGGTCGTACCGCTCGATCAGGCCGCTGTGCGGACCAGAGCCGAATCGTTCTCCGTCAAGACCTTTCGCCGCCGCATTCGCGCCGCCGTCGACGACGTCATGCAGGACCCTCGCCCCCGATGACCCGAGCAGCTCTGTGGCCGGCGGGGCTGGTCCTGTTCCTCCTCGCCGCGTGCGTGGGGCCCGGTCAGGTGGACTCCGTGGCGATGTCGCCCCTCGCGTTCGGTGCACTGCCCGATGACGAGGTCGACGACGGACCTGCCCTCCAGGAGGCGCTCGACAGTCTCCCGCCGGGGGGCACCCTTCTCCTTCCCCCCGGTCGTTACCTGCACGCCGACGTACTCGTCATGAGGGTGCCCGGCACGACTCTCGCCGGACCGGGCAGCACGCTGACGGCCACCGTTGAAGACCGGTCCGCGTTCGTCGTAGACGCCTCCGACGCCACCGTTCGCGACGTCACGTTCACCGTCGGGGCGACCACCGGTCGGGGGAACCAGCTCGAGCAGCACAAGGTCCTGCTCATGCCGCGGGCCGGCATCACCCTCTCGGCGGTCTCCATCGACGGCTCGGCGGCTTCAGGCGTGTTCGTGTACGGCTCAGACTCATTCCTCCTCGACGACGTACGCATACGCGGAACGCGGGCTGACGGCATCCATATGACCTTCGGCGCTCACGACGGCCGCATCGTCGACGCCGTTGTGAGCGGAACGGGAGACGACGGCATCGCCGTCGTCTCGTACCGCGGCGAATCTGCGGTGCACGACGTGGCCGTCGAGAGGGCCACGGTGAGCGACAACACCCATGGACGGGGTATCTCGGTGGTGGGAGGCCACGCGATCAGCTGGAGCGACATCGAGGTTCGTCGCTCCGCGTCCGCCGCGGTCTATGTCGCCGTTGAAGGCGAACCGCTCGCCACCGCCGACAGCGCCGGCATCTCCGTCGAGCGGGTTCGGATAATCGGGGCGAACACCGTTCCGGCGGTCGACCAGGGGGCTGTACTCGTCTACTCGGGGCCCGCCAGAGGCTCGGTCACCGGCGTCCACATGAACGACGTGGACATCATGGACACGCGAGCGGGCTCGTCGCGCCAGGTGGGCGTGTTCAGCGACGGCGGGACCGTCTCCGAGGTCTTCCTGGACGGCTTCACGATCAGCGGAGGGCCCGACCGCAGGTTCGCATCGAACGTAACTGCGTCGGCCTACAAGCTCATCGGCTGGTGATCCGCCGAGTCGAACCACAGCGACCGATGCCTCCCGCTGATAACGTCTCTCCGAACCGATCGGGAGGGCGAGGCCGTCATCGTGCTCTGCATCATGAGGCCGCTCGTGCTGGTTCTAGCAGTCGTACTCGTGCTGGCCGCTCTCCGGGATGTCGCGCAGCCGTGTCCAGCGGCTGTTGCAGCCCCGACGACGTGCGTTGCCATCTCCGTCGCGGCCGCCTCGCTGGTGCATGATCGCAGCATCATGTCGGACCCGGCCGACGGAACACGTGTGACGGAACAGGACCGCCCACCCTCCGGACGGGTCGTCCGCTTCTCGCAGGCGGACGATGACGACACGACGGTCGCGCTCCAGTCCGCTTTCGACGAACTCCGGCCAGGTGACGAACTCGTGCTGGCTCCCGGGACGTACCGCCACTCCGCTGTCCTGACCATCTCCGTACCCGACGTCGTCGTCCGTGGTGACGGTGCCACGCTGCTCGCCACGACGGAAGGCCGCTCCGCGGTTGACATCGACGCCGACCGGGTGGTGATGTCCGACCTCACGCTCGACATCACGCCCACCACTCGCCGCCACGAGGGCCTGGATCAGCATCGACTGCGCACGTCCGGGCATACCGGTGTGAGACTGCATCGCGTCCGGGTGCTCGGGTCGGCAGCCGCAGGCATCTTCATCGACGGCGGGTCTTCCGACTTCATCCTCGATCACGTCGAGGTGCGCGACACCCGGGCCGACGGCATCCACATCACCGGTGGTGCGCACGACGGACGTGTCACGGACGCGGTGGTGGTCGGCAGCGGCGACGACGGGATCGCGGTCGTGTCCTACGAGCGGGACGGCATGCCGGTGCACGACGTCGAAGTGTTGCGCCCGCGCGTCGAGAGCAACCGCCACGGTCGCGGCCTGTCCGCGGTGGGCGGCCAGGACATCGCGTACTCCGACATCGTCGTGCGCGATTCCGCCGCCGCCGCGGTGTACATCGCCGTCGAAGGCCCGCCCTACTTCACGCAGTCCAGTACCGGCATCAGGGTCACTGGTGGCCGGATCTCAGGGTCCAACCGCGATCCCACAGTCGACCACGGCGCAGTCCTCGTCTACTCGGCACGTCCCGGGTTCGCCGTCAGCGACGTCGTCATCAGCGGTCTGAGCATCTCCGACACCCGCGCATCGGCCTCCCGCCAGATCGGCGTGCTGCCGCAGGACGGCCGCGTCCAGGGCGTGGTCTTCGAAGACATCACAGTGGTGGGTGGTCCGCCCGTCCTGGTCGGTGACGACCGAGACGGCTACCGGCTCGATCGCGTACTGCACAACGGGGTGCCGGTCAGCGGCTGACACCGCTTCCGAAGCAGTCTGCCCGGGCGAACACCGCCGCCATCAGGTCGGACCCGCTCGAGCCAGTCATCGCGACTCGGACCAGCGGCACCGGCACGCGGCTGTTCCACCTCGATGCCGTCGCTCCGTCAGGTACGACGACGATGCTCGTCCAGCGGGCCAGCATCCGTTCGACGAGGAAGTCGTGGAGGCGGGGCGAGCCGGGTTCCGCGATCAGGACTGTGGGGGTCTCTCCCCGAATGACGCGGCGCAGACGTCCGGCTGCGGCACCGTGCAGAACCACGACATCGGCCCCCTTCGGCAGTGGCTCGACGCCGGCGTCGCACACGCGCACCTGCCACCCCTGTGCTCTGTGCGCCGCCGCCAGTTGTCCAGCACCCCCATCGGGTCCGGTGACATGGAGTACAGACAACGGGGAGTCGAAGGGGCTCAGCCCGATACGCTCATGATCGACAGGCATCGACCGCTCCTCTGACAGCGCGTACTGTGGCGGCGGCCACGTCGTCCCAGTTCCGGAACTCACGGTCCCTGGTCGACGCCGATGCCCGTCGGTCGTTCGCGAGCGCCGTCACGACAGCCCGGACCCAACCGTCCTTGTCGCGGCCGGCGACCACGACCGCTCCTGACCCGGCCCCCGCTTCTCCCAGCGCCGGGTCGTCCGAGACGACGAGTGGGGCGCCGAACCGGATGGCTTCCACGGCGGGCAGGCCGAAGCCCTCCAGCCGACTGGGACACAGCACGACCGAAGCGTGCTCGTAGCACCAGCGCAGGGTGCCATCCGGGACCTGACCGAGATGCTGGACCGCCCCGGAATCGAGGTGCTCCGCCCACCTCGTGCCGCGCGCCGCCGCCGCCCACTCTGGTGGTCCGACGACCACCAGAACAGCGTCCCCCACGCGCTCGCGAACCTGTGACCAGGTGTCGACAGCCAACCGTAGGTTCTTGCGGGGATTGCTGTCGCCGACGACAAGAGCGAACCGGCGACCGACCAACTCGGGCACGGGCACGGGCACGGCGTCGTCGAGCGAGCTGGGGGCGGCGAGCGGGACCACCACGGCCTTGTCCGCAGCGGACGGGACGTAGTCGAGCAAGCGGGCCCGTGTGGCGGCGCTCACGCACAGGACGAGGTCGGCGTCGTGGATCGAGGCGAGGTACGGGCGGCGCAACAGCACCCGCTTGACAACGGAGAAATCACCAGGCCGATCGAGCAGCAGCATGTCGTGCACGGTCAGCACCTTCGCCGCTCCCGACGAGCGGACCGGCACGATGTGCTTCACGCCGTGAACCACGTCGACGCCAGCGCTCTGGCCTGGCCCCTGCCACTCGTGCAGCGACCGCAACGCGGTCGGCAGCGTGGGCCGCCGTAGCACATGGGTGGCAGGCACGAGTGCTTCGAGCACCGGTGACCGCCCATCGACCATCAGATGCAGCTCTACGTCGTCGCATCGGGCGAGCGCCCTGGCCAGCTCGACGGTGTAGCGGACGATCCCGCCGCCGCTACCGCTCTCCGGGACGTGGCCCGCCATCAGCAGGTAGCGTAATGCGCTCATCATCGGGTCTCCCGCCTCGCTTCCGGACCGATCACGGCGAAGGTGCGGCCGGTGTCCGGATCGGCGTGGTGCCGCGTCGTCCAGAAGTCCGCCCGCGACAGGGCGAGTGCCACCCCGGACAGGCCGAGCAGCGTCGGCAACGCCCTCCCCTGTGACCAGTACAGATAGCGGGGCAGCTCGAGCAGCCCGAGGAACAGGATCGGATAGAACAGCATCCCTGCCGGGCGCGACGCGAGCGAGCCACAGTGCGCCGCTCCCGCGATGACCCCGACCGCGAGGAAGTACACGAGCCCCCCGATCACGCCCCAGTCCAGGAACGGGTCGGCGATACCCCCGGCGTTGTTGAACTCCGGATTGCCGTAGGTGGCCAACAGCTGCACGTAGTCCGATTCCGGGTCGTGGCCGTCGAGCAGCTGGTAAAGATTCAGCTGAGAGATGCCGGGCGCGGTCCAGAACGCCTCGAGTGTGGCGCGCGGCCATCGTCCGGGGTAGTCGGAGTGCACCAGCTGCAGCGCCCCGTTGTTGAGCGCTGTGGTGTAGTAGCCGGCAAGGCGCTCCACCGCGAACTGGGCGAACGGGACGTCGGTCCGAGTGCGGAAGTAGGCCCAGCTGCGGGTGTACTCGAACAGCGCGAACACGCCGACCACGACGGGCACGGCCACGGCGGGCAGCAGCCCGACGGCCGAACGCAGACGCGGACGGACCGAGGCTCCCATTGCCAGCACGGCCACCAGCGGCACGACGAGCTCGAGCACCGCCAGCCGCTCGGTGAGGAAGAACGCTCGCGGCAACGACATCCCGACGACTATCACGATCTTGATGAACTCTGAGCGGCGGGGGCTCCGGCAGAACGCGAGCGCCGACACGATGACGGCGGCAGGCCCGAACTGCGTCATCGTGGTGAGGCCCGGAGCGGTACCCAGCTGCTTCTTGAGGTCGGTGCCGTAAAGCCCCGACGCGCCGAACGAGGAGAGGAGCTGGTCGACCGTCACCCCGCGGGCCGCGCCGAGCACGACGAACGCGGCGTAGCCGAAGGCGGTCAGTACGACAAGTACGGTGCTCGCACGGCGGAGCACGCCGAGTTCGCCGGTGCTCACAGCCGGCCACCGCTCCGTCGACGCCCGGACCGGACTGATCGCGACAACCGCGAGTGCCCCGAGTGCGACGGCCATCCCCCCGCTCAGGAACAGTATGGCGAAGGCACCGTCGAACGCCTTCGGGGTGTTCCACTGGCGACGGAACCCCTCGTCGGACACGTAGGCCGTGACCGCCACAGAGATCGTGACGATCGTCGTGGAGGTGACGGCGGGCGACATCCACCACACGCCGGGCCCGTAGCGGCTCACGCCGGTGTCCCTGCCCCGCGGACCGAAGTCAACGTCCGCCACGCGGCGCGCAGGTCGGCGTGCGGACGCGCCGCTGACCGGACGACCGTGGCGGCCGTGCGCCACTGTGCGACGGCGAGCACCACCGTGGCGCCACCGGCAACCGCGGCGAGCCAGCGGGCGTCCTGCGTGCCCACCGCCCACCACGCGGCCGGAACGGCCAGACCCAGCACCACTAGCGCGGTGACCGCGGCCCGTCGGGCGTGCCCGCTGATGACCAGCACCGCGATGTTGATCCCGAAGCTGGTCTTCGCCAACCCGGCCGCAGCGAGGATCACCAGCATCGGGTACGCCCCGGTCAGCTCGGGCCCGTAAGCCACATGCAGAACGAGCGGACCCGCGGCGACCAGCACCAGCACGGCGACCACCGCAGCCGCAGTCGTCAGCGTCGCAACGGCGGACAGGATCCGGACCATCCGTTCATGCTGCCCGGACGCCCAGAGTCGGGCGGCCGCGGGCATGACCGCGATGGCAGCGAGGCTCTCGACGACGGTGATCTGCAGGGCGAGCACCGCTGCCGTCGCGTACTGCGCCGAGGCCTCGGCGGGCAGACCAGCCGTGGCCGCCCACACCGTGCCCTGACCGACGGCGAACGCCGCCAGATCTGTCGCGAACAGGACTGCGCCCGTCACGACGGACCGGACAACCATCGAGGCGGCGCCCGCACCGTGGATCGTGACGAGATGCCGGGCACGCACCATGCCGATCAGCAACAGCAGGGCGGACACCGCGACGTAGATCCCGATCAGCGACAGGACTGCCGACGCGGACGGCAGCAGGACGAGGACCAGGGTGAGCGGCAGCACGACGGTGCTGCGGACATGATGGGTCATGGCGACCGACCAGCGCACCAGTCCATGTGCGGCGAATACGTCGCTGAGTGTGAGGCGCACGGTCTCGAGCACGATCAGCACCGCCACGCCACAGACGACGAGCAGGTGCCCGGGACGGCCCGCGGCACTCGCGCCGGCCAGCACGGCTACGACCGGAGCGGTGCCGGCCGACAGCAGCAGAGTGGCGAGCAGGTGACCGCCTCCGACCCGTCGGCGTCCCGCGTCGTCGGGCTGGGCCGGGATCAGACGCAGCACGTTCTGGCCCAGGCCGAGTCGCCCGATCATCGGGCCGATGTTCAGCGCGATCAGCACAGAGAGGAACAGAGCGGCGTCGCGTCCGTCGAGTAGACGGACCGCGACGACGGTGACGAGGAAGGTCGACGCCAACCCCGCGATCGCCGTGGGCATCCGCCATCCGAAGCTCCGCCGGAGCTCGCTGGTCGTGTCGGCCGATGTGACAGAGACGTCGGTCACGGCGCCGTCCCCCGCCACCCGGCGACAGTTCCACGGAGATAGGCGAGGTCGGATCTGGCGAGGACGGACCGGCCGCTGACCGCGCGGACCCCCGCACCGGCGAGCTTCCGGGCCGAGTAGTAGACGAGCTGGCTGCGGGACAGTCCGTGGCGGCGCCACAGGTGTCCGTTGCCCACCCCGTAGCGCCGCATCTTGTCGACGAACTCGAGGGTGATCTCTTGCCGGTCGTCGTCCTGGAAGACCGTGATGTCGGGCCGATAGGCGATGGCGCGCCCGCTGGTCAGCACCCGGAGCACCAGGTCGGACTCCTCACCCGCGCCGATGCCGTAGGGCGATCCGACACCGATGGACTCGTCGAAGGGGCCAACGGCATCCACCACCTCGCGCCGCAGGAACAGTGTGCTGCAGATCGTGGTGCGCATGAAGTTCGAGCGAGTCACCGGCATCGGGTGCGTGCGCCAGCGCAGCATTGACGGTCCGCCGTCGGCTGTCGCCTGGCGTGCCGACACCCCGCCCAGAGCCGGGTCGTCCCCTAGGGCGGCAAGCACCCGGGTGACCGTGTCGGGGGCATACCAGCAGTTGTCGTCGGGAAAGGCGACGACCGGCGCGGTGGCCGACCCCAGACCTCGGTTGCGCCCGACCGAAGCTCCTCTCCCGCTCGTGGTCACCGTCCAGGGCCCCCTCAGCGCCCGGTTGCGCACGAGTTCCGCGCACGCCTGATCGGCGCTCTGGTCGACGACGACGAGTTCGATCCGGTCGGCGTCGGCCTGCCGGCCGAGCGAGTCCAGGAACCTGGCCAGCGCGGCAGGCCTGCCGATCGTGGTCACGACCAGCGAGATGAGCGGGGTCTCAAGCACGGGACGTACCGTTCTTCCAGGAAGTGGGCATCGGGACCGACGCGAGCAATGAGCGCCGGGTCAGTGCAGCGGAGATGCGGCCGCCGCCGCTGCCCGCCGCAGCCACCACGCCTGCGGCCTCCGACATCCCGTCGGCGCCCAGCCGGAGCACGAGCACGACGTCGCTGGCATGCGACAGCGATCGCAGCAGCTGCGGGCTGTCGGTGATCGCACTGGCGTCGACGACGACGCAGGGGCTCGTGAGATCCGCGGCGTCGACCAGTTCGTGGAACCGGTCCCCGCCGACCTCGAGCTCCGAGTGGTCCGGTGTCAGGTCGATGACGTTCGGCGAGCCGGTGCGCGGGCCGGACGGTTCGGACGCGTCCGAGAGCCCCTGGGTCTCCTGTGCCGACGCGTCGCCCGACGCGGGCCGGCCGCGCCGCAGTAGGACCGTCGGTCCGTAGTCCGCCGCGCCGGCGGCGATGAGCGAGGCGACCGTGGTCGTCCCGCTGCGGTCGGAGATGCCGGCAGCCACCACGACCCTGCCGGAGATCGGTTGACCGGCGAAGATCTGAGCCACCAGGAGCCGGGCGGTCCGACGGTCCGCGGCAGACAAGGGCCCCTCTCCGACGCCGCCCCGCACCAGGATCTCCGGCTGCAGCACGCGGTCGACGACCGTCAGGACGTCGTCGATGCTCTCCACCCGCGAGGACAGTGCACGCCGACCGAGCAGGACGGCCACCGCCGACAGCCCGCCCAGTGCGAGGCCCAACACTGTGGGCAGCAACCACTTGGCCGATCCGACCGCAGGCGCGGGGGCCGGCGGCTCGATGACGTTGACGCTACCGTCACTGCTCTGCAGGATGACGTCGAGCCGCAGGTTCTGCAGGCGGTCGATCGCGGCGGCGGCGGCGTCGACGTCCGCGTCGGGCCGGTTCAGCTCGGCGAGAGCACGGTCGACCACAGCCAGTGATTGCTCGGTCTGCGAGGCCGCCTGCTCCGCGCGCCGTGCCGAGTACAGATCCAGGGCCGTCTGCACGATCCTCACGGCCTCCTGTTGGGAAGCACTCACCGCCGTCAGCCGCACGACCGACGTCTGGGAATCCTCGACAGCGGTGAAGTCGACCGGCGCCAGGCCGAGCTGCACCTCGACCGCCCTCTTGAGCCCGTCGCCGGCGAGGAAGGCGAGCTCGCCCGAGGTGTACTCCGTGAGTTCCTGCTCCGAGGCGGGTGCACCCTGCAGCGAGGCCAACGCGGGCAACGTAACGGGACTGACCTGAAGGAGCGACGTCGCAGGGAACGTCGGTTGCTGCAAGGACCCGACCACCGCGCCGACCACCCCACCGAGCAGCATCCCGATCAGGATCACCAGGAAGATCGGTCCCGCCGGTCGGTTCCGGCGTCGCGACACCGCCGCCCGACCCAGCCGAAGCGGGGCGACCTGGGGGTAACGAACCAGGGGTGTCGGAGCGACGGACGGTGGGGTGGGGACGCGGGGGACGATGTCGTTCCTCCCGTTCGTCGGAGCAGGAGACGCCGTCCTCATCGACGGTGCATGTGTCGGTGAGGCGCCCGAAGGGGGCCGGTCAGCAGAAGGTGGCGTCATGCCCTTACAACCCATCGTGAGTTCGGACCGCAGAGGTATCGCGGTCGCCGTGCTGACGGCCGTGGCAGCCCTGGGGCTGACCGTCCGCTACGCCATCAAGTTCTGGTCGGACCGCATCCCGGAGACGGCCGCTCCGCCTTTCCTCGGGGGCACCTTCGGAGATCTCCGCGACGCGACATGGCTGCCTGTGCAGGCTGCACTCTCCGGGATCAACCCCTACGACACGGCTAGCTACCTGCAGCTGCACCCCTACACGCAGGACTTCCCGACGTACACGCCCGCCCACCTGGCGCTCTGGCTGCCCATCGGCTGGCTCGATTTCAGTACAGCGATCGTCGCCTACCTGATTGTGAGCGTGGTCGCCATCACCGCCGTCGGATCGTGGGGAGGGGTGAGAGTGCTGCGAACGTGGCGCCCCGGACGCTCCGATCTCGCCACGGTGGTGGCCGCCGCGGCGGCGGGCGTCGCGGTGCTGTGGCTCGCCCGCACTGTCACCGCCGCGGTCGGGCCCGGCCAGCCGTCGGTGGTGTACGCACTGGCGGCGGCACCCGCGGTTCTGGCCGGGCGACACCGATGGGGCAATGCGCTGCTCATCGCGCTCACCTGCCTCAAACCACAGATCGGCCTCGTCGTCGTGCTGATCGTCCTTGCCCAGCGTCGGTGGGGCGACGCGATGCGTGGAGTTGCCATCGCGACGGCCGCCTCGGTGGCAGTCGGGATCGCGATCGGCGGCGGAGTAGCCGGGCTGCCGGCGTTCGTCGGCCAGTTCCTGGCCAACGCCCGGTCTGCGGGCACCGTTCGCGCCGGAGCGGTGACCGTGGAGGAGCGGATCGACGTCGAGGCAGGGCTGCGGGCATTCGGTGTGCAACCGAGCGGACTCGTACTGGCGCTCGTCGCCGCCATCGGGCTCGTCCTGTGCGTGCTCGTCGTCCGGTGGGCCGCCGTCCGGGAGTTGCCCGCGGTCGGCTGCCTGCTCGGACTCACCGTCGGTCTGCTGCCCGTGTACCACATCAGCTACGACGCGATGTGGTTGTTGGTCCCCGCAGGGGTCGCCGCAGCAGAGCTGCATCGGCGCGCTGGTGGATCCTGGCTGGTGCCCTGCTTGCCGGGGCTGCTCCTGCTGACGGCCTCGAGCGTCGTGGCCCGCTGGCACGGGTTCGACGTCCTGCTCGGACCGGGCACCGGCGTATCGGCGCAACGACTGATCATGCTGGCGGGGCTCGTCGCGCTCGTCACCGCCGTAGCAGTCCTTGCCGGGCGCGCCGCCGAGCAGCGGGCGACGACGGTGGCCCACTGAGAACCCGTTCACCGGTTCCGGCCCGCCGTCGCGCCGCGCGCCGTGACTACCGGCAGGAGGGTAGGCAGCTGATCGACCTGGCGGCCCGTGCCGACAACGTCGTAGTGACGACTCATACGATCGAGCACGCTACGGACGAGTACTATCTTCTCCGCCGCAGGCACACCCATACCGGGGAAGAAGTCCATGCCGGGCGCGTCATGCCTGTCGAGTACGTCGGTCGGGTGCAGGAGCATCGACGGGGCTGTGCCGGTCGTCCGGCACAGCCGCAAGGCTGCGTCGAGGTACGCCCGCGCGAGCCACGGGGCCACCTGGTACAGCTGAACTAGGTAGGAGCCGTGGATGGGCACCCGCGCGAACGGCATCGTGGTGACCGGCAGTTCGACGATCGGGCCGCCGTCTGTGTCCCACCGATAGGGCCGAATCGGCGACCGGACGCGGGAGAACCCGCCGAACAGGTCCTCCTGGCCCTTCGCCGGCCGGGTCCCTCTGGGCATGGAGCGGTTGTGGACAGCGCGGGCGATCGGCCCGATCCACGTCGGAAGGGTGCTCGCGTCGTAGCGGTATCCGCGACGGGCGAGCACGGCCAGCAGATCGTCGGTAACGCTGTATCCGGGGCCGCGGAACCCCACGGGACGTGCCGCTCCCGCGGCGACGATCGCCTCTTCGGCCCTCGCGACCTCGTCCTCCATCTGCGACACCGAGTACAGGTGTAGCCACGGCTCGTGGTGGAAGGAGTGGTTTCCCACCTCGTGCCCCCCCGCGGCGATCGCCCGAACGGCCTCGGCCCCGTCGTCGCGGACGGCATCGGCCCCGACGACGAAGACGGTGGCGGTGATGTCCTGCTCACCGAGCAGGTCGAGCAACCTTGGCACCGCCCGCGCCAGGAAACTCGGCCATGACTCCCACGCCGAGTCGCCGTGCGTCTTGAGGTAGGACCACAGGTTGTCGAGATCGATCGACACACTGGCCACAGGACGTTCCATCACGCGGGGCCGTCCACCGCGACGTCGCGGGCGTCCGGCACACCAGCCCGGGGTCGGTCCCGTCCCCGCTGAGGTACGGCGACTTCGCAATGGGCGGCGGAGCCGGACCGGGCGGGCCTTCCGACCACGGCCATGGCGACGACGGCGGCGACGACGAGGACCAGGCCGAGGGCGACCCACGCCTCACGACCGGGAGCGATCCGGTCGCCGAGCGCAGCCAATCCGACGACCGATGCGACGACGACGGTGGTGGCGTCCATCGAGGCCGCCGTGGCGGTGGCGGAGCCGCGCTGCAAAGCGGTGGCCAGCATCGTCTGCCCCAGCAGGGCCGCCGCGACCATTACCCAGGCGAGTGGCTGGAACGGCAACTCCTGCAGCGGCCCCGCAGCAAGCGGGCGACTGGCCAGGGCCAGTCCTGCGAACGCGACCCCGGCCAACACGCCCATCGCGACGGCGCCCCGGGTCCCGGCCAACCTGGCCGCCGGAACGGCGATGAGGGCGGCGACGACGATCACGCCGAGAATGACGAAGCCGACAGGTGCGGGCATGTCGGCGGAGATCGAGGGCTCAGACGCACCGATGAGCAACAGCAGCCCCGCTGCCAGAACGGCGAGTGCGACGATCTCACCGCGCCCGATCCGCCATCCCAGCAAGGTGGTACCGAGCAGTGCGGCCAGCCCGACCGCTGACGACGAACCCGCCTGGACCAGATAGAGGGGGAGCGTGGCACGCGCGATGAAGGCAAGCAGGAAACCGAGTACCTGGCTGCCGAACCCGACCAGATAGACCCTGTCTGTCGCCAGGCGGACCAGTAGACCGGGGTCGATCGTTGCGCGCTGCTCAGCACGCCGAGCAGCCACGGTCTGCGCGACTATCCCCACCGCGGACGCCGCTGCGGAGAGGACCAACACAAGGTATGCGAGCATTCACCGCTCCACGTCAGAGGCGTTCCGGGACTGAGTCGACACGGCGACGGCGACGGCGACCCGCCTCTTTCCTAGTCGGACGCACCCGACCAGGCGTTACTGCGGTCGGCCCAGTGCCGGAGCCGCCGGGCATCGCCCTCGTCACAGTGTCAGGTCGACGGGTCGGTCGCCCATGCCGAGGATCCACGCGATCGCTCCGGCTCCGCGCTCCGCCGCGCGGCCGTCGCCGAACGGGTTGCCGGTGCGCGGGGGCTCGTGCTCACCGTCGAGCACGCCCTTGGCCGCGGCCACGATGCGCGCGGTGTCGGTGCCGACGAGCTGCGCCCACCCGGCGTCGACGGCCTCCATGCGCTCGGTGACGTCGCGGAGCACCACCACCGGGACCCCGAACGACGGCGCCTCCTCCTGGATACCGCCCGAGTCGCTGAGCACCAGCGCGGCGCGGGCGAGGAGGCGGCACAGCTCCGGGTAGGGCAGCGGGTCTGTGACGACGACGCGCGGGTGGTCGCCCAGCGCCGCATCGACCTGGGCGCGGACGGCCGGGTTGGCGTGTGCGGGCAGCACGCAGAGCAGGTCCGGATGGTCGTCGACGACCTGGCGGGTCGCGGCAAGGACGTTGTTCAGCGGCGCCCCCCACGACTCGCGGCGGTGCGCGGTGACCAGCAGCAGGCGCGACCGCCCGCCCGTCACCGCGTCGTGCACGGCGGCCAGGCGGGGGTCCCCGGGCGCCGGGGCGTCGGCGGCCGTGACGCCGGCGGCCACCTCCAGCACGGCGTCGACGACGGTGTTTCCGACGAGCAGCACCCGCTCGGCGGCCGCCCCGACGGCCGCCGCCTCGGCCCGCAATGCGGCGGCGGCGCGGGCGGTCGGCGCGAGGTGCAGGTCGGCGAACACCCCGAGCAAGCGCCGGTTGGCCTCCTCCGGGAACGGCGCGGCCAGGTCGCCCGAACGCAGGCCGGCCTCGAGGTGCACGACGGGGATCCGGCGCCACATCGCGACCAGGCCCCCGACGAGCGCAGAGGTGGTGTCACCCTGCACGACCACGGCGGCCGAGCCCGCGGCGAGCACGGCGTCCAGCGCGGAGGTCAGCTGCGCCGCCAGCTCGGACTGCTCGCCGGTGGTGCGGTGCAGCTTGCAGACGACGTCGGGCTCCAGCCCGAACGCGGCGAGCGCCTGTGCCACCATCGTCGGGTGCTGTCCGGTGGCCACGAGCACCGGCTCGAGCACCCCGGCCCGGCGCAGTGCGAGCGCGAGCGGCGCCATCTTCACCGCCTCGGGGCGCGTGCCGACGATGAGGTGCACGACGGGGGGCATGGCGGACCTCCGGGAGCAGGTGCGAACACTGAGCACCTCGCCATCGGGGGTCCGAACGTTTCGGCCGACCGGCGTGACGGCCACTACCCCGTCCGGCACAAGCCTGCCCCGTCGCCGTGCCGGCCGCGCACGCGAGTGGACGCGCCAGCCTGCAGCGACCACCGCCACCGTCAGGTCGGTGTCCTCGGCGAGGTGTCGTCGCTGACGCGGGGAGCGCCGAGCGGCGGAACGCCCCGATCGCGCCGGGTACAGGCGGCCTGCAGCCCAGCAGGTCGTGAGCATGGCGGTCGAGGTCGAACCCGATGACACAGTCGATCTGCTGCATGCGGATCACCAGCCCCGGAGGTCGGCCACCGTGACGCTGCCTCACACCGCCCCGACCTCAGGATCGGGCGAACGGTCGCACCAGCCCGCATCTAGCGCGGTTCGACGACGGTATCGCCGTCCATCATCACGATCAGGTCGTTGCGGGCCGGCGCGATACCGGTGTTCGGGGCGACGGGCGTGCCCGCGTCGGGCCGTCACCACGCGGACGCCCGGCAGCCGCAGGCCCCGCACGATGTCAGCGGTGTCGTCGGTGGAGCCGTCGTCGACTACCACGGTCTCGATGGGGTGGTTGCTCGCAATCAGCGACCGCGGTGGCCGCGATGCACACCCGCTCGTTGGGCCCGGCACGATCACCGATGTTGGCCGCGCCACCGGCGGCCCCCACGAGTGCGCACCCACCCGACCCTTGCGGGAGTGCCGCCGGGCCAGCACGGTGGCCACCGCGAGGCAGAGCAGCACCAGCAGCGCGACATCCAGCAGCAGCCACGAACGGCTGACGCCGATTCAGCGGGTGATCATGTCCAGCGCCGCACGCACGTCGGCGACGAGGTCGTCCGGGTCCTCGCACCCCGCGGAGAACCGCAGCAGCCCAGGAGCCACCGCGTCGCCCCAGCGGGCGCGGCGGTCGGCGGTGCTGCGCAGCCCGCCGAAGCTCGTGGCCGAGCCGACCAGGCGCGACGCCGCGAGGAACTCCTCCACCGCCCGCTCCGAGGCCAGCGTGAACCGCAGGACCCCGTTCCACCGGCGCATCTGCCGGGACGCGACGGCGTGGGCGGGGTCGCCGGGATGCCCCGGCCACCGGACGTCGGTGACGTCGGGGTGGGCGAGCAGGGCGTCGACGACGGCGCGCGCGTTGCCGGACTGACGCTCCAGCCGCAGGTCGAGGGTGCCGAGCCCGCGGTGGGCCAGCCAGGTCTCCATCGGTCCCGGGACGGCCCCGCCCCGCGACCGCGCCTCGCGCAGGGCTGCGGCGAGGGCCGGGTCACGTGTGCTGACGTGGCCGAGCACGACGTCGCCGTGCCCGGCGAGGGCCTTCGTGTCGCTGGCGACCACCAGGTCGGCACCCAGGTCGAGCGGGCGCTGCCCGAGCGGCGTCGCCGTCGTGTTGTCGACGGCGAGCAGGGCGCCCACCGCGTGCACGGCGTCCGCGGCGGCGACGATGTCGGCGACGTCGAGCCCCGGGTTCGACGGCGTCTCGACGAGCACGAGTGCCGCCCCGTCGAGCCCCGGCCACGGCCCGGCGGTCGGCACCTCCCGCACCTCGACGCCGAGCGGGGCGAGCTCGGCGTGCGCAAGCGAGCGCGCGAGGTAGTAGCCGTCCGACGGCAGGACCAGCGCGCCGTCCGCGGCGCGCAGCCGGAGCACCGCCCCGATCGCGGCCATCCCGGAGGCGAAGAGCACGCACTCGCCACCGTCGAGGTCACCGATCGCCGACTCCAGCGCCCGCCACGTCGGGTTGCCCGCGCGACCGTAGAAGTCGGTCGCCACGGCGTCGCCGGTGCCGAGGTCGAAGGTCGAGGACAGCACCGGCCCGGGGTGCAGCGGCTCCCCGACGCCGACCGGTGGATGGCCCCCGTGCACGCACCGCGTCCCGTCCCCGATCACCGGAACCACCCTACGGCCGACGATCGGCTCCCGCCGCACGCCACGGTCCCGCCGAGCGTCCGGGACGCGTGGCCGGTGTCCGGCCCGGCCTCGACCACCGTCTCGGCACGTTCCCGGCCGTCCCCGGGCCGGCGACTCGCCCGACCGGTGATCAAGGCAGGTCCCGTGTGCCCGATCCGGTGACCGGCCCGACCAGGGCACTGACGCGCGGCCCGCGCCGATCACTCCGGCCGCGGCGCCCGGCTGATCAGCTCCTTGCCCATCTCCGCGACGGACAGGCCCTCGTGGCACACCCGCCGCACGGCGTCGGCGATCGGGAGCTCCACCCCGTACCGCGCCCCCAGCTCGCAGATCGACGAGCACGACTTCACGCCCTCCGCGACCTGCCCGTGGTTGGCCGCCTCGGCCTGCGCGAGGGACTCCCCGCGCCCCAGCCGCTCCCCGAACGTGCGGTTGCGCGACAGCGGCGACGAGCACGTCGCGACCAGGTCGCCCAGCCCGGCGAGGCCCGCGAACGTCATCGGGTCGGCCCCGAGCGCGCCGCCGAGCCGGGCGACCTCGGCCAGCCCGCGGGTGATCAGGGACGCGCGCGTGTTGTCGCCGAACCCCATGCCCGCGGCCATCCCGGTGGCCAGCGCGATGACGTTCTTGCCCGCCCCGCCCAGCTCGCAGCCCACGACGTCGGTGTTGGTGTAGGAGCGGAAGTAGCCGGTGGTGCAGGCGTGCTGCAGCGCGACGGCGCGGTCGTGGTCGGAGCAGGCGATCACCGTGGCGGTCGGCTCCTCCGCGGCGATCTCACGGGCCAGGTTCGGCCCGGACACCACCGCGACCTGGTCGGGCGTGACACCCGCGACCTCCACCACCACCTCGCTCATCCGCTTGAGCGTGCCCAGCTCGACGCCCTTCGCCAGGCTGACGAGCGTGGCCCCCCTCGGGAGCAGGTCGCGCCAGCCCGCGAGGTTGGCGCGCAGCGTCTGCGACGGCACCGCGAGAACCACCGCGTCGACACCGTCGAGGGCGAAGGCGGCGTTCGTCGTGGCGGTGAGCAGCCCCGGCAGCTCGACGCCGGGCAGGTAGTCGGGGTTGAGGTGCCGGTCGTTGATCGCGGCCGCGACCTCGGGCCGCCGGGCCCACAGCGACACCTCGCGCCCGGCGTCGGCCAGCACCTTCGCGAACGCGGTGCCCCAGGACCCGGCCCCCAGCACGGCGACCCGCCGGACGGTCACGACGCCCGCTTGTAGAACGTGACGGGCGCGGGTTCCCCACGCACCTCGGCCAGCAGGTCGCGCACCCGCACCATCAGCAGGTCGGTGACCTCCCGCAGCAGCGCCGAGTCGACCGGCCGCCCGCGGTACGCCGAGAGGTCGACGGGCTCGCCGCAGCGCACCGTGATCGGCCCGCGGGGCAGCGGCCGGAACTTCTTGTTGTAGCCGTCGAGCACGCGGTGGGTGCCCCAGTGGACCATCGGCACGACCGGCACGTCCGACGTCAGCGCGAGGCGGGCCACGCCGGTGCGCGCGTGCATCGGCCAGGTCTCGGGGTCCCGGGTGATGGTGCCCTCCGGGTAGATGATCACGACCTTGCCCTCCTTCAGCGCCGCGGTGCCGTCGCGCAGGCTCTGCTGGGCGTCGGCCGACTCGCGGTAGACCGGGATCTGCCCGCTGCCCGCGAGGGCCTGGCCGAGCACCGGCACGCTCCACAGGCTGTGCTTCGCGAGGAACCGCGGCACCCGCCCGGAGCGCTCGACGATCAACCCGGAGAAGATCGGGTCGAGGTGCGAGATGTGGTTGGCCACGATCAGCGCGCCGCCGGTGGCGGGGATGTGCTCCCGGCCCTCGTAGCGGCTCTGACCCGTGAGCCAGCCGATCGGGTAGAAGAAGACCGCGCAGAACGCGATCCAGAAGCCGCGCTTCTCACGCCTCACCCAGGTCCTCCTCACGACGTGCACAGATCCTGACCGAAGTGTCCCCGTTGACCAGCCCGGAGGTCCACCTGGCCCCGATCGTGGGGATCTTTTTCGCCGGGCCGCGCAACCTCCCCCGGGACGAGGCGTCATGAGAGGTGAGGACGTTGTACGGCAGTACCCGGCTAGGACGAAGGACAGTGATGACGGCCGCTATGCAGACCGCCACGGTGCACCACCTGAACGGGCACTCCGAGCTGCACGAATCCGTGCGGACGGTCCCGACGCTGCGGCTCGTGGAGAACCCCGCGCCCGCCGCCGTCGACACCCCGCTGGTCCCCGGCCGCGCCGCGAGCGGGTTCGTCGGGATCGCGAAGATGGTGGTCGACGTCACCGCCACCGCGCTGCTGCTGCTCGTCGTCGCGCCCGTGCTGCTCGTCGTCGCCCTCGCCGTGAAGGCCGACGGCGGCCCCGTGTTCTTCCTGCAGACCCGGATCGGCCGCGACGGCCGGACGTTCCGCATGGTCAAGTTCCGCTCGATGGTCGTCGACGCCGAGAAGCACCGCGCTCTCCTGGCCGCCGACGACGAGGGTGCCGGCCCGCTGTTCAAGATGCGTCGCGACCCGCGGATCACCCGCGTGGGCGGCCTGCTGCGCCGCTACTCCATCGACGAGCTCCCCCAGCTGTTCAACGTCCTGAACGGTTCGATGTCGCTGATCGGCCCACGGCCCCCGCTCCCGCAGGAGGCCGAGACCTACACCGCCGAGGAGCGCCGCCGCCTGTCGGTGCGCCCGGGCATGACCGGCCTGTGGCAGGTCAGCGGCCGCAGCGACCTGTCGTGGGACGAGTCGATCGCCCTGGACCTGCGCTACGTCGACGAGTGGAGCCTCCGCCTGGAGATGCAGATCGTCGCCGGCACCGCCCGCGCCGTCCTCGGCGGCCGCGGCGCCTACTGACGCCCCGCGAGTCGCGGTTCCTCCGCCCCCGAGTCGCTGGTTCTCCGCCCCCGGGTCGGGGACCGGGCGGTTCACCGCCCCGCGGTGCGACGATGGACCCGTGGATCTGGTGGTGCCGGTCAAGCGACTGGCCGAGGCGAAGACCCGGCTGCGGGGTGCGGCCGGTGACGATCCCGCCGCGCACGCACGCCTGACCCTCGCGCTCACCCACGACACCGTCGCCGCCGCCCGCGCCGCCCGGCTGGTCCGCCGGCTGATCGTCGTCAGCTCCGACCCGGTCGTGGCCGCCGAGCTCGCCGCCGTCGGCGTCGAGGTGGTCCCCGACGGACCGCTTCCCGGCCTCAACGCCGCCTACGCCCACGGCGCCGAGGTGCTGCGCTCCCGGCGTCCCGACGGCCCGGTGGGCGCCCTGCAGGCCGACCTCCCCGCCCTGCGTCCCGACGAGCTCGACGCCGCGATCGCGGCGTCGGCCGGGCACGCCAGGGCGTTCTGCGCCGACGCCGACGGCACCGGCACCACGCTGCTGCTCGCCGCCGAGGGCGTCGCCCTGGACCCCCGCTTCGGCGTCGGCTCGGCGGTCGGGCACGCCGCGTCCGGCGCGGTCGCCCTGACGGGTGCCTGGCCGGGCCTGCGCCGCGACGTCGACACCCCCGACGACCTACGTGCGGCCGCGGACCTCGGGCTCGGCGAGCACACCCGCGCGGTGACGGTCCCCTGCCGCTGAGGCGGCCCGGTGCGCACCCGCCCGCGGTGCCGGCACCGCGATCCGCTCCGCCCGCCGCGGCCGGGGCGCCTGGTCGTGCAGCAGCGTGATCAGCGGCTTCTCCGCCCACCGGTGGAACAACAGCCCCGCGGCGACGGTCCCGGCCGCCACCACCACCAGCAGCACGGACCGCAGCAGCAGCCCGGCCTCGGCGACGACGATCCCCAGCCCGATCCCGAGCACCTTCAGCACCGGCACGTGCACCAGGTACAGCGAGTACGACGCGTCACCGGTGGCCACCAACGACCGCGGCGCCGACCAGCCGTACCGCAGCTCCCCGCCGACGACGCCGTAGACCAGCACCGTCATCGGCAGCCCGATCGTCGCGAGCCGCAGCCAGCCCTCGGCGGGCCCGCCGTCCGGCCCGAGCACCGCGGCGACGGTCAGCAGCGCGACCCCGGCCGCGCAGAGCAGCGACGGCGCGACGAGCCGCCCGGCCAGGACGACCGCCGCCAGCGCCACACCCAGCACGAACTCCAGGTTGCGCGGGCTCAGCAGCAGCCCGACCCAGACGTTCGACGACGCGTCCTCCAGCGGGGAGAGCGCGACGATCAGCACCACCCACGCTCCGAGCACGCCCCACAGCCACGATCGCCGCACCAGCAGTGTCACCGCGAGCACGACGTAGAACAGCATCTCGTAGACCAACGTCCAGCCGACGAGCAGCAGCGGCAGACCCTCCTGGGGCAGCAGCAGGAACGACGCGAGCACGTCGGGCCGGACGTCCTCGCTCGAGTTGACCATCTCCGGGCGCCACAGGAAGACCGCGAGGATCGCCGCCGTGACGAGGAGGTAGCACGGGTAGATCCGGGTCACGCGCCGCAGCAGGAAGGCCGAGGCCGGCTGGACGCCGCTCGCCAGCCGCCGCGTCGTGACGGCCATGATGAACCCGCTGACCACGAAGAACAGGTCGACGCCCATCGGCCCGGCGTGCTCGGTCCAGCCCAGCAGCGCGGGCGACCCGAAGAGCTTGTCCTCGAACCCGGTCGGGCCACCGAGGTGCGCGCCGACCACGAGGAGTACCGCCACCGCCCGCAGGGCCTGGACCGTGCCGAACTGTGGTGTGGAACTCACTCCCGCCATTCACCCACTGTTCATCCTGCGTCACCACGGGCCAGAGTTCACCCGGAAGCGTGCGGCGGGATGCGACTGCACGTCGGTCGGTGGGGAACAATGCCTGTGTGGGTGAAGACGTGAGCGGCTCAGCGGTACCCGAACCGACGTCGGACGGTCGTCGCAAGGCGGCGAAGGGCGCGGCGGCGAAGGCCAGGCGCTCCCCCCGCCCGTCGACGCGGCGGGTGCACGCCGCCGCGCGCCCGGTGAACGGCACCACGACCACCGCCGACGCCCGGCCCGCGATCCCCACCCAGCCCGGTCCGACGGCCGCGGCCACGGGCGCCCGCACCGACTCCGCGGGGGCCGCCGCGGTGCCCGTGAGCCCGCCCGCCCGCACGCCCGCACCGCACTCGGGCCTGCCCGACGACCGGTACCTCAACCGCGAGCTGTCCTGGCTCGACTTCAACGCCCGCGTGCTCGCACTGGCCGAGGACACCAGCCAGCCGCTGCTGGAGCGCGCGAAGTTCCTGGCGATCTTCGCCAGCAACCTCGACGAGTTCTACATGGTCCGCGTCGCCGGTCTGAAGCGCCGAGACGACACCGGCCTCGCCGTCCGCAGCGCCGACGGCCTGTCCCCCACCACGCAGCTGTCCCGCATCGCCACCCGCAGCCAGGCGATCTCCGAGGCGCACGCGCGCGTGTTCCTCGACCACGTCCGCCCCGAGCTGGCCGCGGAGGGCGTCAACATCCTGCGCTGGAGCGACCTGTCCGACGACCAGCGCGTGCGGCTGAGCGCCTACTTCTCCGCGCAGGTCTTCCCGGTGCTCACGCCGCTGGCCGTCGACCCGGCGCACCCCTTCCCCTACATCTCGGGGCTCTCGCTCAACCTCGCGGTCACCGTCCGCGACCCGGAGGGCCGCACCGAGCGGTTCGCGCGCGTCAAGGTGCCCAACAACGTGCCGCGGCTGGTGCAGGTGGCCACCGAGGACGACACGATCACGTTCCTGCCCATCGAGGACCTCATCGCCGCGCACCTGGGCGACCTGTTCATGGGCATGGAGGTCGCGGAGGTCCATCCGTTCCGCGTCACGCGCAACGCCGACGTCGAGGTCGAGGAGGACCGCGACGAGGACCTGCTGCAGTCCCTCGAGCGCGAGCTCGCCCGGCGCCGCTTCGGGCCGCCGGTGCGCCTCGAGGTCACCGAGACGATGAGCGAGCACGTCCTGGAGCTGCTGCTGCGCGAGCTCGACGTGCACCCCGGTGACGTCGTCACGGTGCCGGGCCTGCTCGACCTCACCGCGCTGTGGGCCGTGCACGCCGTCGACCGCCCCGACCTCAAGGACGACCCGTTCGTCCCGGCGACGCACCCCGCGTTCGCCGAGCGCGAGACGCCGCGCAGCATCTTCGCCACCCTGCGCGAGGGCGACGTGCTGGTGCACCACCCCTACGACTCGTTCTCCACGTCGGTGCAGCGGTTCATCGAGCAGGCCGCGGCCGACCCGCACGTGCTGGCGATCAAGCAGACGCTCTACCGGACCTCCGGCGACTCCCCCATCGTCGACGCGCTGGTCGACGCCGCGGCGGCCGGCAAGCAGGTCGTGGCGCTGGTGGAGATCAAGGCCCGGTTCGACGAGCAGGCCAACATCCGCTGGGCGCGCGAGCTGGAGAAGGCGGGCGTGCACGTCGTCTACGGGCTCGTCGGGCTCAAGACGCACTGCAAGACCTCGCTCGTCGTGCGGCAGGAGGGCGAGTCGATCCGCCGCTACTGCCACATCGGCACCGGCAACTACCACCCCAAGACGGCGCGCCTGTACGAGGACGTCGGCGTGCTCACCGCCGACCCGACGATCGGCGCCGACCTCACCGACCTGTTCAACTCCCTCACCGGCTACTCGCGCCAGACCTCCTACCGGTCGCTGCTCGTCGCGCCCTACGGCGTGCGGCGCGGCATCGTGCGGCGCATCGAGGACGAGATCGACGCGCACCGCTCCGGCGACGCGACGGCCCGGGTCCGGATCAAGGTCAACTCGCTGGTCGACGAGCAGGTCATCGACGCGCTCTACCGCGCGTCGCAGGCGGGCGTGCCCGTCGACGTGGTGGTGCGCGGCATCTGCGCGCTGCGCCCCGGCCGCGCGGGCCTGAGCGAGAACATCTCCGTCCGCTCGATCCTGGGGCGGTTCCTGGAGCACAGCCGCGTCTTCCACTTCGGCGCGGCGCAGGAGTACTGGATCGGCAGCGCCGACATGATGCACCGCAACCTCGACCGCCGCGTCGAGGTGCTGCTCCGCGTGGCCGACCCGAAGCTGGCCGCGCAGCTCGGCGACATGCTCGACGGCTGCATGGACCCGGCCACCCGCTGCTGGACGCTGCAGGACGACGGCCGCTGGGAGCCGTCTCCCCCGCTCGACTCCGGGGTCACGCCCGTGCGCGACCACCAGGCGGAGATGATGCTGCGCCACGCCGTCACCGCCGAAGCGGAATGATCCTCGCCGCTGGTGCCGTGCTCTGGCGTCGGACGAACACCGCCGTCGAGGTGGCCGTGGTGCACCGCCCGCGCTACGACGACTGGTCCCTGCCCAAGGGCAAGCTCGACCGCGGCGAGTCCATGCCGCACGCCGCCGTCCGCGAGATCGCCGAGGAGACGGGCTTCCGCTCCCGCCTCGGGCCGCGCCTGTGCGACATCCACTACGCCGTCCCGGAGGGCCCCAAGACCGTCCGGTTCTGGTCGGCCGAGGCGTGCACGGGGGCGTTCGAGGCGAACGAGGAGACCGACGAGCTGCGCTGGTGCACCCCGGAACAGGCGGCGCGGCTGCTGTCCTACCGCCGCGACCTCGACGTGCTCGCCCGCTTCACCGACATCGGGGTCCCCGACTCACTCGTGCTGCTCGTCCGCCACGCCAAGGCCGGCAACCGCGCCCAGTGGGACGGCCACGACGACGACCGCCCGCTCTCGGGCACCGGCCACGAGCAGGCCCGCCACCTCGCCGCGCTGCTCCCCCTCTACGGTCCCGACCGCGTCGCCTCCGCCCCGCCCGTCCGCTGCCGCGCGACGGTGGCGCCGCTGGGGATGCCGGTCGACGACGAGCCGCTGCTGGGTGAGGAGGGCTACTGGGCCGACCCCACCGCCGGCCTCGCCCGCTTCCACGAGCTCGCCGCCCGGCCGGGTGTCACGGTGATCTGCAGCCAGGGCGGCGTCATCCCCGACGTGGTCGGCATCCTGACCGGGGACGACGACGTGCCCAGCCGCAAGGCCAGCACCTGGGTGCTGGGCTTCACGAAGGGCGAGCTGACGTCCTCGGACCACTACCCGCGCCCCACCGGCTGATCAGCCGAGACGGGCCTCGGCCCGGTGCTCGACGAACCACCGGTACGTGCTCTCGATGCCGTCGCGCAACGCGATCCGCGGCTCCCAGCCCAGCGCGCGGATCCGGGACACGTCGAGGACCTTCCGCGGCGTGCCGTCCGGACGTGACGGGTCCTGCACGATCGCCCCACCGAACCCGACGACACCGGCGACGGTCTCCGCCAGCTCGCGGATCGTCACGTCGTCGCCGACCCCGACGTTGATGGTCTCGGGATCGTCGTAGACGTCGAGCAGGTGGACGACCGCCCGTCCGAGGTCGTCCACGTGCAGGAACTCCCGGCGCGGTGTACCGCTGCCCCAGAGCACGACCTCGTCACGCCCCTGCTCGACGGCCTCGTGGAAGCGTCGGATCAGTGCCGGCAGCACGTGCGAGTTCTCGGGGTGGAAGTTGTCGCCCGGCCCGTACAGGTTCGTCGGCATCGCCGAGATCCACCGGGCGCCGTACTGCCTGCGGTGGGCCTGCACCTGCATGATCCCGGCGATCTTCGCGATGGCGTACGCGTCGTTGGTGGGCTCCAGCACCCCGGTCAGCAGGCTCGATTCCCGAATCGGCTGTTCCGCCGACTTCGGGTAGATACAGGACGAGCCCAGAAAGAGTAATCGCTCTACCCCGAATGCGTGAGCCGCGTCCATCACGTTGACCTGGATCCGCAGATTGTCGGACAGGAACTCGGCCGGATACGCCGCATTGGCGGCGATCCCTCCCACCCTCGCCGCGGCGATCACCGCCACATCCGGACGGATCGAGCCCACGAGGTCGAACGCCGCGGGGCGATCCCGGAGGTCGACCTCGGCCGAGGTGGCTCCGGCCAGGTCGCCGAACCCCGCGTCCCGCAGGCCACGCCAGATGGCGGAGCCCGCCAGACCGGCATGGCCGGCGACGTAGACCCTCGCGTCCCGGTCCACGCCTACTGGGCTACTACTTCTTGGCCTTCGCCTTCTTCGGCTTCTCCGCAGCCGGGGCCTTCGCAGCCTTTGCCTTCGCGGCCTTGGGCGCCTTCGCGGCGGGCACCTCCACCGCGGCGGCCTTCGACTTGGCCGGGGCCTTGGCCTTCGCCGGAGCCTTCGCGGCCGGCGCCTCGGTCGCCGGTGCCGCGGCGGGGGCCGAGAAGCTCGACGAGGCCTTGGCCCGCTTGCGCGCCGGCGCGGGGGCCGCGGCCACGGGCTCGGCGGGGGCCTCGACCGCAGCGGCGGCGGCCGGGCGGCGGCGGGTGGGGGTGGCGCGCGGGGCGGGGGCAGCAGATCCGCCGACGGCGTTGCGGAAGCCGACGCCGGGCCGGAACGCGGGCACCGTGGTGGCCGCGACCTCCACCGTCTCCCCGGTGCGCGGGTTGCGCGCGACGCGGGCGGCGCGGGCGCGGGGCTCGAACACCCCGAACCCGGTGATCGAGACCGAGTCGCCGGACCCGACCGTCGACACGATCGTCTCCAGCAGTCCGTCGACCGCGGTGGCTGCGGTCCTCCGGTCACCGATGCGGGCCGCGAGCGCGTCCACGAGCTGCGTCTTGTTCATGAGCGCGACCGTAGCCGCTGGTCAGGGACGTGCGCCAGGGGACACGCGGAGTGAATCCGTTGCGGGACAACGGATCCACCCACGCGGGTCAGCCCGTGACGGGCATCCGGGCCGGGCGGGCGGCCTCGAAGGTGGTGATGTCGCCCTCGTGGCGCAGCGTCAGACCGATGTCGTCGAGGCCCTCCAGCAGCCGCCAGCGGGTGTAGTCGTCGATCACGAACGGCACGGTGAGATCGGCCGCCTGCACCGTCTTCTCCCGCAGGTCGACGGTGATCTCGGTGCCGGGCTGGTTCTCCAGCAGCTTCCACAGCAGCTCGACGTCGGGCTGCGCGACCTCCGCAGCCACCAGCCCGGCCTTGGCCGAGTTGCCGCGGAAGATGTCGGCGAAGCGCGAGGAGATGACGACGCGGAAGCCGTAGTTCATCAGCGCCCAGACGGCGTGCTCACGCGAGGAACCCGTGCCGAAGTCCGATCCCGCGACGAGGACCGATCCGCGGTCGAACGGTTCCTGGTTGAGGATGAACGAGGAGTCGTTGCGCCAGGCCGAGAACAGCCCGTCCTCGAACCCGGTGCGCGTGACGCGCTTGAGGTAGACCGCCGGGATGATCTGGTCGGTGTCGACGTTGGCGCGGCGCAGGGGCACGCCGATTCCGGTGTGGGTGGAGAAGGCGTCCATCAGACCAGGTCCTCCGGGCTCGAGAGGGTGCCGCGCACGGCGGTCGCGGCGGCGACCAGCGGCGACACGAGGTGGGTGCGGCCGCCCTTGCCCTGGCGGCCCTCGAAGTTGCGGTTCGACGTGGATGCACTGCGCTCACCCGGGGCGAGCTGGTCGGGGTTCATGCCCAGGCACATCGAGCAGCCCGCGGAGCGCCACTCGGCGCCGGCCGCGGTGAACACCTCGTCGAGGCCCTCCTCCTCGGCCTGGAAGCGCACCCGCATCGACCCGGGCACGACCAGCATGCGGACGCCGTCGGCGACCTGGCGGCCCTTGATGACGTCGGCGACGGCGCGCAGGTCCTCGATGCGGCCGTTGGTGCAGGAGCCCACGAAGACGGTGTCGACCGAGACCTCGCGCAGCGGCTGGCCCGCCGTCAGTCCCATGTAGGTCAAGGCCTTCTCGGCGGAGAGGCGCTCGTTCTCGTCGACGATCTGCGCCGGGTCGGGCACGTTCTCGCCGAGCGGGAGCCCCTGGCCCGGGTTGGTGCCCCAGGTGACGAACGGGGTGAGCGCGTCGCCGTCGAGGGTGACCTCGGCGTCGAACACGGCGTCGTCGTCGGTGCGCAGCTCGCGCCACTGCGCGACCGCCTCGTCCCACGCCTCGCCGGTGGGCGCGCGGTCGCGGCCCTTCAGGTAGGCGAACGTCGTCTCGTCGGGGGCGATCATGCCCGCGCGGGCACCGGCCTCGATCGACATGTTGCAGACCGTCATCCGGGCCTCCATCGAGAGGTTCTCGATGACGTTGCCGCGGAACTCGAGCACGTGGCCCTGCCCGCCCCCGGTGCCGATCTTGGCGATGATCGCCAGCACGACGTCCTTGCTCGTGACGCCCGGCCGCAGCGTGCCGTCGGCACTGTTCACCGTGATCGACATCGTCTTGAACCGCTTGAGCGGCAGCGTCTGCGTGGCGAGCACGTGCTCGACCTCGGAGGTGCCGATGCCGAACGCCATCGCCCCGAACGCACCGTGGGTGGACGTGTGGCTGTCCCCGCAGACCACCGTGGTGCCCGGCTGCGTCAGCCCGAGCTGCGGGCCGACGACGTGCACGATGCCCTGCTCGGCGTGGTTCATCGGGTAGAGCGGGACGCCGAACTCCGCGCAGTTCTTGCGCAGCGTCTCCACCTGGGTGCGCGAGACGGGGTCGGCGATCGGGAGGTCGACGTCCTTCGTGGGGACGTTGTGGTCCTCGGTGGCCAGCGTGAGGTCCGGGCGGCGCACCGGACGACCGGCGAGGCGGAGCCCGTCGAACGCCTGCGGGCTCGTGACCTCGTGCACGAGGTGCAGGTCGATGTAGAGGAGATCGGGTTCGTCGCCCTCCCCCTCGCGGACGAGGTGCAGGTCCCACACCTTCTCGGCCAGTGTGCGCGGCATGTTGTTCTCCCAGCTGTTGGGACGTTAGTATCGCGGTGTGAGACAGCATAGCGGCATCGGCGTGCTCGACAAGGCCGTGGGAGTCCTCCACGCCGTGGCCACCGAGCCGTGCGGCCTGGCCGAGCTGTGCCAGCGCACCGGTCTGCCCCGCGCCACCGCCCACCGGCTCGCCGTCGGCCTGGAGGTGCACGGCCTGCTCAGCCGCGGGGCCGACGGGCGCTGGCGTCCCGGACCCGCGCTGGCCGAGCTCGCCGCGGGTGGCGCCGACCCGTTGCTGGAGGCGGCCGCCGCCGTCCTGCCCCGGCTGCGCGACATCACCGGCGAGAGCGTGCAGCTCTACCGCCGCGACGGCACGCAGCGCGTCTGCGTGGCCACGGCCGAGCCGGCGAGCGGCCTGCGTGACACCGTGCCGGTCGGCTCCCGGCTGCCGATGACGGCGGGATCGGGGGCCAAGGTGCTCGCCGCGTGGGCCGAGCCCGCCGTGCAGCGCGCGGTGCTGGGCGAGGCCACCTTCACCGAGCGGGTCCTGCTCGACGTCCGGCGCCGCGGGTGGGCGCAGAGCGTCGCGGAACGGGAGTCGGGCGTCGCGAGCGTGTCGGCCCCCGTGCGCGACGGGAGCGGGCACGTCGTCGCCGCGGTGTCGGTGTCCGGCCCCGTCGACCGGATCGGGCGACGCCCCGGCGTGCGGTGGGCGGCCGACCTGCTGGCTGCCGCCGAGGCCCTGCAACACCGGCTGTAGTCGGCACCCGGCCGAAAGGGTCACACGAGACCCGATACCGTGTCGCAGTTGCACGCAGGGTGAGAATCGGCGACGGAGACGGGGCACGATGACCTACTTGCTCGGGATCGACCTGGGTACGACGAGGACGTCGGCCGCCGTCGGTCATCCGGGTATGCGGCCGGGCGAGATCGAGATCGTCAACCTCGGCGACCGGTCCAGCTCCGTCCCCTCCGTCTTCTACGCCGGGACCGACGGCTCCGTGCTCGTCGGCGAGGCCGCGGAGCGCCGGGCCCTCACCGACCCGGCTCGAGTCGTCCGCGAGTTCAAGCGCCGCATCGGCGACCCCACACCCCTCGTCGTCGCCGGGGTGCCGTGGTCGCCGCAGGAGCTCTCCGCGCGCGTCGTGCGCTGGGTCGTCGACCGGGTGGGCGAGCGCGAGGGCGGTCCCGCCGCCCGGATCGCCGTCACCCATCCCGCGTCGTGGGGGCCGTTGAAGAAGGAGCTCCTCGGCGGCGCGCTGGCCGGCCAGGGAATGCAGGTCGCGTTCCTGGCCGAGCCGCAGGCCGCGGCGCTGCACTACGCCTCGGCGGAGCGGCTCGAGTCCGGCTCCACCATCGCCGTCTACGACCTGGGCGGCGGCACGTTCGACGCCGCGATCGTGCACAAGGGCCCGCAGGGCTTCGGCACGATCGGGCGCCCGGAGGGCATCGAGCGCCTCGGTGGCATCGACTTCGACCAGGTCGTGTTCGACCACGTCCGCACCGGCATGCCCGAGGCGTTCGCCGGGCTCGACGACACCGACCCCGCCGTGCTCGCCGCCGTCGCCGCCGTCCGCCGGGAGTGCTCGGAGGCCAAGGAGGCGCTGAGCAGCGACACCGAGGTGTCGATCCCGGTACTGCTGCCCGGATCCCAGGGCTCCGTCCGGCTGCACCGCAGCGAGTTCGAGGCGATGATCCGGCCGCAGATCGAGGACACCGTGGCCGCGCTGCGCCGCGCGGTCTCCTCCGCAGGGCTCACGCCCGACCAGCTCACCGCGGTGCTGCTGGTCGGCGGGTCGTCGCGGATCCCGCTCGTCGCCCAACTGGTGTCCGAGCAGCTCGGGCGGCCCGTCGCGGTCGACGCCGACCCGAAGAACGCCATCGCGATGGGCGCCGCCCTCTCCCTCGACCCGGTCGCGCTCGCCGGGACCGGCCCGCACGTCCCCCAGCCGCGGGGCGGTCCTGCTGCGCAGGGCGGGGTGCGGGCGACCGGTCAGCAGTGGGCGCCCGGTGCGCCGGCCGGCGTCGGTGCGGGACCCGGTCCGTCGGGGACGGGCGCCCTCGGGGTCGGGGGCGGCGGGATGCTCGCGGCCGCGCCCGGTGGGACGTCGGGGTCGGCCGGGTTCATCCCGGCGGGCGCGCAGCAGGGACGCATCCCGATGCAGGGCGGCGAGATGGCCACGCAGGTCGTGCCCCCGCCGCGGCAGATGGCGTCGCCGTACCCGGTGCGGCCGCCGATGGACCTCGAGGTCACCGAGTACCGCGAGGAGGACTACGAGCGCCCGGAGCCGCGGCGCAGCGGTCGCGGTGGTGCGTTCCTGGTGTCGGCCGGCGGCCTGGCCGCGGCGCTCGGCGTCGTCGCGACGGTGGTCCTGATGCCCGCCCCGACACCCGAGCCGACCGCCAACAGCGGCCAGACGTCGTCGGTGCCGGTGCTGCCCCCGGTCTCGTCGGAGGTGCTGGGCACCCCGACGCCGGTGGAGTCGACCGAGGCCCCCGCCGCCGACGACCCACCCCCGGTCGTGGTCCCCAGCCGCACCCGGGCCCCGGCGCCCCCCGTTCAGCCGGTCCCCACAACCGACGCGCCGGTGCCGACGACCGAGGAGCCTCCGCCCCCGACGACGGACCCGCCGCCCACCACGGACCCGGGCCCGACGACAACCGCACCGACCGACGCCCAGCGCGGCTCACTCCCTACCGCCTGACAGCCACCCCGTCGCCGGAGCAGGCTGCGATCGGGACCGGGACCGGGACCGGGACCGGGGGCGGCGCGTAGGCCTGCGGCACAGAACTCGTGCTCACGCGCCCGAGTTGCGACCCCCGCGCGCGAGACCCCGCGAGCGTGGAGTCGAACTTGCGCACGCGGACGCGTCCTCGCGCTGACCACGAACCCGCAGCAGGCGAGGCGCCCCGGAAATGCAGCGATCCCCACTCCGGGTCAGAGTGGGGATCGCTTGCGACGTAGCCCCGACGGGATTTGAACCCGCGCTACCGCCTTGAGAGGGCGGCGTCCTAGGCCGCTAGACGACGGGGCCCTAGGAAACTCTCGTGAAACTGTACTACGTACTGCTCAGGTGTTTCCGCTGGGGTACCAGGACTCGAACCTAGAATGGCTGTACCAGAAACAGCTGTGTTGCCAATTACACCATACCCCAAGGCTCACGATCAGCCGGGTTCCAGTCGGTGCGAACCCGGTGTCCGTGCCCTTCGCTGAGTACTCTAGCCGAGCCCTCCCGCGCGCTCCACACCGGCCCTCAGTCGCGCGAGGGACCGCTCGCGGCCCAGCAGCTCCATCGACTCGTAGAGCGGCGGCGACACCGTCCGGCCGCTGATGGCCACCCGCACGGGCGCGAACGCCTTGCGCGGCTTGAGGCCCAGGCCGTCGATCAGGGTGGCCTTGAGAGACTCCTCGATGGCCGTGGTCGACCAGTCCTGGAGCGCATCGAGGCCGGTCAGGGCCGCCTCGAGGACGGGAGCCGCGTCGGCGCCGAGGTTCTTGGCCGCGGCGTCCTCGTCGAGCACGAAGTCCTTCCCGTCGACGAAGAGGAACCGCAGCATCCGGGCGGCGTCGGACAGGACGACGCTGCGCTCCTGCACCAGCGGGGCCGCGGCGGCGAGCACAGCACGGTCGGCGTCGGTGTCGAGCACCACACCCTGCTCCGCGAGGTACGGCACGACTCGGCCGGCGAAGTCCTCGACCGGGAGCGCGCGCAGATGGGCGGCGTTGATGGCCTCGGCCTTCTTCAGGTCGAAGCGCGCGGAGTTACCGGAGACACGGCTGATGTCGAATGCGGCGACCATCTCGTCCATCGTGAAGACGTCACGGTTCTCGCCGATCGCCCAGCCCAGCAGGGCCAGGTAGTTGAGCAGGCCCTCGGGGACGAATCCGCGCTCCCGGTAGAGGAACAGGTTCGATTCCGGGTCGCGCTTGGACAGCTTGCGGTTCCCCTCCCCCGTGACGAGCGGGAGGTGCCCGTAGCGGAGCGGCCCCTTGCCGATGCCGACGCGCTGCAGCGCCTCCAGCAGCGCGATCTGCCGGGGCGTGGAGGAGAGCAGGTCCTCGCCGCGCAGGACGTCGGTGATGCCCATGAGCGCGTCGTCGAGCGGGTTGGTCAGCGGGTAGAGCGGAGAGCCGTCGCCGCGGGCGAGCACGAAGTCGGGGACGGTGCCGGCGCGGAACGTGACGTCACCGCGGACGAGATCGGTGAAGGTGATGTCGCGGTCGGGCATCCGCAGCCGGTAGACGGGCGCGCGGCCCTCGGCGCGGTAGGCCGCCTTCTGCTCGTCGGACAGGTCGCGGTCGGCGTTGTCGTAGCCGAGCTTGGGGTCGCGGCCCGCCGCCTTGTGGCGCGCCTCGATCTCCTCCGCCTTGGAGAACGACTCGTACACCTCGTTCGCCGCGATGAGCTTCGCGAGGGCGTCGGCGTAGAGATCACCGCGCTCGCTCTGCCGGTACGGGCCGTGCTCGCCGCCGACCTCGGGGCCCTCGTCCCAGTCGAGGCCGAGCCAGCGCAGCGCGTCGAGCAGCGCCTCGTAGGACTCGACGGAGTCGCGGCTGGCGTCGGTGTCCTCGATCCGGAACACGAAGCTGCCGCCGCTGTGCCGGGCGTGGGCCCAGTTGAACAGCGCGGTGCGGATGAGCCCGACGTGCGGCGTACCGGTCGGGGAGGGGCAGAAGCGGACGCGAACAGTCATGGTCTTGCCAGGCTATCGGATCGGCGTATTATTCAACGTATGGTGAATTCAGAGCGCACCACCTGCCTCGTCGTCGGCGGGGGGCCGGCCGGGATGGTCCTCGGCCTGCTCATGGCCCGCGCCGGCGTCGAGGTCACGGTGCTCGAGAAGCACGCCGACTTCCTGCGCGACTTCCGCGGCGACACCGTCCACGCCTCCACCCTGAACCTGCTCGACGAGCTGGGCCTCGGCGATCGGTTCGCCGCCGTCCCGCAGCGCCTTCTGGAGCGGATCACCGGCCAGTTCGACACGGGCACGGTCCAGATCTCCGACATGCGCCGCCTCCCCGGAGCGCACAAGCACATCGCGCTCGTCCCGCAGTGGGACTTCCTCGACCTGCTGGCCGAGGTCGCCGCGGAGGAGCCGACGTTCACGCTGCGGCGCGAGGCCGAGGTCGTCGGCCTGCTGCGCGACGGCAGCCGCGTCACGGGGGTCCGGTTCGTCGACCGCACCGACGGCACGGAGCACGACCTGCGGGCCGAACTCACCGTCGCCTGCGACGGCCGCGGGTCCGCCGTACGTGCCGCCGCCGCACTGGAGCCGCGCTCGTTCGGCGTACCGATGGACATCTGGTGGTTCCGGCTGCCCCGACGGGAGACCGACCCGATCGGCGGCGTCGGCCGGTTCTCCACCGGTCACTTCTGCGTCATGATCGACCGCGGCGACTACTGGCAGTGCGGCTACCTCATCCGTAAGGGCGGCGACACCGCGCTGCGCGCCGCGGGTATCGAGGAGCTGCAGCGGCGCTTCGCCGGTCTGCTGCCGTGGATGGCCGACCGGACGGGCGCGCTGGAGTCCTGGGACGACGTCAAGCTGCTCGATGTCCGGCTGGAGCGGCTGCGGCGCTGGGACCTCGACGGGCTGCTGCTGATCGGCGACGCGGCGCACGCGATGTCGCCGGTCGGCGGGGTGGGCATCAACCTCGCCGTCGCCGACGCCGTCGCGACCGCCCGGCTGCTCGCCCCGGCGCTGCGCAGCGGGGGTGTCGTGCCGCGCTCGGTGCTGCGCACGGTGCAGCGGCGGCGGTGGTGGCCGACCGCGCTCGTGCAGGGTGCGCAGCGGCTCGCGCACCGCGCGATCCTGGGGCCGGCCATCGCCACGGCGACACCAGCCCCGACCGGCCCCGTGGGCATGGCCGACGACGGTGGGCTCGCCCCGGCCCCGCTCGCGAGCCTGCCGTTCCCGCTGCGGATGCTGCAGCGCTTCCCGGTACTGCAGGGGATCCCGGCGCGGCTGGTCGCGATCGGCCCGCTGCCGGAGCACGCGCCCGAGTGGGCCCGCCGCGAGCCGGAGCCCGTCGCCCGCCCGTAGGTGGCTCGTCCCGATTGCAGGCCGTGCTGCGACGTCGGCGGCGGGCCGGTGACGGCTCCGGGGCACGAGCGTCAGGCTCCGATCGACACCGGCTGCGCGGCCCGGCTCCGGGTCACCGGCACCGCCACCGCGACCACCACCGCCCCGGCGACGGCGACCCAGCCCAGGCCCGCAGCCTCGTACAACGGGCCGGCGAGCAGCCCGGCCACCGCGGCACCGCCGTAGGTCGCAGCCGAGTTGAGCGCGAGCACCGCACCCCGGGCGTCCGGGGCGGCGGCGGAGAGCCGGCTCACCAGCAGCGTCAGCGCGACGTGGTTGACCAGGCCCCACACCACCGCCGCGCCGAGCAGCACCGCGAGCACGCCGACGGTCGCGGCGAGCACGAGGTAGACCCCGGCCAGCGCGGCGAGGACCGGGGCGAGCCCGATGCGCCCGGCGTACCGGTCGGTCGCCGCGCCGAGCCCGAACCCGATGCCGTAGGCCAGGGCGAGCAGCCCCGCCCCGGCCGCGCCGCCGCCGTGCAGCAGCCGGATCTCGGCGCCCGCGAAGCCGAACACGGCGTAGAACGCGCTCATGAAGGCCAGCGTGCCGAGCAGCAGCCGGGCGACCCCGGGGATCCGCAGCGCCGCAGCGATCCGCGGACGCGGCGTCGAGGGGACCGCCGAGGCGGGCAGTGTCCGGTAGAGCACCACCTGTGCAGCGGCCAGCACCGCGAGCGCACCGAGCACCCCGCGCCAGCCGACGAGGTCGGCCAGCAGCGTCGACACCGGCACCCCGGCGACGAGCGCGACCGACCAGCCCGTCAGCACCCGCCCGGTCGCGCGGGCCTGTTCCCCCGGTGCGGCGAGCTCGGCGGCGAACGCGTAGGTCGCGGGCAGGACCACACCCGCGGCGGCCCCGGCCAGCACCTGCGCGGCGGCGAGCACCTCCCAGTTCGGCGCGAGGGCGGAGATCGCCGAGCTCACCGCGAGCACGACTGCACCGGCCGTCAGGGCTGTCGCGCGCGGGATGCGGTCCAGTCGCGGGCCGAGCAGCAGCGCCACCAGCACGACGCCGACGCCGTACGCGGCCAGCGCGCGGCCGATCTCCGACGGGGTGGCGACGAGGGACGCGGTGAGGTCGGGCAGGAGCGGGGCGAGCAGGAACGACTGCGCCCCGACCGCGACGACCCCCGCGGTGAGGACGGTGAAGTGGCGGGTCATGCACCGAAGATGCTTCGGCGCGACCGCCGAATCCAGCGATCGACGTTCATCGTGAAGAGTCTTCGGCCGAAGGCCTGTCAGGATGGGGTCATGGACCCGATGGACCGGAGGATCGTCGGCCTCCTCCTCGACGACGCCGACCGCACCTACGCCCAGCTCGGTAGGGCGGTGTCGCTCTCGCCCGCCGCGGTGCACGAGCGGGTGCGCAGGCTCCGCTCCTCCGGGGTCATCCGGCGGACGACGGTGGAGGTGGATCCCGACGCGCTCGGCGTCGACGTCCTCGCGTTCGTCCTGCTCGACACCGAGGGCTGGGCCCGCGATCACGTGTTCGCCGCGGCGGAGGCCGACCCGCGCGTCGAGGAGGCGCACTCCGTCGCGGGCAACAGCAACTTCCTGCTCAAGGTGCGCGCGTCCGGCCCCGACGGGCTGGAGGACGTGCTGCGCATGCTCTACCAGGTGAAGGGCGTGGTCCGGACCCGCACGATCACGGTGCTGCGCCGGGGGTTCGAGCGGGGCGTCGCGTTGCCGTAGCCCTACCGACGCGGCGACGCGGCGACGCGGGGGTCAGCCGGCGGGGACGAGTGCGTGGCGCAGGGCGGCGTAGGCCAGCGCGTCGACGAGCGCCAGCCAGGACGCCTCGACGACGTTGCCGTGCACGCCGACCGTCGTCCACTCCCCCGCCTTGTCCGACGACCCGATCAGCACCCGCGTGACCGCACCGGTGCCGCGCGTGAGGATGCGGACCTTGTAGTCGGTCAGGTCGACGTCGGCGAGCCACGGGCACGACGGGGTGAGCGCTCCGCGCAGGGCCGCGTCGAGGGCGTTGACGGGGCCGTTGCCCTCGCGGGTCGCGATGAGCCGCTCCCCGTCGACGACGATCTTGACGGTCGCCTCGGCCACGATCTCGCCGTCGGCGCGCCGCTCGGTGATGACGCGGTAGGACTCCAGCTCGAACGGTGCGGTCCCGGCGTCGCCGCGGGCGGTGCGCATGAGCAGTTCCAACGAGGCGTCCGCGGCCTCGAACGACCAGCCGTGCGCCTCGCGCTCCTTCACGGTCGCCACGACCTGCGACACCGCGTCGGGATGGCCGGCCAGGTCGATGCCGAGCTCGGTGCTCTTGAGCTCGACGCTGGCCCGGCCGGCCATCTCGGTGACGAGGATCCGCTGCCCGTTGCCGACGTCCACGGGGTTCATGTGGTTGTACAGCTCCGGGTCCACCTTGATCGCACTCGCGTGCAGGCCCGCCTTGTGGGCGAACGCTGACGTCCCGACATAGGCCTGGTGGGTGTCGGGAGCGATGTTGGCGATCTCCGCCAACGCGTGCGAGGTGCGGGTCATCTCCGCCAGGGATCCGTCCGGTAGGACGGGCATCCCCAACTTGGTCACCAGGTTCCCGACCACGGCGAACAGATCGGCGTTGCCGGCCCGCTCCCCGTAGCCGTTCGCGGTGCACTGGACGTGCGTGGCGCCGGCCTGCACCGCGGCCACCGAGTTGGCGACCGCGCAGCCGGTGTCGTCCTGGCAGTGGATGCCGAGGCGGAAGCCCGTGCGGGCCGCCACCTCGGCCACCACCTCGGCGATCCCCAGGGGGAGCATGCCGCCGTTCGTGTCGCACAGCACCGCGACGTCGGCGCCCGCCCCGACGGCTGCTTCCAGCACGCGCAGAGCGGTGTCGGGGTCGAACGCGTAGCCGTCGAAGAAGTGCTCCGCGTCGACGAAGACCCGGCGGCCCTCCCCGACGAGGAACGCCACCGTGTCGGCGACCATCGCGCAGTTCTCCGCCGTGTCGGTGCGCAGCGCGCGCTCGACGTGGCGGCGGTCGGACTTCGCGACCAGCGTGACGACCGGGGCCGCGCTGTCCAGCAGCGCCCGGACCTGCGGGTCCTGCGCCGCCGTCGTGCCGGGGCGCCGGGTCGCCCCGAACGCCACCAGTGCGGCGTGGCGCAGGTCGAGCTCCCCCGCCGCGGCACGGGCGAAGAACTCGGTGTCCTTCGGCATCGCACCCGGCCAGCCGCCCTCGACGTAGCCGACGCCGAGCGCGTCGAGGTGCCGGGCGACGGCGAGCTTGTCGGCCACCGAGTAGGAGATGCCCTCGCGCTGTGCACCGTCGCGCAGTGTCGTGTCGTAGACGTGGAAGGCGTCGCCGAGCGGGGTGGCGGCAGGGGTGGTCCGGAACATCTCGATCTCCTCATCGGCAACAAAAAAGACCCCTCGCGGATGCGAGAGGTCTGCGCGGCGGCTGGATGGAGCTAGCCGTCGCGCCTGCCGATAATGATCACGGTGCTGTACACGTGGCCGAGCATGGCACGGACCCTCCCGACCTGTCACCCGGCCGTCCCACATCGCGGGACAGCGGTAGGCACCTCCGCCGGCGATCCACCAGGGTGCTTGCAGCGACCGTGTGCACCGCCGCACGAGGTCTCGTCAGCGAAAGGTGTCGCCTTGTACCAGCTCACCGCCCTCTACAACCACCCCGAGGACCCGGCCGCGTTCGACAAGCACTACACCGAGGTGCACGCGGTGATCGCGAAGAAGATCCCCGGCCTGCTCCGCTACACGATCAGCCACCCCGGCCCCGACCCCGAGGGCAACAAGCCCCCGTACTACCTGGTCGCGGTGCTCGACTTCGCCGACGAGGCCGCGTTCGGCGCGGGCATGGGCGGGGAGCACGGTCAGGCCGCCGTGGCCGACCTCCCGAACTTCGCGGGCGCGGGGGTGGCGCTCCTGACCGGCGAGGCGAACGAGGCCTGAGCTCGCCGCCCCGAAATGGCAGCAAAGCCACTGTGCCGCCAGGAGACGGCAGCACAGTGGCTTTGCTGCAACGGGATTCTCCGAACGCCCACGGTGCGCGGACCTCTCGGGTGACCATCCGGGCATGGGCTCAGCTCGCACCCCCACCGCCCGCCGGAGTCAGCGGCTGCGCGTCGTGTTCCCGGACGGCGTGGCCACCGCCCGCCGACTCGTCGCCGCCGGGATCCCCGAACGGACCGTCTACAACCGCTGCCGCGACGGAGGTCCCTGGCGGCGGCTGCTGCCGGGGGTGGTCCTGCTCAGCAACGGCGAGCCCAGCCTCGATCAGCTCGTCCGGGCCGCGCTCCTGTTCGGCGGGCCACTCACGTTGCTGACCGGCGTCGAGGCCTGCCGCCGGCACGGGCTGCGCCGCGGACCCGCGCGATCACCCGTCCCGCGCGGGCGGCCGACGATCTCCATTCTCGTGCCGGACTCGCGCCAGCTCCGGTCGACGGGCTTCGTCGAGGTCTCCCGGACCGGTCGGATGCCACCACCACACGTCCGCGACGGCGTTCCGCTCGCCCCGATCGTGCGCGCCTGCGCCGACGCGGTGCGGGGCCTGGAGTCGGCGGCCGAGATGACCGAGCTGATGTCCGACGCGGTGCAGCGGGGCCTCTGCACGGTCGCCGCGCTGGCCGGAGAGCTCGCCGAGGGGTCGCGCCGACTGACCGCGACGCCGGCGGAGGTGCTGCGCGACGTCGCCGACGGCGTCCGCTCGACGGCCGAGCGGGACGCGAAGCGGCTGTGGGCCCGGTCCGGACTGCCCGAACCCTGGTGGAACGCGCCCGTCCACGCTCCCGACGGGAGACTGCTGGGCAAGGCCGACTGCTGGCTCGACGACGTCGCGATGGCCTGGGAGATCGAGTCCAGCGAGTGGCACCTCAGCCCCGCCGACCACGACTACACCGTCGACCGCGCCGCGCGGTTCACCTCGGCGGGCGTCGTCTACCTCGCGAGCAAGCCGAAGAAGATCCTCCGGAGCGGACCGGAGGTGCTGGAGGTCCTGCGGGCGGCGTACGCGCACGCGGCGTCCCGGCCCCGACCGGCGGTTCACGCGGTCGACCCGCGCCTGCGGTAAAGCCACTGTGCTGCCGTGTCGTGGCGGCACAGTGGCTTTACTGCCATTCAGGGGCCGGCGGTCAGCTCACTCCCGCGTGGCTGCTCACCAGCGCCGCGAGGCGGTCGCCGATGCTGCGGGTGTGGCCGGTGGCGCTGTGGTCGCGGGTGGCCAGGTCGAAGGCCACCGCGGCCTCGATGCGCCGGGCCTCCTCGACGTTGCCGAGGTGGTCGAGCAGCAGGGCGACCGAGAGCACCGCGGCGGTGGGGTCGGCGATGCCCTGCCCGGCGATGTCGGGCGCGCTGCCGTGCACCGGCTCGAACATGCTGGGGTTCTTGCGGCTGCCGTCGAGGTTGCCGCTGGCCGCGAGGCCGATGCCACCGGTGATGGCGGCCGCGAGGTCGGTGAGGATGTCGCCGAACAGGTTGTCGGTGACGATCACGTCGAAGCGGCCGGGGTCGGTGACCATATGGATCGTGGCGGCGTCGATGTGCAGGTAGGACACCGACACGTCGGGGTGCTCCAGCGACACCTCCTCCACCAGCCGCGACCACAGGCGCCCGGAGAAGGTCAGCACGTTGGTCTTGTGCACGAGCGTGAGGTGCTTGCGCGGACGGCGCTCGGCGCGGAAGAACGCGTCGCGGACGACCCGCTCGACGCCGAACGCGGTGTTCACGCTGACCTCGGTGGCGATCTCGTGCGGCGTGTCCTTGCGGAGCAGGCCACCGGTGCCGACGTAGGGGCCCTCGGTGCCCTCACGCACGACGACCATGTCGATCTCGGCGTTCCCGGACAGCGGCCCGCGGACGCCGGGGTAGAGCCGGGCGGGGCGCAGGTTGACGTGGTGGTCGAGCTCGAAGCGCAGGCGCAGCAGCAGACCGCGCTCCAGGATGCCGCTGGGGACCGACGGGTCGCCGACCGCGCCGAGCAGGATCGCGTCGTGCTGCTGGAGCTCGGTGAGCACCGACTCGGGCAGCAGCTCGCCGGTGGAGTGCCAGCGCGCCGCGCCGAGGTCGTAGGTGGTCGTCTCCGCGCCGGGCGCGACCTCCTCGAGAACCTTCAGCGCCTCCTCGATGACCTCCGGCCCGATACCGTCGCCGGGAATGACCGCAAGGCGCATGACTGGGTTTCCTCTCGTGACTGGACCCGCGTGTTCCTCCGACTACCGACGGGCCGAAACCGCACGTTACCGGCCGCGATCAGGCCCCCACGGCGCGCCTCACCCCAACGGGGTCACCCCGTCGGGTGAAACCGCGCCCCAGCGGACCCGACGGGCCCGCGACACGCCCCCGAGCGGGCCAATGCGCCCTCAGTCGTCGAAGGAGATCAGCCGGGTGATGCGCGCCCCGACCGAGGCGCCGATCGGCTCCAGAACGCCCGGGTCGACGGGCCGGTCGACGCGCAGCAGCATGATCGCGTCGGAGCCGTCGGTGGTCTGGCTGATCTGCGCGGCCTCGATGTTGACCGCGGCCTCCCCCAGCAGCGAACCGACGCGGCCCATCACGCCGGGGCGGTCGCCGTACTCGAGCAGCAGGACCTCACCCTCGGCGCGCAGGTCGAAGTGTCGGCCGTTGACCTCCACCAGCTTCTGCACCTGCGAGCGGCCGGTCAGCGTGCCGGAGACGGTGATCGACTCGCCGTCGGGCATCGCCGCGCGCAGCTGCACGACCGAGCGGAAGTTCTCGCTCTCCGGTGCCGTCGTCAGTTCGACGTCGACGCCCCGCTCGGCGGCCAGCGCCGGCGTGTTGACGAACGTGACCTGGTCCTCGACGACGTGCGTGAACAGCCCGCGCAGCGCCGCGAGCTGCAGCACCGACACGTCCTCGGACGCCAGCTCACCGGAGACGTCGACGGTGATCGTGCTCGGCACGCGCCCGGCCACGGCGTAGAGCACGGTTCCCAGCTTCTGCGTCAGCGGCAGCCACGGGCGCACCTCCTCGCCGACGACGCCACCGACCTGCACGTTGACGGCGTCCGGCACGAACTCCCCGGCCAGCGCGAGCTGCACCGACCGCGCGACGTCGGTGCCCGCGCGGTCCTGCGCCTCGTCGGTGGACGCGCCCAGGTGCGGGGTGACGACGATCTGCGGGATCTCGAACAGCGGGCTCGACGTCGTGGGCTCGTCGACGTAGACGTCGATCCCCGCCCCGCCGACGTGCCCGCTGCGTACGGCCTCCGCCAGCGCGTCCTCGTCGACCAGGCCACCGCGCGCGGCGTTGACGATGATCACACCGGGCTTCGTGATCGCGAGCTGGTCCTTGCCGATGAGCCCGAGCGTCTCCGGGGTCTTGGGCAGGTGGATCGAGATCAGCTCGGCCCGCGTGAGGAGCTCGTCGAGCGAGACGAGCTCGATGCCCAGCTGCGCGGCGCGGGCCGGCGCGACGTACGGGTCGTAGGCGATGAGCTCGACACCGAACGCCGCGAGGCGCTGCGCGACCAGCTGGCCGATCTTGCCGAGGCCGACGATGCCTGCGACCTTGCCGTTGATCTCGGTGCCGGTCAGCGAGCTGCGGGCCCACTTGCCGGCGCGCAGCGACGCGTCGGCCGCCGGGATGTGGCGGGCGGCGGCGAGCATCAGCGCGACGGCGTGCTCGGCGGCGGAGACGATGTTGGAGGTCGGCGCGTTCACGACCATCACGCCGCGGGCGGTGGCCGCGGGGACGTCGACGTTGTCGAGGCCCACACCCGCGCGCGCGACGACCTTGAGCCGGGTCGACGCGGCGAGCGCCTCGGCGTCGACCTGGGTGGCCGAGCGGACGAGCAGCGCGTCGGCGTCGGCGATGGCGGCCAGGAACGCGGGGCGGTCGGTGCCGTCGACGTGGCGGATCTCGACGTCGTCGCCCAGCAACGAGACCGCGGACGGCGCGAGCTTCTCGGCGAGCAGTACGACAGGGCGGGTGGCAGCGTTGCTCACGGCGGTTGCAGGGCTCCCGGATCGGTGGCTGGTACCCCGTGATCCTAGTTGCGCAGCTCGACGCCGGTCGCGGCGACGTGAGCACGGTGACGGGACCGCCGTCACGTCTCGTCGGCCACGCCCCTGCACCTCAGGATCCGGCCGCCGACGATCGACAGCACCGCCCACACCGCGAACGCCCGGACACCGATGCGGGGAACGCCGGCAGCGAGAGCACGAATCCGCTCGCGGGGATCAGGGATCCCATCCAGCCGCGGTGCGTCAGCCCGGTCGGCGTGCCGGGCGCGAACCACCCCCGCCGGGAGACCACGGCCACCAGCACCGCGAACGTGCCCAGCTGCACGGCCTGCGCCACGGCGTACGGGGCGAAGCGCACGAGGTCGGCCCGCCCCTCGGTGAGCACGCGCGTCAGGAACGGGTTGATCACGACGAGGAACAGCCACACCAGCTCGAGCCACACGATCGGCCCGTCGGCGCGGCGGTCGTGGCCGCGGGGGTCGTCGCAGTGGGAGTCGTCGCAGTGGGAGTCGTCGCAGTGGGAGTCGTCGCAGTGGGGGTCGTCGCAGTGGCGGTGGCGCCGGTACCCGCGCAACGGCCCTGACACGGACGAACGGCACCTCCGTCCACCCGGAGTGGACGGAGGTGCCGTTCGTCGCGGAGACGGGGACGATCAGGTCGCCTTGCTGCCCACCCAGCTCATCAGGCCGCGCAGCTTCTCGCCGACCTCCTCGATCGGGTGCGCCGCACCCTCCTGCTGGAGCTTGGTGAAGTTCGGCCGGCCGGCCTCGTCCTCGGCCACCCACTCGCGGGCGAACGTGCCGTCCTGGATCTCGCCCAGGATCTTCTGCATCTCGGCCTTGGTCTGGGCGTTGACGACGCGCGGGCCGCGGGTCAGGTCGCCGTACTCGGCGGTGTCGGAGATGGAGAAGCGCTCGTTGGCGATGCCGCCCTCGTACATGAGGTCGACGATCAGCTTGAGCTCGTGCAGGCACTCGAAGTAGGCGATCTCCGGGGCGTAGCCGGCCTCGGTGAGCACCTCGAACCCGGTCTGGACCAGCGCCGCGGCACCGCCGCAGAGCACGGCCTGCTCGCCGAAGAGGTCGGTCTCGGTCTCCTCGGTGAACGTCGTCTCGATGACGCCCGCGCGGGCGCCGCCGATGGCCGCGGCGTAGGAGAGGGCCAGCGCCTTCGCGCTGCCGGTGGCGTCCTGCTCCACGGCGATGAGCGCGGGCACGCCCTTGCCGTCGACGAACTGGCGGCGCACCAGGTGGCCGGGGCCCTTCGGGGCGACCATCGCGACGTCGACGTCGGCCGGGGGCTTGATCAGCTCGTAGCGGATGTTGAAGCCGTGGCCGAAGAAGATCGCGTCGCCCGCCTTGAGGTTGGGCGCGATGTCCTCGGCGTAGATGAAGCGCTGCTTGGTGTCCGGCGCCAGGATCATGATCAGGTCGGCCCAGGCGGAGACCTCGGCGGGCGTGCCCACCGTCAGCCCCTCGTCGGCGGCCTTGGCGCGGCTCTTGGAGCCCTCCGGCAGGCCGATGCGCACGTCGACGCCGGAGTCGCGCAGCGACAGCGAGTGGGCGTGGCCCTGGGAGCCGTAGCCGATCACGGCGACCTTGCGGCCCTGGATGATCGACAGGTCGGCGTCGGCGTCGTAGTAGATGTTGACGGTCATGCGAGTTCCTTAGCTCTAGCGGACAGCGGTGGCGGTGATGGAGCGCGGGCCCCGGCCGACGGCGATGGTGCCGGACTGGACCATCTCGCGGATGCCGAACGGCTCCAGGTTCTTGAGCAGCGCGGCGATCTTCTCGGCCGTGCCGGTGGCCTCGACGGTCAGGGCCTCCGGCGTGACGTCGACGGCGTGCGCGCGGAACAGGTCGACGATCTCCAGGACCTGGCTGCGCACGGCGGGATCGGCGCGGACCTTGACCAGCAGCAGCTCGCGCTGCACGGACCCGCCCGGCTCCAGCTCCACGATCTTGATGACGTGCACCAGCTTGTTGAGCTGCTTGGTGACCTGCTCGAGCGGCAGGTCCTCGACCGCCACGACGATCGTCATGCGGGAGACCCCGACCTGCTCGGTGGGGCCGACGGCGAGGGACACGATGTTGAAGCCGCGCCGCGAGAACAGCCCGGAGACGCGCGCGAGCACGCCGGGCTTGTCCTCGACGAGGACGGACAGGGTGTGACGCTCGATCATGACTCGTCCTGGTCGTTCGCGGCCTGATCCTGCTGGGCCTCGGCCGTGACCGCCGCGATCGTCCCGGTGTCGGCGACGAGCTCGTCGCCGTCGAACAGCGGGCGGATGTTGCGGGCGGCCATGATCTCGTCGTTGCCGGTGCCCGCGGCGACCATCGGCCACACCTGGGCGTCGGCACCGACGACGAAGTCGATGACGACCGGGCGGTCGTTGATCGCCATGGCCTCGTTGATCACGCGGTCGACCTCGTCCTTCGACTCCGCGCGCAGCCCGACGCAGCCCATCGCCTCGGCGAGCAGCTTGAAGTCGGGGATGCGGTGCTTGTGCGTGCCGAGGTCGGTGTTGGAGTAGCGCTCCTTGTAGAACAGGTTCTGCCACTGCCGGACCATGCCCAGGTTGCCGTTGTTGATGACGGCGACCTTGATCGGGATGCCCTCGATCGCACAGGTCGCGAGCTCCTGGTTGGTCATCTGGAAGCAGCCGTCGCCGTCGATGCACCACACCACGGCGTCGGGCCGCGACACCTTCGCGCCCATCGCGGCCGGCACGGCGAAGCCCATCGTGCCGAGGCCGCCGGAGTTGAGCCAGGACCGCGGCTTCTCGTACTTGACGAACTGCGCGGCCCACATCTGGTGCTGCCCGACGCCCGCGGCGTACACGGCGTCCGGGCCGGCGATCTGCCCGATCCGCTCGATGACGTACTCGGGCGACAGCGAGCCGTCGGCCGGCCAGGTGTAGCCGAGCGGGAAGCGCTCGCGCAGCTCGTCGAGCTGGGCCCACCACTGCGTCAGGTCGGCGGTGCCGCCCGCGCGCTCGGCCGTGACGGCGTCGATGAGGTCGCCGATGACCTCCTTGCAGTCCCCCACGATCGGGACGTCGGCGCGGCGGTTCTTGGAGATCTCCGCCGGGTCGATGTCGGCGTGCACGATCTGCGCGTGCGGCGCGAAGCTCGACAGCACCCCGGTGACCCGGTCGTCGAAGCGCGAGCCGAGCGCGACCAGCAGGTCGGCCTTCTGCATCGCGGCGACCGCGGCGACCGTGCCGTGCATGCCCGGCATGCCGACGTGCTGCGGGTGGCTGTCCGGGAACGCACCGCGCGCCATCAGCGTGGTGACGACCGGGATGCCGGTGAGCTCGGCCAGTTCCTTGAGCTCGTCCCAGGCCTGGGCCTTGAGGACGCCGCCGCCGACGTAGAACACCGGCTGCTTCGCCGCGCAGATGAGCTTCGCGGCCTCGCGGATCTGCTTGCCGTGCGGCCGGGTCGTCGGCCGGTAGCCGGGCAGCTCCATCTCGGCGGGCCAGGTGAAGGTCGTCTGCTCCTGCAGGACGTCCTTGGGGATGTCGACGAGGACGGGTCCGGGCCGGCCGGTGCTGGCCAGGTGGAACGCCTCGGTGATCGCCCTGGGGATGTCCTTGGCGTCGTGGACCAGCATGTTGTGCTTGGTCACCGGCATCGTGATGCCGGTGATGTCGGCCTCCTGGAACGCGTCCGTGCCGATCAGCGCCCGGGACTGCTGCCCGGTGATCGCGACGAGCGGGATCGAGTCCATGTGTGCGTCGGCGATCGGGGTGACGAGGTTCGTCGCCCCCGGGCCGGACGTGGCCATGCACACACCGACCTTGCCCGTGGCCTGCGCGTACCCGGTGGCTGCGTGGCCCCCGCCCTGCTCGTGGCGGACCAGGATGTGGCGGACGCGGGTGGAGTCGAGCAGCGGGTCGTACGCCGGGAGGATCGTGCCCCCCGGGATGCCGAACACGACCTCGCAACCGATCTCCTCGAGCGAGCGCACGAGGGACTGCGCGCCGGTCATCGGCACCGCGTCGAAGCGCGGGGACTCGGCGCGCTGGCCGGGGACGGCCTGCGGGGCCGGCCGACCGGGCGGCGGCGCCGGTTTCGGTCCGGATCGGGGCGTGGCGGTGGTCATCGGCTGCTCTGCCTCGCTGATGGTGGGAATGGGCATGAAAAAACCCCCGACCGCCGGGTAGGGCGATGCGAGGGTGGCGCGTCGACGACCGAGAACCCGCTCAGGCGTGGACGCGCCTGCGAAGTACGAGGACCCGGGAGTCGGACATGCCGGCGACGCTAGCACGGTTGCGGCGGTCACCGTCAACTTCGTGGGAATCGCGGACCGTATCGTGGGACACACCCGCCGGCGACGGGTGGCAGCATGGCGGCGTGTCCGTCGTCGCGTTCCAGCCGTCCCGGCTGCAGATCCTGTTCGCGCTGGTCCTCGCCGTGTGCGCGACCCCGGTGGCGTTCGGGGCCCCGTTCCTGTGGCTGGTCTACCTCGTCCCGATCGCCGTCGTCGTGTGGACGCTGCGCACGCGCACCGTCGTCGACGCGGAGGCCGTCACCGTCCGCACGTTGCTGGCGGGCAGGCGCGTACCGTGGTCGCAGATCAGCTCGCTGCGCCTGGCCGACAAGGGCCGGGTCCACGCCGTGCTGAACGACGGTGCCGAGCTACCGCTCCCCGCCGTCGGCGTCCGCGACCTGCCCCAGCTCGCCGCCGCGTCCGGCGGCCGGCTGGCCGACCCGGCTGGAGACCAGTAATGCCGGCTCTGCGTTCCCGCGTCACCACCCACGGCCGCAACGCCGCCGGAGCGCGTTCGCTCTGGCGCGCCACCGGCATGACCGACGGCGACTTCGGCAAGCCGATCGTCGCCATCGCCAACTCCTACACCCAGTTCGTGCCCGGTCACGTGCACCTCAAGGACATGGGCGACCTGGTCGCGGGCGCGATCACCGAGGCCGGCGGCGTGCCGCGGGAGTTCCACACCATCGCCGTCGACGACGGCATCGCGATGGGCCACGGCGGGATGCTCTACTCCCTGCCCAGCCGCGAGGTGATCTCCGACGCCGTCGAGTACATGGTCAACGGCCACGCCGCCGACGCGCTCGTCTGCATCTCCAACTGCGACAAGATCACCCCCGGCATGCTCAACGCCGCGATGCGCCTCAACATCCCCACCGTGTTCGTCTCCGGCGGGCCGATGGAGGCGGGCAAGGCCGTGGTCGTCGGCGGGGTCGCGCAGGCGCCCACCGACCTGATCACGGCGATCTCGGCGTCGGCGTCCTCGGAGGTCGACGACGACGGCCTCACCGAGGTCGAGCGCTCCGCGTGCCCCACCTGCGGGTCCTGCTCCGGCATGTTCACCGCCAACTCGATGAACTGCCTCACCGAGGCGCTCGGGCTCGCGCTGCCCGGCAACGGCTCCACGCTGGCCACGCACACCGCCCGCCGGGAGCTGTTCCTGAACGCCGGGCGCACCGTCATGGACCTGGCCACGCGCTGGTACCGCGACGACGACGCGTCCGCCCTGCCCCGCAACATCGCCACCCGCGCCGCCTTCGAGAACGCGATGGCCCTCGACGTCGCGATGGGCGGCTCCACCAACACGGTGCTGCACATCCTGGCGGCGGCCCAGGAGGGCGAGGTCGACTTCGACCTCGCCGCGATCGACGCGGTGTCCAAGCGCGTGCCGACGCTGTCGAAGGTCTCCCCCAGCTCCGACTACCACATGGAGGACGTCCACCGCGCCGGTGGCATCCCGGCCATCCTGGGCGAGCTGTGGCGGGCCGGGCTGCTGCGCGAGGACGTGCACACGGTGCACTCGCCGTCGCTCTCCGCGTGGCTGCAGGCGTGGGACATCCGCGCCGAGTCGCCGTCCGAGACCGCCGTCGAGCTGTTCCACGCCGCCCCCGGCGGGGTGCGCACGACGCAGGCGTTCTCCACGTCGAACCGCTGGTCCTCGCTCGACACCGACGCCGTGTCCGGCTGCATCCACGACGCCGAGCACGCGTACACCACCGAGGGCGGGCTCGCGGTCCTGCGCGGCAACATCTCCCCGCACGGCGCGATCATCAAGACCGCGGGCATCCCCGAGGAGCTGTGGCACTTCTCCGGCCCGGCGCGGGTCGTCGAGAGCCAGGAGGAGGCCGTGTCGGTCATCCTCACCAAGCAGATCCAGCCCGGTGACGTCCTGGTGGTCCGCTACGAGGGCCCGGCCGGCGGCCCGGGGATGCAGGAGATGTTGCACCCCACCGCGTTCCTCAAGGGCTCGGGGCTCGGCGCGAAGTGCGCGCTGATCACCGACGGCCGCTTCTCCGGCGGCTCGTCGGGCATCTCGGTCGGGCACATCTCCCCCGAGGCGGCCGACGGCGGCGTCATCGGCCTGATCGAGGACGGCGACACGATCCTCATCGACGTCCGCAGCCGCACGCTGTCGGTCGACGTTCCCGACGAGGTGCTCGCGGAGCGGCGGCAGAAGATGGACGCGTCCGAGCGTCCGTGGCAGCCGCGCGACCGGGAACGGTCGGTGTCGAAGGCCCTGCGCGCCTACGCGGCGCTGGCCACGAGCGCGCACACGGGGGCGGTCCGCCGGATCGTCTGACCCGGCTCGTCCACCACGAGACCCCGACCCGCGGGCCCGGCGGGTCGGGGTCTCGTCGTGCGCGGGTCCCGACCGGCGGCGGGGTGTCGGACCCCGGCGCCGGCGTCCCGTCCGTGCGGATCGACCTGACGCTCGACTGGCGCCGACGCCGTCGCGCTCGCGGAGTTCTGGAAGCTCGCGCTCGGCTACGAGGACGAGCCGCCGCCCGCGCCGTTCACCACGCGGGCCGGCCGGGCGGCGTCGTTCCTCTCCGAAGGGGAGACCGACGAGGGCGGCGGGGCGTGGCTGCGCGACCCCGCCGGGGTCGGGCCGCGGTTGTGCCTGCTCGACGCGCCGCAGGGCAAGGTCGCGAAGAACCGGCTGCACATGGACGTGCGGGTCGGCGGGTGGGAGGCGGTCACCCGCACGGTCGCGCTCCAGCGGGGCGCCGGCGGCACGGTCGTCGCCGGGTTCGCCGGGCACCACGTCGTCATGGCCGATCCGGAGCGGAACGAGTTCTGTGTGGCGTGAGCGCCGGGCCCAGGGCGTCGAGCCCGCGGGCGGCGATCCCCGCCATCTCCGTCACGCGGGCGGCGCCGAGGTGATCGGCGGCGAATCCCAGGTAGTGCACATGGACGTGGACGTCGGCCCACGCACGCTCCACGTCGGCGAACTCCGGCGGGGCGTCGAACCCGGCCGTGTACGCGGCGGGGGCGACGGCTCCGGGCACGCCGGACAGGGTGAGCACGTCGACCGCGGCCGGCGCGACGCGTGCGTTGCCCCAGTCGATCAGCGTGGCGCCGAGGACGTTGCCGCGGTGGGCGTCGCCGTGCACGAGGGTGCGTGGCAGCACGGCCAGTGCAGCGGCCATCCGCGGGTCGTCGCGCCAGCTCGCGAGCGCGTCGGCCACCTCGCCGAACGCCGGGTCGCCGGTGCGCGCGGCGGCTCCGCGCACGGCCACCAGCGTGCGGTCGCACAGGGAACGCCAGTACGCGGCGTCCACCACCGGGACCCCGCGGGGCCGCTTGCGCCACCAGTGCGCATGGATCCGCGCGAGGCTCGCCCACACCCCGTCCGGCGCAGGCTCGCCGTCGGCGGGGGGCGCGCCGTCGACGAAGGGAACGAGCAGCCACCCGTCGCCCGCGGCGAGCACGGCCGCGTCGGCACCGACCACGTTGACCGCCCGCATCGCCGCCACCTCCACCGGGGAGGCGGTCTTCAGCACCACGGGGACGGTCCGCCCGGCCACGTCGAGGTCGAGGCGCTCCACGCTCGCGGCGACGTACCCGCCGCTCAGCGGGGTCCGGTCCAGCACGACCGGTGCGCCGCCGAGCGCCCGCGCGGCGGCGGGGAGCCAGGCCGCGTCGGGCGGGGCCGTCACGGGGCGACCGGCACCGGGCCGCGCAGGAGGAAGTACACGAGCAGCCCGGCCGCCACGCCGATGATCATCGCGAGCACGCCCCACGGGGCCGGCCGTCGGTTCCAGGTGCGGCCGCGCTCGAGCGCGACGTGCCCGGCGCCGGTGAACACCAGCGCCGCGGCCCCGAGTCCGAGCACCGCCTCCAGCTCCACCCCGCCCGGGAGCGACGCGAAGAACCCGCCGCCCGCGCCCAGCTTGAGCAGCACCACGTTGAGCATGATCGAGACCAGACCCGCCGCGGCGAGCGGCGTGCCCACCCCGAGCACGACGAACCCGCCCGCCACGAGCTCGGTGAGCCCGGTCGCCCAGGACAGCGCGAGCGTCTCGCGGAAGCCGAACCCGGCCAGTACCTGCGCGAACCCGCCGATCCCCGGCCCGTTCCACAGCCCGAAGACCTTCTGCATGCCGTGCGCGACGAACGTGCCGCCGATGGCGAACCGCAGGATCAACAGGCCGAGGTCGGTGGCGGGATTCCACTCCAGCGGCCGGCGCGTCGGACGGGTCTTCGGCGGGACCGGCTCGCCGATGCTGCCGGGGGTGAACACCGAGGTCGGCTGCTCGCTCATGCACGCGAGACTAGTGGGCATCGACCGATGAGTCCGGGACTCGGGCACCGTCCTACCCCCGACGACCCACCCACGGCGAGCGGAACACCCGATGTCCTTCCAGGCCTACCTCGACAACGTCGAGAAGAAGTCCGGCCGCATCCCGGCCGACCTCGTGGCGATCGCGCACGAGCGCGGCTACGGCGTCGACACCAAGGTCGGGGTGATGATCGACTGGCTCAAGACCGACTTCGACCTGGGCCGCGGCCACGCCATGGCCCTGATCCACGTCATCAGGAACGGCGCGGAGATCGACGACGAGCACGTCGGGACCACCGGCGTGCACCGCGACGAGTCCTCCACCCTGCGGCTCGACGGGATCGCGAACCGGTAGCTAGTAGTCGCCCTCGACCAGGTTGGGGGGCTGTTCGCCGCGCGCGAAGGCCGCGATCTGCTCCGCGGCCACGGTGTACGCCCGACGCGTCCCGCCCGGCACGCTGCCGCCGACGTGCGGGGTGAGCAGCAGGCCGGGGGCCTTCCAGAGCGGGTGGTCCGAGGGAAGCGGCTCCGGCTCGGTGACGTCGACGGCGGCCCGGATCCGGCCCGACCCCAGCGCCGCGGTGAGCGCGTCGGTGTCGGCGACGGGGCCGCGGGCGGCGTTCACCAGCACCGCGTCGTCGGGCATCGCGGCGAGGAACTCGGCGCTGATCAGGCCGCGGGTGTCGTCGGTCAGCGGCACGATCACCACGCACGCGTCGTGGTGCGGCAGCAGGTCGAGCACCTCGTCGATGCCGTGCACGCCGTCGCGGGCCGTGCGCCCCACCAGGGTGGTCTCCACGCCGAAGGGCGTCAGCCGCCGCACGGTGTTCTCCGCGACGTCTCCCGCCCCGATGATCAGCACCCGCTTGCCGTCGAGCTCCTCGGTCCGGTGGTAGTCCCAGCGCGCCTCGTCCTGCGCGCGGACGAACCGCGGCAGGTGCCGGTAGACCGCGAGCAGCGTCGCGACGACCCACTCCGCGGTGGCCCCGCCGTGCGCGCCGCGGCAGTCCGACAACGCGACGCCCTCGGGCAGCTTCCCTACCCACGCCTCCGCGCCCGCGGTGAGCAGCTGCACGAGCTGCAGCTCGGGCAGCTTCTCGGTGATCGCCACGGAATCGCTCGTCGCCAGGAACGGCGGCACCAGCACCTGCGCGTGCGCCGCCTCCTCCGGGAGCGCGCCGTCCGGGTCGTAGACGACGACGGTGACGCCCTCGAGGAGCTCCGCCCCCTCGGCGTGCGGGACCAGGACGGTGATCGGATCGGCCATGCCCCGGACGGTACTCACGGCGCGCACACCCGGCCCGGCCTAACCTGTCGCGCGTGGGGGGACGGATGCGGCGCGCGCTGGCCGCGGCGCTGCTGGCCGTCGGCCTGGCCGGGTGCGCCACCTTCCCCGACGACGGGCCACGCGAGTGGCAGGAGCAGATCGAGGGCGCGGGCGAGCTGGGTGGGATCCCGCGGGTGCCCGAGTCCGAGGACTCGCGCACCCCGCCCCCGGCGGCCGGGCAGACGCCGCAGGGCGGTGCACCCCCGGAGCCCCAGCCCTGCGACGACCCCGATCCGGCGGTCGTCGAGACCTGTCTCGACCCCGTCGGCGCCATCGCGGTGCTCCCCGACGGCGTCAGCGCGCTGGTCGCGGAGCGCGCGACCGGGCGTGTGCTGCGCGTGGAGCGCGGCACCGACCCGGTGCTCGTCGCCACGGTGCCGGTCGACACGAGCGGCGGCGGCGGTCTCACCGGCCTCGTGCTCTCCCCGTCGTACGCGGAGGACCGACTGGTCTACGCCTACGCCACCACCGGCGAGGACAACCGCGTCGTCCGTATCGCCGACGGCGAGCCGCCCGAGCCGGTGCTCACCGGTATCCCGCGGGGGGCCGTCCACAACGGGGGCGCGCTCTCCGTCGACGTCGACGGTTCGCTGCTGGTGGCCACCGGCGACGCGGGTGGCGCCGACCCGGCCTCACTGGCCGGCAAGCTGCTGCGCATCGACGCCTTCGGACGGCCCGCCCCCGGCAACCCCGACCCCGCCTCCCCCGTGCTCAGCTCCGGCCTCACCTCCCCCGGCGGCGTGTGCGTCAACACCCTCACCACCGCGGCGTGGGTCACCGACCGGGCGGGCACGCAGGACGTGCTGCACCTCGTCGTCCCCGGACCGCTCGGCGCGCCCGCGTGGAGCTGGCCCGACCGCCCCGGCGTCGCGGGGTGCGTGGCCCAGCTCGACGTCGTGGCGATCGCCCAGACCGGCGCGGCGTCCCTGTTCATCCTGCGCACCGACCCGGTGACCAACGCCTTCACCGCGACCGAGTCCCAGCTGACCGGTGTGTACGGCCGTCTCGCCGCCGCCGCCCCGGGCCCCGACGGCCTGATCTGGCTCGGCACCGTCAACAAGGACGGCGGGGTGCCGGTGCCGTCGGACGACCGGGTCATCGTGCTCCCCCCGGTGGCCTCGGGTGGGCAGTCGCGGGCGTAGCCGCCGTGCGCGGACACGCCCGCCCGGCAGGCGTTTCCGCTCACGAGCGCGAGGCGCACTGCGGGCAGCGCGTGACCTGGCCGGCCCAGCCGTGCCGTCGGAGGACCTGTGCGAGCTCCCACGCGCCGCCGCACAGTCGGTGGACAGGTCCGTCCAGATCAGGCGCGCCCGGCCCGCGCGCTCGGCGGCGGCGTCCCGGTGGCGGTCGGGGAATGCGACACCGTCGCGGAGGTGGGTCCGCCCGTCCAGCCGCACCGTCGACGGAACGCCGACGTGGTCGTACACGGCGTCCCGGACTACGACCCGGCGAGGACGAACGGGCTCTGCCGAACAGCCGGGGGCAGCCCGTGCCCCTGCTCGACCTCGTACAGCTCCTCCAGCGCCGACCCGCCGGTAGCGCCGGGGCGGCCGTTTCGCAGCCTCCGTTCGACCTCCGGCGGGGGGACCCGGCCGCCGGTCATCGGGCCGACCAGGACCGTGCACGCCGCCCGGTGGTCCTCCCGGGCCGTCGACCGGTCCTCCCAGCGGTCCGGCCGATCAGGGTCGACGATCGACGGCGGAGTACGGCGTGCGGCCGGGGAGCGCATGCCGCGCCCGTGCCGCAGGGATGCCTGGCACGGGCCCGTTTCGCAGAACCTGTGGACGACTCCCGCCGGCCACCTGCGAGGTCGTGAGCGGACAAGGCGGTCCTGGCCGCCTCATCCGCTCACGGGCGGCGTCAGCTGCAGCGCTCGACGATCAGCTCGCGCACGCGCTTGGCGTCGGCCTGGCCCTTGGTCGCCTTCATGACCGCCCCGACGATCGCGCCGGCCGCCTGGACCTTGCCGTCACGGATCTTCTGGGCCACGTCGGGCTGGGCGGCCAGGGCCTCGTCGACCGCGGCGATCAGCGGGCCGTCGTCGGAGACGACCGCCAGCCCGCGGGACGAGACGACCTCGTCGGGCGTGCCCTCGCCGTCGAGGACGCCGTCGACGACCTGGCGGGCCAGCTTGTTGTTCAGCTCGCCCGACGCCACCAGCTCGATCACGCGCGCCACCTGGGCGGGGGTGATCGGCAGTGCGTCGAGTGCCACCTCGCGGGCGTTCGCCTTCTGCGTCAGGTACGCGACCCACCAGCTCCGGGCGTCGCCCGCGGGTGCCCCGGCGGCCACGGTGGCCTCGATGAGGTCGAGCGCACCGGCGTTGACCAGGTCGCGCAGCTCCTCGTCGGACAGCGACCAGTCGGCCTGCAGCCGCGCACGCCGGGCCCACGGCAGCTCGGGCAGCGTGGCCCGCAGCTCCTCGACCCACTCGGCGGACGGCGCGATCGGGACCAGGTCCGGCTCCGGGAAGTACCGGTAGTCCTCGGAGGTCTCCTTGATCCGGCCCGACCGCGTGCTGGCCGTGTCCTCCTGGAAGTGCCGGGTCTCCTGGACGACCTCCTCCCCCGCGTCGAGGACGGCGGCGTGGCGGCTCATCTCGTAGCGCACGGCCCGCTCGACCGAGCGCAGCGAGTTGACGTTCTTCGTCTCCGAGCGCGTGCCGAGGATCCCGGAGTCGCGCGGCGAGAGCGAGAGGTTGACGTCGGCGCGGATCGAGCCCTGGTCCATCCGGGCGTCCGAGACGCCCAGCGCGGTGATCAGGTCGCGCAGCGCGGTGACGTACGCGCGCGCCACCTCCGGCGCCCGCTCACGGGTTCCGGGGATCATCTTGGTGACGATCTCGATCAGCGGGATCCCGGCCCGGTTGTAGTCGAGCAGCGAGTACTCGGCGCCGTGGATCCGGCCGGTGGCGCCGCCGACGTGCAGCGACTTGCCCGTGTCCTCCTCCATGTGCGCGCGCTCGATCTCCACGCGGAACACCGAGCCGTCGTCGAGCGTGACGTCGAGGTGCCCGTCGACGGCGATCGGCTCGTCGTACTGGGAGGTCTGGAAGTTCTTCGGCTGGTCGGGATAGAAGTAGTTCTTCCGGGCGAACCGGCCCCACGGGGCGATCGAGCAGTTCAGCGCCAGGCCGATGCGGATCGCCGACTCCACCGCCGTGCGGTTGACGACCGGCAGCGACCCGGGCAGCCCCAGGCACGTCGGGCACACCTGGGTGTTGGGCTCCGCGCCGAACCCGGTGGGACAGCCGCAGAACATCTTGGTGTTCGTGTTGAGCTCGACGTGGACCTCGAGCCCGAGCATCGGGTCGAAGCGCTCGATCACGTCGTCGAAATCGACCAACGCGGCGGTCATGCCGGCACCTCCGGTGCGACGAGGACTTCACGGGTGGACTCGTAGGCGGCGGCGACGCGGTACATCACGGCCTCGCCGAGTGCGGGCGCCATGATCTGCAGGCCGACCGGCAGGCCGTCGGACAGGCCCGAGGGCACCGACATCGCGGCGGTGCCCGCGAGGTTGGTCGGGATCGTGGCGAGGTCGTTGAGGTACATCGCGATCGGGTCGTCGACCTTGTCGCCGATCGGGAACGCCGTGGTGGGCGTGGCCGGGGAGACGAGGACGTCGGCCTGGCGATAAGCGGCGGCGAAGTCGCGCGAGATGAGCGTGCGGACCTTCTGCGCCTGGCCGTAGTAGGCGTCGTAGTAGCCGCTCGACAGCGCGTACGTGCCGAGGATGATGCGTCGCTTGACCTCGGGCCCGAAGCCGGCCTCGCGGGTGGCGGCCATGACCGCCTCCGCACTGGCCCCTTCCGACACCCGCAGCCCGTAGCGCATGGCGTCGAAGCGGGCCAGGTTGGACGAGACCTCGCTCGGCAGGATCAGGTAGTACGCCGCGAGCGCGTACTCGAAGTGCGGGCAGCTGACCTCGACGACCTCGGCGCCCAGCTTCTCCAGCTGGCGCAGGGCGGCGTCGAACGAGGCCTGGACACCGGGCTGGTAACCCTCGCCGGTGAGCTCGCGGACGACGCCGACACGCAGTCCGGACAGGTCGCCGTTCGCCCCCTCGCGAGCGGCCGCGACCACCGGGGGGACGGGGGCGTCGATCGACGTGGAGTCGAGCGGGTCGTGGCCGGCGATGACCTCGTGCAGCAGCGCGGTGTCGAGGACGGTGCGCGCGCACGGGCCGCCCTGGTCGAGGGAGGACGCGCAGGCGATGAGGCCGTAGCGCGAGACGCCGCCGTAGGTGGGCTTGACGCCGACGGTGCCCGTGAACGCGGCGGGCTGGCGGATCGAGCCGCCGGTGTCGGTGCCGATCGCGAGCGGGGCCTCGAACGCCGCGAGCGCCGCCGCCGAGCCGCCGCCCGAGCCGCCGGGGACGCGCGCGGGGTCCCACGGGTTGCGGGTGACGCCGTACGCCGAGTACTCGGTGGACGAGCCCATCGCGAACTCGTCCATGTTGGTCTTGCCCAGGATCGTGATCCCGGCGGCGCGCAGGCGGCTCGTCACCGTCGCGTCGTAGGGCGGGCGCCAGCCCTCGAGGATCCTCGAGCCCGCCGTGGTCGGCATGTCGGACGTCGTGAACACGTCCTTGAGCGCCAGCGGCACCCCGGCCAGTGGCGACGCCGGGGCCGTGCCGGCGGCGATCGAGTCGTCGACCAGGGCGGCCGAGGCGAGCGCGGCGTCGGCGTCGACGTGCAGGAACGCATGGACCGTGCCGTCGACGGCGCCGATGCGGTCGAGATGGGCCTGCGCGACCTCGACGGCGGAGACCTCGCGCGCGTGGATCTTCGCCGCCAGGTCGGCCGCGGTGAGCCGGGTGAGATCGGACATCAGGCCTCCTCCCCCAGGATCTGCGGGACGCGGAAGCGGCCGTCCTCGGACGCCGGGGCCCCGGAGAGCGCCTGCTCCTGGCTCAGGCCGGGGCGCAGCACGTCGGCCCGGAAGACGTTCTCCAGCGGCACCGAGTGCGAGGTCGGGGGGATGTCGTCGGCTGCGACCTCGCCGACGCGCGCGACCGACCCGAGGATGACGTCGAGCTGGCCTGCGAAGACATCGAGCTCGGCGTCGGTGACGGCGAGCCGGGCCAGCCGGGCGAGGTGGGCGACCTCGTCACGGGTGATCGCGGCGGACAATGGACCCTCCAGGAACGGTAGAGACGGGGGCGGCGACGCCGGGCACGACCATCGGTCGGCGCATCGAGTCTAGTCCCCACCCCGACACGCTCCGTTGTTGCGTGCGAGGCGCCGGATCCTGACAGAATCGCTCCCCTGTGCCGCATCCGCGGGACGGGACGAGGAGGCGTGGCGTGTCGTTCCTGCTCCGGGTGGTCCTCCCGGACAAGCCGGGGAGTCTCGGGGCCGTGGCCACCGCCCTCGGCGCCGCCGGTGCCGACATCCTCGGCGTCGACGTCGTGGAGCGCTCACGCGGGCACGCCGTCGACGACCTCGCGGTCGAGCTGCCGTCGGGTCGCCCGCCGGACGTGCTGATCACCGCGGCGGAATCGGTGCCCGGCGTGCAGGTCGAGTCGGTGCGACCGCACTCGGGCAAGCTGGAGACGCATCGTGAGCTGGAGCTGATCGAGGCCATCACCGTCGACCCCGGACACGGGCTGCAGCTCCTCGCCGAAGGGGTGCCGCGGATCTTCCGGGCCGGCTGGGCGCTGGTCGCGGCGCGCGAGGGCACCCGGGCCTACCGGATCGCCGAGAGCAGCGCCGCTCCCGAGACCCGAGCCGCCGACCTGCCCTGGCTGCCGCTCAAGCGCGCGATCGCCGTCGACCCGGAGATCCATCTCGTCCCCTCGCCGTGGACCGACCTCGACACCGAGCTGGCCGCGGCCCCGTTCGGCCCGTCCACGCCGCACGCGCTGGTCGTCGGGCGTCCCGGTGGGCCGGCGTTCCGGCCGTCGGAGCTCGCCCGGCTCGCCCACCTCGCCGGGATCGTGACGACCATCCTCGGCAACTGATGGACCGCCCCTGGGCGCGGGTGCCGAGCTGGGTCGGCGCGGCGGTGCGACCCGAGCTCTCCGGGGCGATCGAGGAGATCATCACCGTCGTCCGGTCCGAGGTGCCCGACTACACCCGCCCGCTGACCGGGCGCTTCGGCATGCGGATCACCGAGGGCGTGTCGGTGGCACTGAGCCAGTTCGTCGACCTGCTCGGCCGCGACGAGGCCCTCACCGACACCCGCGTGTACCGCGCGCTGGGGCAGTTGGAGCACCGCGAAGGGCGGACGCTGGCCGCGCTGCAGTCGGCCTACCAGGTCGGGAGCCGGCTGCTGTGGCGTCGCCTCGGCAGCAGCGCCACCGCCCGTCAGCTCCCGCCGGAGGTCATCTTCGCGCTCGCCGAGGCGCTGTTCACCTACATCGAGCAGCTCTCCGCGGCGTCGGTGGCGGGGTGGGCTGCGGAGGAGTCGAGCCGGGCCGGGTCGTTGCAGACGCGGCGCCACGCGCTCGTCGAACTGCTCTCCCAGCAGCCGCCCGCCCCCGCCGCGGAGGTCGAGCGGGCCGCGGGCGCCGCAGGCTGGCCGGTGCCCTCCCGGCTGGCCGCGCTCGCCGTCACCGACGTGGTGGAGGTGGCCGCGCGGATCCCGGCGGCGATCGCCGCCGACCTCGACCCGGTGGGGCTCGCGCTGGTCCCGGCCGTCGACCGGACGGGGTGGGTCGACCGCGTCCGCGGCGGCGTCGGCAACCGGCTGGCGGTGCTGGGGCCGGTCGTCGACGTCGCGCAGGCGCACCGCTCGATCGCCCGCGCCCGCACCGCGTGGCCGCTGCACGCGGCCGGGCGGCTCGGCACGGCCGACCGGCTGGTCCGTGCCGACGAGCACCTGCTCGCCCTGCTGCTGGCGGGCGAACCGGAGCTGGCCGACGACCTGCGCCTGCGTTCGCTGGCCCCGCTGCACGACCTGCCCACGGGGGCGGCGGCGCGCGCGGAGGAGACGCTGCGGGCCTGGCTGGACGCGCACGGCGACGTCACGGCGACCGCCGGGGCGCTGCACGTGCACCCGCAGACCGTGCGCTACCGCCTGGCCCAGCTGCGCGACACGTTCGAGGGGGCACTCGACGACCCGCTGGCCCGCCTGGAGCTGACGATCGCGCTGCGGAGCGCGCCGCCGGAGGACGCCCCCTGAAATGGCAGTAAAGCCACTTTCCCGCCACGAGATGGCGGGAAAGTGGCTGTGCTGCCGAACGAGAGAGCGGGTCAGGCCGTCTTCGGGCTCCCGCCGGGCAGGGCGTAGCGGAAGATCTTGCGCAGCACCTTGAAGTACTGCTTCGGCAGCGAGCCCGCGGTGTAGGGCAGGCCGTAGCGGTCGCAGATCTCGCGCACCCGCGGGGCGATCCTCGCGTAGTGGTTGCTGGGCACGTCCGGGAACAGGTGGTGCTCGATCTGGTGGCTCAGGTTGCCCGTCATCAGGTGGAACGTCGGGCTGCCGGTGAGGTTGGCCGAGCCGAGCATCTGGCGGACGTACCACTCGCCCTGCGTCTCGTTCTCCAGCCGCGACTCCTCGAACGTCTCCGTGCCGTCGGGGAAGTGGCCGCAGAAGATGACGGCGTGCGACCAGATGTTGCGGATCGTGTTGGCCGTGAGGTTCGCGGCGGCCGTCTGCACGAAGCCCGGGCCGGACAGCAGCGGGAACAGCAGGTAGTCCTTGGCGAGCTGCTTGCGCGTCTTGCCCCACAGGGCCTTGAGCTCGGCCTTGGCCTCCGACCAGGGCTTGCTGCCCTCCTGGACCTTCTCCAGCTCGATGTCGTAGATCGCGATGCCCCACTCGAAGATCAGCGAGAGGCCGAGGTTCGTGAGCGGCTGGAACAGGTCCGCGGGCTTCCACGGCTGCTCCGGCGTGACGCGCATGACCGCGTAGCCGAGGTCGCGGTCCTTGCCCCGCACGTTGGTGAACGTGTGGTGCTCGTAGTTGTGCGACTTCTGCCACGACTTCGACAGCGAGGCGTGGTCCCACTCCCACGTGGTGGAGTGGATCTTCGGGTCCTTCATCCAGTCCCACTGGCCGTGCAGGACGTTGTGCCCGATCTCCATGTTGTCCATGATCTTGGCGACCGACAGCGCCGCCGTGCCCGCGAGCCAGGCCGCCGGGTTCAGCGAGAAGATCAGCGCCCCGCGGCCGGCGATCTCCAGGCCGCGCTGCAGCCTGATGACGTTGTGGATGTAGCGCGCGTCGGACTCGCCGAGGCCGGCGATGACCTCCTCGCGGATCGCGTCCAGCTCGGCGGCCAGCGCGTCGGTCTGCTCGGACGTCAGGTGGGCCGCGGCACTCGGGGCGATCGTCGGGACGGTGCCCGAGATGCGGCTGGGCAGCGGGTTCTCGAGCACCATCGGCTCGGCGACGGGGGCCGCGGAACGGGCGTCGACGCGCGTGGTCGTGCGGGGTGTGGCGGGACGGTTCTCGGTGATGGTCATGTGCGGATCTCCCTACAGCTCGATCTCGACGTCACCGGCGGCGCCGGACACGCAGGTCCGGACGATGTCGCCCGGGGTGTCGTACAGCTCGCCGGTGTTGAGGTCACGGACGGCGCCCGAGCGCAGGCGCCCGACGCAGGTGTGGCAGATGCCCATGCGGCAGCCGTTGGGCAGGACCGCTCCCGCGGCCTCCCCGGCCACCATGAGCGGCGTACCGGGGGCGGCCTCGGCGGCGATGCCGCTGGTGGTGAACGAGACGGTGCCGCCGGTGCTGTCGCCGGCGAAGGCCGGAGGGACGAAGCGCTCGACGTGCAGCGAGTCGGGGTCGCCGGAGCGGTCCCAGTGGGCGGTGAGGTCGTCGAGCATGCCTGCGGGGCCGCAGATCCAGGCCTGGCGCGCGGCCCAGTCGGGCACGCAGTCGCCGAGGGTCTCCGGGCTCAGCCGTCCCTCCAGCGCCGTGTGCCGCTCGATCAGGCGCAGCCCGGTCGACGCGGCCAGCGCCCGCAGCTCCAGGCCGAAGACCATGTCGCGCGGGGTGCGGTCGCAGTGCACGAGCACCGCGCCGTCGAGGGTCTCGGGACGGGTGGCCGCCAGCTCGCGCAGCATCCCCATCACCGGGGTGATGCCGCTGCCCGCGGTGACGAACAGCAGCTTCTCCGGCACCGGGTGCGGCAGCACGAACTCGCCCGCGGGCGGTCCGAGGCGCACGACCGTGCCGACCGGGGTGCGGTGCGCCAGCTCGCCGGAGACCGCGCCGCCGGGGATCGCGGTGACGGTGACGGCGAGCAGGTCGTCGGCCGGGCGGGAGGTGGCCGAGTACGTGCGCCAGTTCCACACGCCGTCGAGCCGCACGCCGATGCCGACGAACTGCCCCGGCCGGTGTCGGGTGCGCGCGCGGCCGGGCTTGAGCAGCAGTGTCGTGGTGTCGGCGGTCTCCCTGCGCAGCCCCACGACCCTGGCGTGCGGCTCGCTCACCGACCACATCGGGTTGAGCGTGCCGAGCACGTCGTCGGGCAGCAGGGGCTGAGTCAGCCATCCCGCTGCCGTGTAGGCCCGTCGGCCGATCGCACTCATAACACCCATACATGCAACGGTATTGCGCTTTTCGACGAGACACCACGGCGTCGGCCACGATGGAGCGGCTATTTCTGTTGCGAATCCCAAGAATGCTTGTCAGAAGCGTAGCTTGAGGGCCGTCTCCACGAGATCGTCGTTACCTGTACCCAGCCAGCCGTCCGGACGAACCAGGACGTCCTCGAAACCGATGCGGGTGTCGAGGTTGTTGCGCATGGCGTACTCGAGCACCGGCCAGGCGCCGTCCTCCTCGCCGTGCAGCAGCACCGGGACCTGCAGCGGGCCGAGCGCACGGAGGATGCGGACGCCCTCGGCGACGGCCGTGTCCGGGTCGGGGACCGTCGACTCGGCGAGGACCCGCACCGTGCCGGGCGGGATGCCGGTGGTGCGCAGCGTGACGGCGTCGCCCCCGGTCCACACCCCGAGCTCGACGCCGATGCCGACGGACGCGGCGGCCGCGCACACGTCGGTCCAGCCCTTCTCGTGGACGTTGACCGAGCAGACGTCCGGCTTTCCCATCCCGAGGCGGCCCCAGGCGAGCACCGCCTCGATGCGCAACCGCGGGTCGGGCTGGATCCACCGGCCGGTGGTCACCCCGATCTCCATGTGCGGCACCTCGTTGCGGATGGCCGCCACCGCGTCGGCGACGTGCACCGGGTCGAGGGTCTCCTCGGCGTCCGGGCCCCGCGGGTGGACATGCACGGAGGCGATGCCGTGCAGCGCGACGGCCCGGGCGTCACGCGCGAGGTGGCGGGCCAGCACGGGCAGCGCGGGATGCGCGTCAGCGGGACGCGAGCCGTTCAGTACTGCCTGTAGCACCAGCGCACCCCCGTCACAGGCGGATCGTAGCCCCCGCCCCGATCCCCCACCCCGTCCGTGTGGAGACGCCCCGCAGCGGCGGGCCGGATCCCGGACCATGATCACGGAGCGGTGGACCGGGCGGAGATCCGGGGTGGCTGAGCTGAAGCGGCCGGTGACGGACCCGACGCGGCGATCCCGGATCCCGGGGTGCGGCCCTGCCGTAGCCCGGGAGCCGGCCCGGTCGTGGCCCGCGCGGATGGTCACGCCACCTACGCGAACCGGCGCGCGTGCGGGGTGTGCGTTGCGCGCCGGGAGGGGCGGGTGAACGCCGCGCCCGGCAGCACCCGGCGGCACCCGGCGGGCGCGGGCCGCCCGCAGGCACGGAGCCTGAGCCGGCACCACATGCGGCCTCGGACGAGGGCACGACGGCACGACGGCACGACGGCACGACGGCACGACGGGAGTCATGATCACCGTCTCGGCGCGTGTCCGGCAAGGAACTGCCGGACACGCGCCGAACTGGTGATCATGACCGGATCCGGGGGGGACGCGAGCAGCCGGCACAGCCCTATCGACGCACGCTGCCCGTCAGCACAGCCCGATCGACGCGCGCGCTCCCGGGCCGAGCCACCATGATCGTCGGCAACCGCACCCCGCGGCCCTCCGCGGGGCCGCTGCGTGCGGCTCGCGGCGATCACCGCCCCGCCGGGCTGGTACCGGCCCGTTGCGCGACGGTGTGCGGTGCCCCATGGCGGAGCGCGAGCCGACGTCGGCTCGCGACGGCCGGGCGGGTCAGCCGCCGATCGTCGCCACCTCTGTGGCCGCGTCGGGGCCGCGGTCGAGCAGGATCCGGAAGCCGGCCTCGTCGAGGATCGGGACGCCGACCTCCAGCGCCTTCTCATACTTCGAGCCGGGAGCCTCGCCCGCCACCACGAACGCGGTCTTCTTCGACACCGAGCCCGCGGCCCGGCCGCCGCGCGCCGTGATGGCCTCCTTCGCCTCGTCGCGGGAGAAGCCCTCCATCGAGCCGGTGATGACGATCGACATGCCTTCGAGCGTGCGCCCCACCGACGCGTCGACCTCGTCGACCATCCGCACGCCGGCCGCCCGCCAGCGGGCCACGACGTCTCGGTGCCAGTCGACGGAGAACCAGTCGCGCAGGGCCGCGGCGATCGTCGGGCCGACGCCCTCGACCCCGGCGATCGGCGCTAGCGCGGCGGCCAGTTCCTTCGCCCGGGCGCGGGCCTCGGCCCGGGCCTGCTTCTCCGCGGCCAGGGCCCGCTCCTCGGCGGACAGCCCGATCGGCGCCGCGGCCTCCGCATCGGCATCGGCATCGGCGGCGGCATCGCCATCGGCGGCGGCGTCGGCATCGGCGGCGTCGGCATCGGCGGCGGCGTCGGCGGCGGCGTCGGCGTCGGCGGCCCCGATCGCGTCGGCGTCCGTGCCCGGAGGAGCGTCGCCGACCGGGCTCCCTCCAGCCGCCTGGGTGTCCACCGTGTCGCCGGTATCCGCGGCGGCGTCCCTGACGGCCGGGTCTCCGGCCCCCGCGTCCACGTCCGCGGCGACGGCATTGGACGGCTCCGCGACCGCCAGGTCCTCGGCCTCCGCCGCCGACCCGTCGGAGGTGATGGCCAGACCGGCCGCCTCGGTGGCGCGGGCGACGGCCTCGGCCGCCGCCTCGATCGCCTCCATCGAGGTGAACTCGCGCGCCAGCGCCTGGGCCGCGGTGGGGCCGACGTGCCGGATCGACAGACCGACCAGCACCCGCCACAACGGCCGGTCCTTCACCGCCTCCAGGTTGACCAGCAGCTTGCGCCCGTTGGCCGACAGCTCCCCTGCCTTGGTGCGGAACAGGTCGGTGCGCAGGAGGTCGTCCTCGGTGAGGGCGAAGACGTCGCCCTCGTCGCGCACGACGCCCGCCGTGAGCAGCGCGACTGCCGCCTCGTAACCCAGCCCCTCGATGTCGAACGACCCGCGGCCCGCGACGTGGAACAGCCGCTCCCGCAGCTGCGCGGGGCAGGATCGGGAGTTGGGGCAGCGCAGGTCGGCGTCGCCCGCCTTCTGCTGCGCGAGCCTGGTGCCGCACTCCGGGCAGTGGGTGGGCATGACGAAGGCGCGCGCGTCGGCGGGGCGCACGTCGACGACCGGGCCGAGCACCTCCGGGATGACGTCACCGGCCTTGCGGATGACCACGCGGTCGCCGATCAGCACGCCCTTGCGCACGACCTCCTGCGCGTTGTGCAGCGTGGCCATCGACACCGTGGAACCCGCCACCACCACCGGCTCCATCACCGCGAACGGCGTGACGCGCCCGGTGCGGCCCACGTTGACCTGGATGTCGAGGAGCGTCGTGATGGCCTCCTCCGGCGGGTACTTGTAGGCGATGGCCCACCGGGGGGCGCGCGAGGTGGAGCCCAGGCGCCGCTGCAGCGCCACCTCGTCGACCTTGACGACGACACCGTCGATCTCGTGCTCGATGTCGTGGCGGTGCTCGCCCCAGTGCACGATGTGCGCGACGACCTCGTCGACGCCCGAGAGCACCACCGTGCGCTCGGACACCGGCAGTCCCCACGCCCGTAGCGCGTCGTAGCCCTGCGACTGGCGGACCAGCGCGAACCCCTCGCGCTTGCCGAAGCCGTGGCAGATCAGGCGCAGGTGCCGCGACGCCGTGACGCGCGGGTCCTTCTGCCGCAGCGACCCGGCCGCGGTGTTGCGCGGGTTGGCGTAGACCGGCTTGCCCGCCTCGACCATCAGCGCGTTGAGCGCCTGGAAGTCCGACAGCCGGAAGTAGACCTCCCCGCGCACCTCCACCAGCGCCGGCACGGGGAACTCGGCGGTGCCGGTGAGCTGCTCGGGTACCTCCTCGAGCGTGCGCATGTTGAGGGTGATGTCCTCGCCGGTGCGCCCGTCGCCGCGGGTGAGCGCGCGGGTGAGCTTCCCGTCCTCGTAGAGCAGGTTGACCGCCAGACCGTCGATCTTGAGCTCGCAGAGGTAGTGCACCTCCTCCGCGTCGACGTCGCGGGCCACGCGCTCCGCCCAGGTGCGCAGCTCGTCGGCCGCGAAGGCGTTGTCGAGGCTGAGCATCCGCTCCAGGTGGTCGTGGGCGGTGAACACCGTGGAGAAGCCGCCGACCCGCTGCGTGGGCGACTCGGGCGTGACCAGCTCCGGATGCTCCTCCTCCAGGGCCAGCAGCTCGCGCCACAGCTCGTCGAACTGGCCGTCGGAGATGATCGGCGCGTCGAGGACGTGGTAGCGGAAGAGGTGTCCGGAGACCTCCTCGGCCAGCTGCGCGTGCCGCTCTGCGGCAGGGACTGGGCTCACGGTCGCGAGGCTACCGAGGTGCCCCGACACTCACCGCCCGTCGGACCCCCCGTTCGGGTCCTCGTCGGGCGGGTCGAGGAACGCCGCCCCCAGCTCGCGGCTCAGCTCCAGCGCACGGCGGGCCCAGTGCGGGGACGCGCCGGCGAGCCCGCAGGTGGGCGTGGGAACGCACAGCGAGGAGAGGCGGACGCGGTCGAAGCCGAGGCGGTCGGCGAGGTCGAACGCGGGCTGAGCGAGCAGCCGCGACGTGACGCGCCCACGCGGTTCGGTCGACGGGACCAGTCCGAGCAGCAGCGGCGTGCCGGCGTCCCAGATCTCGCCGATGCGGTCGAGCGCGGCGGGCTCGGCGGTGCGCCCGGAGACGGCGGGCCGGGTGGCGTCGACCGACACCGCCGACGCCCCGACGTTCGCGAGCAGCCGCAGCGGTGCGTCGTCGGCGCAGCAGTGGAGCACGACGGGCACGCCGAGCGCGGCGACGAGGTCGCGCAGCACGTCCGACGCCGCCTGGTCGCTGACGCCGCGCACCGTCCCGTAGCCGGACGGGGTCGGGATGCGCGCACCGAGGACGGCGGGCAGCGACGGCTCGTCGAGCTGCAGGAGCACCTGCGCGCCGGTGCGGGCGGCGACCTCGGCGACGTGCACGCGCAGGCCCTCGGTGAGGCTCGCGGCGAACTCGCGCACGGCCCCGTGGTCGGTCAGGACGCGGTGCCCGGTGCGCAGCTCGACGCCCGCGGCGAGCGTCCACGGACCCGTGGCCTGCACCTTCACCCAGCCGGGGCGGACGCGCTCGCACACCTCCTGGAGGGCGTCGAGGTCGAAGCGCAGGAGGTCGACGCCCCGGGAGTGGTCGCGGCCGGGGCGCGACGCCACCCGGTACCCCGACGGCCGCACCTCCACCGCGATGTCGACGAGCAGCGCCGCGGTCCGGCCGATCATGTCGGCGCCGACGCCACGCGCGGGCAGCTCCGGCAGGTACGGCAGCAGCGGGAGCTCCCCCGCGACGACGCCGGCGGACTCCCGCACGTCGTCGCCGGGCATCGATCCGACGCCGGTGGCGGCGCCGTCGGGCCAGCGGGGCAGCTCGACCGGTTCCGCGTCCTCCTCCTCGACCACCGAGACGGTGGCCCGCGTGGGCGGGGCGTCACCGGGGCGCGCGTCGCCCAGACCGGCAGCCGCGAGGGCGGCGGCCAGAGGGTCCTCCGGCTCGGGAGGGGCGGGGGCGAGCCCGGCGGCGGCGAGCGCGGCGGCCAGCGGATCGTCGGTGCTCATACCGGGGTGTCTACCAGGCGGGCCGTCAGGCCTTGCGGTAGCGGGCGTCGAACAGGCAGTGGACGCCGAACGCCACCAGCCCCAGCGCGAGCAGCACCAGCAGCGGCGGCCCGAACGGCTCGTCGGCGAGCGCCTGCAGCCCGGCGTCGAGGGTGGTGGGCGCGGCCGGGTCGTAGCGGACCGCGGCGATCACGATCAGCACCCCCGGCACCCCGTAGGCGACGCCGAGGGCCATCCAGCCGACCTGCCCGACCCGGGTGACGAGCGTGGAGCGGCGCAGGCCGGCCCCGCGCAGGTCGAGCTCGCGCAGGAACGTGTGCTGGACGCCGCGGCGCACCGCGTACGCCGACCCCACGACGACCCCGACGCCCGCTGCCCCCACCAGCCACGGCCCGCCGGGCCAGCCGAGCACGACGGAGGTGAACGAGGGCCCCGTCGACGGCGCGCCGCCCTTCGCCGCCGTCGACCCCGCCGTCCAGGCCAGCACGCCGAACAGACCCGCCTCGGCGAGGTTGATCGCGATGCGCAGCGCGCGCTGCCGCGGCGGGCTCCCCCGGTGGGACAGCACCGCCTCCGCGAGCTGCCACACCACGAGCGCGACCAGCCCGACCGTGACGACCCACAGCAGCACCAGCCCCGGCCCGGTCGCGGCGACGGCCTGCAGCGCACCCTTCTTGTCGGCGCGCTCGCGGTCGCCGAACGCGACCTGCACGGCCAGGGCGGCGACCAGCACGTGCACGAACCCGTAGGACACCAGCCCGACGCGGCCGACGGACCGCAGGACGACCCCGGCACCTTCCGCGGCGTCGTCGTGCGTGACATCAGCGGCGATGTCGGACATCTCGGACCTCCCGGGGTCGACGCATGGTGGCAGCAGGTGGCGCCGCGACGCCACCGTTGGGGGCCGGGTGCGTCCGAACGGCCGCTCGCACGTCGCAGTGGGGTGGCTTCACTGCAGTCCCGTTGGAGTGGAGCCACCCCACTGCGACCGAACGGAGCCGGCGGCGCGGGTCGCGGCAGCCGTCAGCGGGTGGCGGTGATCCGGGCGCTGCCGCGGACCACGTCACCGTCGTACAGCGCCACGGCCTGGCCGGGCGCCACTCCGCGCAACGGCTCGCCCAGCTCGACGCGCACGGTGGCGTCGGGGCCGGGGTGCACGACCGCGGGGGCCAGGCCCCCGTGCGCGCGGACCTGCACCGTGCACCGGAACGACTCCGCGGGCGCCGTGCCCGAGCTCCACACGGCGGCGACGGCGTCGATCGCGTGCACGTCGAGCGCGTCGGCCGGGCCCACGCGCACGGTGCCCGAGACCGGCTCGATCCCCAGCACGTACCGCGGGCGGCCGTCGGCGGCGGGGGCGTCGACGCCGAGTCCCTTGCGCTGGCCGACCGTGAAGCCGTGCACGCCGTCGTGACGACCCAGCTCGACCCCTGAGGAGTCGACGATCGCCCCCGGGCGGGCCCCGATCCGCGCGGTGAGGAACGCGCGGGTGTCGCCGGAGGGGATGAAGCAGATGTCGTGGCTGTCGGGCTTGTCGGCGACGCGCAGCCCGCGCTCGGCCGCCTCCGCGCGCACCGCGGGCTTGGGCGTGTCGCCGAGCGGGAACATCGCGTGCCGTAACTGGTGCGCCGTCAGCACCGCGAGGACGTAGGACTGGTCCTTGTCCTCGTCGACGGCCCGGCTGAGCTCGCCCTGGCGGAGCTGCGCGTAGTGCCCGGTGCAGACGGCGTCGAAGCCCAGCCCCAGCGCGCGGTCCAGCAGCGCCGCAAACTTGATCTTCTCGTTGCAGCGCAGGCACGGGTTCGGGGTCTCCCCCGCCGCGTAGGAGGCCACGAAGTCGTCGACGACGTCCTCGGTGAAGCGCGCGGCGAAGTCCCAGACGTAGAACGGGATACCGAGGACGTCGGCGGCGCGGCGCGCGTCGGCGGCGTCCTCCTTGGAACAGCAGCCGCGGGACCCGCCCCGCAGCGCGGCCGGGGTCTCCGACAGCGCCAGGTGCACCCCGACGACGTCGTGCCCGGCGTCGACGGCGCGGGCGGCGGCCACCGCGGAGTCGACGCCGCCGCTCATCGCCGCGAGGACCCTCATGACGGCGCCTCCGCGGGAACGAGCACGTCGGCGGTCACCGGGAGATCCCCGCCCGCCGCGCCCGCTCCACGACCTGACCGATCACCGCCGCCACCGCGTCGACGTCCTCGGGGCGGGAGGTGTGCCCGAGCGAGAACCGCAGCGACCCGCGCGCGGTGGCCTCGTCGGCCCCCATCGCGAGCAGCACGTGGCTGGGCTGCGCGACGCCCGCGGTACACGCCGAGCCGGTCGAGCACTCGATGCCGTGCGCGTCGAGCAGCATCAGGAGCGAGTCGCCCTCGCAGCCGGGGAAGGACAGGTGGGCGTTGCCGGGCAGCCGCGACGGGCCGCCGTCGACGACTCCGGTGCCGGGGTCGCCGTTGAGCGTGGCGTCGCCGATGGTGGCGCGCACCTTGCCGATCAGGTCGTCGCGCAGGCCGGTGAGCATCGCGGCGCGGCGGGGGGCGTCGGCGACCGACAGCTCGACCGCAGTGGCCAGCCCGACGACGGCCGGGGTGTCGAGCGTGCCGGAGCGGACGTCGCGCTCCTGGCCGCCCCCGTGCAGCAGCGGCGTCAGCTCGACCGTGCGACCCAGCAGCAACGCACCCGCGCCGTAGGGCCCGCCCAGCTTGTGCCCGGTGAGCGTGAGCGCGTCGACGCCGGACGCCGCGAAGTCGACCGGCATGATCCCGACGGCCTGCACCGCGTCGGTGTGCAGCGGCACGCCGAACTCGTGCGCGACGGCGGCGAGCTCCCGGATCGGGTTGACGGTGCCGACCTCGTTGTTGGCCCACATCACCGACACGAGCGCGACGGTCTCCGGTGCGTCCGCCAGCGCTGTGCGCAGCGTCTCGGGGAGCACGCGGCCGACGCCGTCGACCGGCAGGAGCTCGACCACCGCACCGGAGTGCTCGGCGAGCCACTCCGCGGAGTCCAGGACGGCGTGGTGCTCGATGCCGGGCACCAGTACGCGGACGCGGCGGGGGTCGGCGGCGTGGCGCGACCAGAACAGCCCCTTGACGGCGAGGTTGTCACTCTCGGTGCCGCCCGTGGTGAGCACGATCTCCGACGGCCGCGCGCCGACCGCGGCGGCGATGCGCTCGCGGGACTCCTCGACGTCGCGACGGGCGCGCCGCCCGGCCGAGTGCAGCGACGACGCGTTCCCGGTACGGGACAGCGCCTCGCTCATCGCGGCGACGGCCTCGGGCAGCATCGGCGTGGTCGCCGCGTGGTCGAGGTAGGTGGAGCCGGCGCTCGGTGGCGTCACGTCACATGGCCTTCCCGTGTCGCTGGGTCGCCCCGAGGATAGTCGCCCGTCCGGGGACCTACGCGGCGACGGGGACCCTCCGACGGCCGGCCGGGGCCGGGTGGTGCGCCACCCCGGTGACCGAGCCGACGGCCGCGGCCGCCGACGCCGCGAGCGTCCGGCGGTCGGCTCCGGTCGGATCGAGGTCGGGCAGCACCGTCATCTCGCAGGTCAGGACCGGGGTGCGCAGGACACGACACAGGGAGTCCCACAGGGTCTGGTCACCGACGAACGCACCCACGGAGGTCGGGACGCCGTCGGGACGTCGGACGACGAACGCGACGGGCCGCACGGGCACGCGGGCGTCGATCGCGGCCTGGAACGCCGCCCGGCGGAACGTTCCGCCCGCCGCGCCGCACCAGGTCGTGCCCTCGGGGAAGACACCGACGACGGCCCCGTCACGCAGGGCGTCGGCGGTGCCGGAGACGGTGCGGGGCAGGTCGCGCAGCCCGGCGCGGTCGACGAACAGCGCACCCGTCCGCGCGGCGAGCGCCCCGATCACCGGCCAGTCCCGCACCTCGCACTTGGCCTGCAACCGCACGGGACCGGTGGCGAAGAGGGCGAGGACGTCGATCCAGGAGAGATGGTTGGCGACGACGAGCACCCCGCGAGTCGCTGTTCCAGGGCCCGCGAGTCGCTGATTCCCCGCCCGCGAGTCGCTGTTCCCGCGCCCCCGAGTCGCCGCTCCCCCGCCCGCGAGTCGCGCTCTCCCGGCCCGCGGATCGCGCCGGCGGGCCGAGCCCTCGAGTCGCCGGCCCCCGGTGACGACCAGCCGCACCCCCGCCGCCCGCAGCGCACCCGCCGCGCAGGCGCGCAGCCAGGCCCCCCGTGCACGGCCGCGCAGCACCCCCACACCCGTCACCGCGCCGACGAGGACGGCGACCAGCGCCGTCAGCCGGACCGCGAACCGCAGCCGCCCGACGAACTCGTCGACCGGCGGGAGGCAGGACGGGGTGCACACTGGGACCGGGACCCATGCCCCCGACGGGGCCAGGGCGTGGATGTCGCGACTCGGGGGCGCGGGAACAGCGACTCGCGGGCCCTGGAACAGCGACTCGCGGGCCGGGAGGGCGCGACTCGCGGGCGGAGGAACAGCGACTCGCGGGCGGGGGTCGAGGGACTCGGCGGCGGGGATCGGGGGACTCGCGGGGGTCATGCGTCGGCGCCCACGTGGTCCGCACCCAGGAAGAACCGGGCGTAGCGGGGGTCCATGTGGTCCAGGCCGAGCAGGACCGGGAAGTCGGCGCAGTCGAAGTCGGGGTCGTGGGCCGGCTCGCCGCACACCCAGGCCCCCAGACGCAGGTAGCCGCGCAGCAGCGGCGGCAGCGGGGCCCGCCGGGCGGCGACGTCCGCGACCCACGGTGAGCGCGGCGTCACGCGGTAGCGCTCCGGCGAGAGGTGCGAGGCCCTCACCCGCTCGGCCACCGAGGCGGCTAGCGCGCCCCCGTCGCCCAACGGCACGCTCGCGCACCCGATCAGCCAGCGGTTACCGGTCAGCAGCATGTACCGGGCGATCCCCGCCCACACGAGGTTGATGACGGCCCCGTCGCGGTGGTCGGGGTGCACGCACGACCGGCCGGTCTCGACGAGCGAGGGGCGCAGCGGATCGAGGGCGTCGAGAGCGAACTCGCCCTCCGCGTAGAGCCCTCCGGCGGCCGCGGCGCGCAGCGGCGGCAGCATCCGGTAGGTCCCGACGATCTCGCCGGTCGCGTCCTCGCGGACCACGAGGTGGTCGCAGAAGGCGTCGAACCGGTCGACGTCGACGCCCGGTTCGGGGCAGTGCAGCACGGCCCCGAGCTCCCCGGCGAACACCCGGTGCCGCAGCCGCTGCGCGGCCCGGACCTCGGCGTCGTCGGTGGTGAGCAGCAGCGAGTAGCGGGAGGCGGCGGCCGGCGGGGTCGCGGCGAGTACCTGCGATGCGGTCACACCGGTCTTGGTAGCCCCCGGAGGTGGCCCGGGACCCTCCCCCTCATTGCAGGAAGGCCACCTTCACGTGAAGGTGGCCTTCCGGTCGTGCGGCGGGCGTCAGGACTTGCGCTTGGCGATCTCGTCCTTGAGCTGCGGGGCGACGGTGAACAGGTCGCCCACGACACCGAAGTCGGCGATCTCGAAGATCGGCGCCTCGGTGTCCTTGTTGACCGCGATGATCGTCTTCGACGTCTGCATCCCGGCCCGGTGCTGGATCGCGCCGGAGATGCCCAGCGCGATGTAGAGCTGCGGCGAGACGGTCTTGCCGGTCTGCCCCACCTGGAACTGGTGCGGGTAGTAGCCGGAGTCGACCGCGGCGCGCGAGGCGCCCACGGCGGCACCGAGGGTGTCGGCCAGGCCCTCGACGACACCGAAGTCGTCGGCCGAGCCCACACCGCGACCACCGGACACGACCACCGAGGCCTCGGTGAGCTCCGGACGGTCACCACCGGTGATCGGCTCGCGGCTGGTGACCGACGCGTTGCGCCCGTCGACCGACACCGTGACGGTCTCCTCGGCGCCCGCACCCGCGGCCGCCTCGATCTCGACCGAGCCCGGGCGCAGCGTGATCACCGGGTGCTCGGTGTTGGCCTTGGCCTCGGCGACGTACGCGCCACCGAACACCGAGTGCGTGACGCCGTCGCCGGAGATCCCGACGACGTCGTTGAGCCACGCGGAGTTCGTGCGCACCGACAGGCGCCCGGCGATCTCCTTGCCGTCGGCGGACACGCCGATCAGCACCGCCGCGGGCGACGCGGACTCGATCAGCGACGCCAGCACCGACACCTCGGGCGTCAGGAACGCCGCGTCGTCGGTCTCGGCCACGTAGATCTTCTCGGCGCCGTGCTCCTTGAGCCCGTCGGCCAGCTTCGCCGCGGTGCCCGCGGGCCCGACGACGACCGCGGACGGCTCGCCGAGCGCACGCGCGGCGGTCAGCAGCTCGAACGTCGACTTCTTGGTCTCACCCTCGAGATGGTCGACGAGGACCAGTACCTCAGCCATATCAGTCTCCCTTTCCTCAGATGAGCTTCTGCGACACGAGGAACGCGGCGATCTTCGAGCCACCGTCGCCCTCGTCCTCGATCTTCTCGCCCGCGCTCTTCGGGGGCTTCGGCGAGGCCGAGGTCACCGTGGTGAGCGCGTTGGCCAGACCGACCTCGGAGGCGTCGATACCGGCGTCGGCCAGCGTGATCGTGGAGACGGGCTTCTTCTTCGCCGCCATGATCCCCTTGAACGACGGGTACCGCGGCTCGTTGATCTTCTCGCCGACCGAGATGACGGCGGGCAGCTCGGCCGTCAGGAACGTGACGCCCTCGTCGGTCTCGCGCTTCACCGTGACCGCGGAGCCGTCGATCGTGATCTCGCGGGCGTGCGTGAGCGCCGGGAGGCCGAGGACGTCGGCGACCATCGCGGGGATCGCGCCGCCGCGGCCGTCGGACGCCTCGTTGCCGGCGATGACCAGATCCACACCGTCGACGGTGCCGATCGCCTTGGCGAGCGCCTTCGCGGTGGACACCGCGTCCGAGCCGGCGAGTGCGGAGTCGGACAGGTGCACGGCCTTGTCGGCGCCCATCGACAGCGCCTTGCGGATCGCGTCGGTGGCCCGGTCCGGGCCCATCGTCAGCACGGTGACCTCGGAGCCGTCGTTGGCCTCCTTGAGGACCAGCGCCGCCTCGACCGCGCGCTCGTTGATCTCATCCAGGACCGCGTCGGTGGCGTCCCGGTCCAGGACCCCGTCCGACGGGTTCAGCTTGCGTTCGGAGTAGGTGTCGGGCACCTGCTTGACCAGCACGACGATGTTCATCGGACCTCTTCGACCTCCTGCCGGTGCGGACGCTGCCGCTCGTGGGTCTCGCGGGGTCGAAAGCCCCACGGATGGAACGACTCTGCCACCCGCTGCCGCCGTCGGGCGCGGCGGGCGGCCCTGCACGTCATTGTTACCGGGCGGTATCCCCGCGGCAAACGGACGGCGTGGTGAGGCTGCTCACCGACACCGCCCGACCGGTGACCCGACTCACGACCCGACGTTTCCGCGCGGGACGAACCGGGCATCCCGTCATCGGATCGGGTGACGGTCCGGCTCGTCCCAGCCGGTCCGCCCCAACGGAAACGGAGCTCCACCATGCCTCTCATGAACCGCCTCCTCGGCGCCCTGCGCGGTGCGACCAACCCCGGCCACCAGGGCGGCGCCCGCCCGGCCCCCGGCGGTCGGCCCGCAGCCGGCGGACGCAGCGGCGGCCTCGCCGGACTCGTGACCTCACTGCTGGGCAACCGCAGCCGCCGTCGCGGCCTGTAGACCACCTCCCCGACGGACGGCGCCCGGATCGACCGGGCGCCGTTCGTCGCTCCGTGTCGCACTCGGCTCTGCCGACCCGCCGCCGGAGCCGATAGGGTCCGCGCGTACCTCCCGGACGTCCCGGACAGGCCGGCGGGGACACCCGCCCGCGGGGTGCGGGTGAGAGGGGTCCGGCCGTGGTGGTGACCGGCTACGACGACCGTCACGGCTGTGGGTACGTCCTCAGCACCGGACCGGACGCCACCGCCCCCACCCCTCATTCTCAGGCCGTCACGCACAACGGCCTCACCGTCCGGGCCACCCCCGAGCTGGCCACCGCACTGCGCGACGCACTCGCCCACCGGCCCGTCGCGCTGCTGGGCTGGTCCGGCCCCGAGGTGCCCCTCACGTTCGACGACCGCGTCATCCTCGCGTGGCTGCGGCACACCGTCGGCGGAGTGCTGACGGTGGCGGGCGGCCCCGAGCGCTGAGCGTCTGGCACCGTCCCCGTCGTGAGCACCCTGCCGCTGACCGGCGAGCGCACCGTCCCCGGCATCGCCGAGGAGAACTACTGGTTCCGCCGGCACGAAGTGGTCTACGAGGCCCTGCGCGATCGCTGCCGCGGCGCCGTCGTGCTGGAGGCGGGGTGCGGCGAGGGCTACGGCGCCGACCTGCTGGCCGGGGTCGCGAGCCGCGTCGTCGGGCTCGACTACGACGCCCTGACCGCCACCCACGTCGCCCGCCGCTACCCGCGCGTCGACGTGGCGCGCACCAACCTGGTGGCGCTTCCCGTGCGCGACCGGTCGATCGACGCGGTCGTGTCGCTGCAGGTGATCGAGCACCTGTGGGAGCAGGAGCGGTTCCTGCGCGAGTGCCGGCGCGTGCTGCGCCCGGGCGGCGCGCTGCTGCTCTCGACCCCCAACCGGGTCACCTTCTCCCCCGGCCGCGACACTCCGCTCAACCCGTTCCACACCCGTGAGCTCTCCGGTGACGAGCTGGCCGGGCTCGTGCGGGGCGCCGGGTTTCCCGACGTCGAGGTGCTGGGACTGCACCACGGACCGCGGCTGCGCGATCTCGACGCGCGGCACGGCGGGTCGATCGTCGACGCGCAGGTGGCGGTCGTCGTCGACGGGGCGCCGTGGCCGGACGACCTGCGCGCGGACGTCGCGTCGGTGGGGTGCGCCGACTTCGAGCTGCGTCCCGACGACGTCGACGCGAGCCTCGACCTGCTCGCGATCGCCGTCCGCCCCTGAGTTCGCGCTCACGTAGCGTGCGGGGGTGGCGGAACCCGTCGGCACCTTCTGCCTCGTCCTGCACAGCCACCTCCCCTGGCTCGCCCACCACGGCCGCTGGCCGGTCGGCGAGGAGTGGCTCTACCAGTCCTGGGCGCACTCCTACCTCCCCGTCCTCGACGTCGTGGAGCGCCTGGCCGCCGAGGGTCGCCGCGACCTGCTGACCCTCGGCGTCACGCCCGTCCTCGCCGCGCAGCTCGACGACCCGTACTCCCTGCGTGGCGTGCACGACTGGCTCGGCGGGTGGCTGCTGCGCGCGCACGAGGCCGCCGCACGGCTGCCCGAGCTGGGGGCGCACGAGCACCGCTCCGCGACCGCCGCGCTGGAGCTGTACGAGCGACGCTGGCGACACGGGGCGTCGCCGCTGCTGCGCGGGCTGTCCGACGGCGGCGCCCTCGAGCTGCTCGGCGGCCCCGCGACGCACCCGTTCGCACCGCTGCTGGAACCGTCGGTGCGGGAGTTCGCACTGGCCGCGGGCCTGGCCGACGCCCGGCTGCGGCTGGGGACCCGCCCGGCCGGGATCTGGGCGCCGGAGTGCGGGTACGCGCCGGGGATGGAGCACGAGTACGCCGCCGCGGGCGTGGCCCGCTTCCTCGTCGACGGCCCGGCGGTGCGCGGCGACACGGCGTTCGCGCAGCCCGTCGGTGGCTCCGACGTGCTCGCGTTCGCCCGCGACCTCGACGTCACCTACCGCGTCTGGTCACCCCGCAAGGGCTACCCGGGCGGGCGCGACTACCGCGACTTCCACACCTACGACCACCCGTCGGGCCTCAAGCCCGCGCGCGTCACCGGCCACGCGATCGAGCCGTGGGACAAGGCGCCCTACGAGCCCGAGCGGGCGGCCGCCGCGGTGGCGCGCGACGCGGCCGACTTCGTCACCGTCGTCCGGGAACGGCTGACGGACCTGCGCGAGCAGCACGGCCGTCCCGCGCTGACCGTCGCCGCGTTCGACACCGAGCTGTTCGGACACTGGTGGCACGAGGGCCCGGCGTGGCTGGAGGCGGTCCTGCGCGCGCTGCCCGACGCGGGGGTGCGGGTGACGACGCTGCGTGGGGCCCTCGAGCACGGTCTCGTCGGCGATCCGGTGGACCTGCCGCCGTCGTCGTGGGGGTCGGGGAAGGACTGGCGGGTGTGGGCGGGCGTCGAGGACCTCGTCGCGCTGAACGCCGCGGTGCAGAAGACCCTGCTGTCGGTCCCGCCCGCGGGCCCGGGCCGCGACCCGCTGCGCGACGCGCTGGCGCAGGAGGCGCTGCTCGCGCTGTCGAGCGACTGGGCGTTCATGGTCACGAAGGACTCCGCGGCCGGGTACGCCCGCGACCGCGCGCACGCCCACGCCGCACGCGTCGACGAGCTCGCGGCCCTGGTGCACGACGGCCGTCGCGGTGACGCGGAGCAGCGGGTCCGTTCCTGGCCGGCCCAACCCTTCGGCCACCTCGACGCCCGTGACCTGCGCTGACGCACCCGTGCGCGGAAAGGGTGGCTATGACCGCCCTTTCCGCGCACGATCCCTCAGCGGACCCGCGCGATCATGATGTCCAGCGGATGGGGGACGTGCCCGTCCTCGACGATGCCGCCGAGGTAGTCGAGCACCGCACCGCGGACCGCCGCCGTCATCGACGCGGTGCGGGCGCCGACCAGGAAGTCGAACACCGCCTCGCCCCGGCCGCACGGGTCGGTGAGGACGTCGGCGACGCCGAGGTGCCCGACCAGGGTCTCGGTGCGGACGTCGAGCGCGCGGAGATCGAGCTCACCGAGGACGTCGCCCGCGAACCACGGCCGGTGCTCGCCCCACGGGCAGAGCAGCTCGGTGAGCACGCAGAGCGGGGCGAGCGGGGCGGTCGCGGCGACGAGCAGGCCACCGGGGCGCAGCATCGTCAGCGCGTGGTCGAGCGCGGTGCCCAGGTCGTCGACGTAGTAGAGGGAGTGGACGAAGTGGACCAGGTCGGCCGGGGTGCCGGCGTCGTGCTCGGCGAAGTCGCCGACGACGACCGACGGCGTCAGCGCCGCGGCCGGGAGCGCGACCAGCCGGCCGACGAAACCCATCGCGGACGGCGCGTGCGGCTCGACACCGGTGTAGTGGACGCGGCGCCCGTCCGTGGCCAGGGCTGCGGCGAGCGGGGCGTCGATGCTGCCGTCGCCCACCCCGACCCCGACGACCCGCACCGGGTCGCACCCGTCGAGCAGCGGGGGCAACGCCGTGGCCATCCAGTCCTGCAGCAGCCGGCGCTGGTCGCTCGCCGCCTCGTACTCGGCGTGCGTGAGCGCGTACCGCTCGCCGGTCAGCGCCGGCAGAGGTCTCGCCCCGCGGAGCTCGTCGCGCAGACGGTCCAGCGGAAGGGTCGAGCCCAGGGTGGTCACACCTCAACGTAGGGGCCCGAACCGGTCGCGGCGCGCCGAACGGCGTGGTTGGGTTCGTACGGTGACCACTCCCGACACGGCCAGACGCAGTCTCGACCACTGGAGCGAGGCGGGTCGCACGGAGATGGAGGCGTTCTACGCCCTCGCCACGGAGGACTACCGCCAGCTCGCCGACGCCCGCGACTGGGCCGCTGACCTGCGCGACCACACCCTCGACGGCCGCATCCGGCTGCTCGACGTCGCCTGCGGCAGCGGCAAGTTCCCCGCCGCGCTGCTGAAGAAGGGCCTACCGTCGCACCCGCCCGTCGCCGTCGACCTGCTCGATCCCTCCGGTTTCAGCATCGCCGAGGCCCGCGCCGTGCTGCGCACCCCGTTCGCCGCGGCGGGTGAGCACGAGCTGTTCCTGCAGGACTTCCGGGCGCGCGGCGCCTACGACGTCGCCTGGGCCACCCACGCCCTCTACGCGCTGCCGCCCGACCAGCTCGGCGCGGGCGTCGCGCGGATGGTGGCGGCGCTGCGCCCGGGCGGCTTCGGGGTCATCGCGCAGGCCTGTGCGGGCTCGCACTACCTCGCGTTCTACGAGGCCTACCGCGCCCAGTTCGCGCCCGCGGTCACCCCGTACACCGACGCGGAGGGCGTGGCCGACGCCCTGGGCGCCGCCGGGGTGCGGCCGACGATCGTGCCGATCCACTACACGACCGGCTCCGCCGACCGCGCCGTCGTCGAGGGGTTCCTGCAGCGCTGCGCGTTCGACGGCACCGTGTCGCTGGACGCGATGGAGTCCGACGGGCCGCTGGGCACCTACCTGGCCGGGTGCCGCGGCGCCGACGGCTCCTACTCCTTCACCCACGAGACCCACCTGATGACGTGGGAGAGCCGGTGAACCCGTACCTCTCCGCCACGACGGCGGCGGGTGACGCCTCGGACGTCGCGGTGGAGTGGGACCGCGGCAACGACCAGTGGTGGGACTGGTACATGTCCCTGGCCGACGGCCCCACCCCGTCCGGCCCCCTGACCGACCCCGCGCCGCACGACCCCGGCCCTCTCCCCTCCGACGTCGCCCTGGCCGCCGAGCTCGCCGAGCCCTACCCGCTCACCGACGCGCAGATCTCGGCGTACCGCGCGGACTCGTTCGTCAGGCTGCCGAGGGTGCTCTCCCCCGGGCGGCCTGGAGCGGTTGCGGGTGCGGGTGCGCGAGATGCTCGACGCCGCCGTCGACCCCGCCGTCGGGTTCCAGAGCCTGGAGATGATGTGGCTCGACGACCCGCTGCTGCGCGCCGCGGTGCTCTCGCCGCGGATCGGCGGGATCGCGGCCGGGCTGCTCGGGGTCGGGCAGGTGCGGCTCTACCACGACAACGCGCTGTCGAAGGAGCCCGGCGCGGGGCGCACCCCGTGGCACTTCGACGCGCACCACTTCCCGCTCGCCTCCGCCGACGTCCTGACGGCGTGGATCCCGCTGCAGCCCACGCCGCGCGAGATGGGGCCGCTGGCGTTCGCGCGCGGCGCCGACACGTGGCGGCTGGTCGAGGACGTCGAGTTCGACAAGCACGGCACGACGTACGACCGCGGGGTGTCCGAGGCGTTCCGGGCGCACGAGGTCGACGTCGAGGACGGGCCGTTCGCGGCGGGCGAGATGAGCTTCCACTCCGCCCACTGCTTCCACACCGCGGCCGCCAACCGCACGACCGCCCCGCGCACGGTGCTCGCCACCACCTACTTCGCCGACGGCGTGCGCGTGGTCGACGCCCCGACGATGGTGAGCGGTGACTGGCGCAAGTTCATCCCCGGAGCGGAACCCGGGGCAGTGGTGGCGAGCGAACACAACCCCCTGATCTGACCCCGCGAGTCGCCGTTCCTGCGCCCCCGAGTCGCGAGATCGACGCCCGCGAGTCGCTGTTCTCCCGCCCGTGAGAGCTCGGGCCACCGAACGGTCCGACCGGACCGCAGGCCGGGAATCCAGCGACTCGCGGGCGCGGAACTGGCGACTCGCGGGCGCAGAACTGGCGACTCGCGGACGGGTGGGGCCCGGCTCGCGCGCTGCCCCGCCCCGACTCGCGGGGTGGGGTGCGCCGGGGGCCTACCCGTACCGGCTAGTAGGTTCTGTCGATGCGGGTGCTGATGGTGTCCTGGGAGTACCCCCCGGTCGTGGTCGGCGGGCTGGGTCGGCACGTGCACGCGCTGGCCACCGAGCTGGCCGCGGCGGGCCACGACGTCGTCGTGCTGGCCCGCCACCCCACCGGCAGCGACGCCGGCACCCACCCCACCAGCCTCGACACCCGGGACGGGGTGCGCGTGCTGCGGGTCGCCGAGGACCCCGCGCACCTGGAGTTCGCGCGCGACATGGTGGCGTGGACGCTCGCGATGGGTCACGCGATGGTCCGCGCCGCCCTCACCCGCCTCGCGGACTGGCGCCCGGACGTCGTCCACGCCCACGACTGGCTCGTCGCCCACCCCGCGATCGCGCTCGCCGACGTACTGGGCACCCCGCTCGTCGCCACGATCCACGCGACCGAGGCGGGCCGGTTCAACGGCTGGCTGTCCTCGCCGACGAGCCGTCAGGTGCACTCCACGGAGTGGTGGCTGGCGAACCGCGCCGACACCGTCGTCACCTGCTCGGCGGCGATGCGCGGCGAGGTGGCCGAGCTGTTCGACCTCGACCCCGCCCCGATCACTGTGCTGCACAACGGGATCGAGCAACGCAGTTGGCGCGTGCCGCGGCGGCGGGTCGTAGCGGCCCGCGAGCACCACTCCCCCGACGGCGCGCCGCTGCTGCTGTACTTCGGCCGCCTGGAGTACGAGAAGGGCGTCCACGACCTGATCGCCGCACTCCCGCGGATCCGACGGGCCCACCCGGGCACGCGGCTGCTCGTCGCCGGGACCGGCACCGCGACGGAACTCCTCGACGACGCCGTGCGCACCCACCGTGTCCGACGCAGCGTCGCGTTCCTCGGGCACCTGCCCGACGCCGACCTCGCCGCGCTGCTCGCGGGCGTCGACGCGGTCGTGCTCCCCAGCCGCTACGAGCCGTTCGGCATCGTCGCGCTGGAGGCGGCCGCGGCGGGGGCGCCACTGGTGGCGTCGACCGCGGGCGGGCTGGGCGACATCGTCGTCGACGGCGTCAGCGGGATCTCGTTCCCACCCGGCGACGTGCCGGCGCTCGCCCGAGCCGTCGGACGGGTCCTCACCGACCCGGCATCCGCGCGACGGCGGGCCCGCACCGCGCGGACGCGGCTGGGCGACGAGTTCGACTGGACGCACATCGCCGCCGCGACCGCGGAGGTCTACGCACGCACGACGGCGGGCGGGCCGATCGAGCTGGCCCGCCCGAAGATCCCCACGGGGAACGTGTTCGACAGGTAGATCAGGCCGCGTCCTGCGAGAGGGCCACCGCGATCGCGTTCGGGTACTCGGCGACGAGCTCGCGAACCAGGTCGTCGCGGTCCTCGGCGACCGCCTCGTTGACGGCGACGGTGTAGGACACCTCGAGCTCCTGCAGGCGCGAGACGGTGCGGTCGTTCATCGGGAGCTCCTTCGGGTCGGTGTGCGCTTCCACCTGACCAACGGCCGGAGCGGCGACGCTGTTACCGACTCGGACACAGCTCACATCGATTCAGCGCGGGCGATGCGTTCCTGCACCGCCGCGGCGGTCTTGCGGGCGATGTCGGCGATCGCGGCCCGCTCGTCGGCGGCGGCGCGGTAGTCGTCGAGCCGGTTGCGCACCACCCGCGCCGGCGCCCCGACGGCGATCGAGTACTCCGGGACGTCACCGCGCGCGACCGCGTGGGCGCCGAGCACCGAGCCCCGGCCCACCCGCGTGCCCCGCAGCACCGACACCTTCGTGCCGATCCAGCAGTCCGGCCCGATCCGCACCGGCGTCTTGACGATCCCCTGGTCCTTGATCGGGATGGTGACGTCGTCGATGCGGTGGTCGAAGTCGGTGACGTAGCACCAGTCGGCGACGATCGTGGCCGCACCGATCTCGACGTCGAGGTAGCAGTTGACGGTGTTGTCCTTGCCGAACACGACCTTGTCGCCGATCCGCAGCGACCCCTCGTGACAGCGCAGGGAGTTGCCGTCGCCGATGTGCACCCAGCGGCCGATCTCCAGGCGCCCGTACCCGGCGCGGGCGTGCAGCTCGACCCGCTTGCCGAGGAACACCATGCCGCGCAGCACCACGTGCGGGTTCACCGCCCGGAAGCGCAGGAGCCGCCAGTAGCGGACCAGGTACCAGGGCGTGTACGCCCGGTTGCGCAGCACCCAGCGCAGCGAGGCGAGGGTGAGGAAGCGGGCCTGACGGGGGTCGCGGCGCCCGGCCCAGCGGTCGCGCAGCGGCGACCCCCACATGCTCGTCATGCGCCGATGATGCCGGACGCCCCCGCGCCGGCCGGCGTGAGCCGGGACACGAGGTCGTCGACGGGGTACGGGGATGGTCAGCGTGCGGGGGTGCGGCGCCTGACCGGCCGTGTCGGTGCGACCGGAAGCGGGTACCTGCGGAGATGACCACATCTGACGAGGAGCTCGACCGCGTCGTCTCCCGCCGCGTCGACAACCCCACCCGGGCCGAGCCGGGCGACGACCGCGTGCACGCCGCCGCCGACGCCTCCGCCGAGGACACTCCCGACACGGACCCGGGTGGCAGCGGGGGCGCGGCCGACCGCGCCGCGACCGACCTCGAGTCCGACGACGAGAGCGAACCGACGCGGTCGGAGTAGATCAGCCGGTCGGCATCCCGGCCCGCGCGCCGACGGCCCCCACCGAGACCGACGCGGCGCGCACCGCGACCCGCACCGCGTCGGCGAGGGCGTCGCCCGCCGCCAGCCGCGCGGCGAGCACGCCGTTGAACGTGTCGCCGGCCCCCGTGGTGTCGCGGACGGTCGCCGTGGGAGCCGGGACCGTCTCGACGACGGAGTCGACGACGAGCGCCCCGGCACCGCCCAGCGTCACCACGACCGGCGCCCCGGTCCGCTCCCGGATCCGTCGTGCCGCTACGCCCACCTCGTCGGTGGGGGCGCCGAGGCGGGCGGCCAGGTCGAGGCACTCCCCCCGGTTCGGGGTGAGGATCGGCCCGGCGTCGAGCGCGGCGACCACGGCGTCGGTGACCGGTGCGGGGTTCAGCACGCACGGGATGCCGGTCCGCAACGCCGCGAGCACGGCGTCGTCGTTGATCTCGGTGCTGACCAGCACGCACCGCGTGCCCGGCGGGACGGTCACGGACGCCGGGACGTGGGCGTTGGCGCCCGCCCCCACCGCGATCTGGTTCTCCCCCGCCGCATCGACGACGATCAGCGCGACCCCGGTGGCCCGCCCGGGAAGCACCGCCACCCCGGAGACGTCGACGCCCTCGGCGCGCAACTCGTCGAGGGCCGCGGCACCGAGGTCGTCGTCGCCCACCGCCCCGACCAGCACGACGGCGGCCCCGGCCCGCGCGGCCGCGACCGCCGCGTTCGCCCCCTTGCCACCGCCGAAGCGCTCCATCCCGTCGCCGACGACCGTCTCCCCCGGCCCGGGGAGCCGCGGCGCGGCCACGACGAGGTCGACGTTGACCGCTCCCACCACGAGCACGCTCACACCCGGGAAGCTACCCCCGCCTCCGGTCCCCACCGCGCGAGCAGCGCGGCCTCGAGCACCGTCATCGCCTCGTAGAGCACGATCGAGACCAGCACCGACATCGCGACGACGGTCCACACGCCGCCGTAGTTGCCCGAGCCCTTGTAGCCCGAGAGCACCCCGCCCATCCCCTCGAACCCGACCAGCCACTCCGCGAGCATCGCGCCGACGATCGCGCCGGGCACCGAGATCCGCGCCGAGGCGAGGAACTGCGGCAGCGCCGACGGGATCCGCACCGCCACCAGCGCCGTCAGCGCGGACCCGCCGTTGACGCGCACGACGTCGAGGGACTGGGGGTTGGCCGCACCGAGCCCGAGCACGATGTTCACCAGCGCCGGGAAGAGCACGACGATCGCCGCGATCACCGCGATCCCGATCTTGCCCTGCCCGAACACCAGGAGCAGCAACGGCGCCATCGCGACCAGCGGGACCGAGCGCAGCAGCATCGCGATCGGCAGGAACGCCACCTCGAAGGGCTTCCACAGCACGAACCCGATCGCGACGGCGGTGGCGATCACCATGCCCGAGCCGAACCCGATCGCCGCGTTGACCAGCGTGGTGCCCAGCGCCGCGAGGCTGTCGGCGCGGGCCTGCTCCGCGGTGAGCGACGCCGGCCGGACGCCGCGCTCGGGCGCGTCGGAGAACAGGTAGGCCCACACGTCGGACGGTGACTTGCCCACGAACGACGACACGTCGAACAGGGACAGCAGCGCCGCCCACAGCGCCACCAGCACCACGACGGCGATCCCGATCGTGACGACGGCCCGGCCCAGCCGCGCGGCGATCACGTGCTCGTCCACGGGGTGACGAGCCGGGCCACGATCCCGACCAGCAGGTACCCGATCCCGGAGATCAGGCCGCTGACCAGCGCGAGATACCACAGCAGCGGGGCGTCCGACTGCGTCTGCGCGGCGATCAGCGCCCGGCCGAGGGTGGAGTCGCCACCGCTGCCCAGGTACTCGGCGAGGATCGCGCCGAGGAACGCGGCGGGCGCGGCGATCCGCAGTGCGGCGAACAGGCTGGGCAGCGCGGAGATCACCCGGACCTTGCGCAGCGTCGTCCAGGCCGAGCCGCCGTACGCGCGCACCAGGTCGACGCTCGCGCGCGGGGCGGCGCGCAGACCCACCAGGCAGCCGACGACGGTCGTGAAGAACACGCTCATCGCGGCCAGCACGATCGACGCCCCGTTCGGCGCGTCGCGGCCCGCGACGATGACGATCACCGGCCCGATCGCGACGAGCGGGATGCAGTAGCTGACGATCGCGACCTGGTTGGCCAGAGCCTCCAGCCGCGGGACCAGCAGGACGAGCACGGCCAGCGCGATCGCGGCCAGGTTGCCCCACAGGTAGCCCTGTGCGGCCGACGACACCGTCGACGTGGCGTTGGCGGCCGTCGACGACCAGCGCTGCGGGTCGGCGAACTCGGCGAACACCGACGGCGGGGTCGGGATCGACCCGCTGCCCCGGAACAGCAGGATCGACGCGAGCCACCAGACGGCGAGGATCACGAGCACGCCCGCGAGCCCCCCGAGCCGCTCACGGGTCACTCCGCGCTCCCGAACAGGATCTCGGAGAGCCGGTCGACGTAGGCGTGGAACTCCCGGGTTCGGACGAGGTCGGGGTGCCGCGGCCGGGGCAGGTCGATCTCCACCAGCTCGGCGATCCGGCCCGGCCGCGCGCTCATCACCGCCACCACGTCGGAGAGGAACACCGCCTCGGAGATGCCGTGCGTGACCATCAGCGTGGTGGCCGGGCGCTCGGTCCAGATCCGCAGCAGCTCGACGTTGAGGCGCTGGCGGGTCATGTCGTCGAGCGCCCCGAACGGCTCGTCGAGCAGCATGACCGTCGGCTGCACGACCAGGCAGCGGGCGATCGCGACGCGCTGGCGCATGCCGCCGGAGAGCTGCGCGGGCTTGGCCCTCTCGAACCCGGTGAGCCCGACCAGCTCGATCAGCCCGTCGACGAGACCGGGCTCCGGGGTGATCCCGGTGACCTCCAGCGGCAGCCGGATGTTGCCCGCGACGGTGCGCCACGGCAGCAGCGCGGCCTCCTGGAACGCGATGCCGAGCTGGTGGTCGCGCTGGATCTCCCGGGTGGAGCGGCCGTTGATCAGCGCCTCGCCCGCCGTCGGGGACTCCAGGCCGGCGAGGATCCGCAGGATCGTCGACTTCCCGCACCCCGACGGGCCGAGCAGCGACAGGAACGAGTTCTGGACCGTGCCCAGGTCGATCGGGGCGAGCGCGTCCACCGCCGTGCGGCCCATCGTGAACTTCTTCGTCAGCCCCCGGATGTGGATGCCCGTGGCCGACGCCGGGTCGGCGGCGGGATCGAGGGTGGACCGAGCGACGGTGGAGGTCATCCGACGATCAGGTCGGGGTTCTCGGCGTACACCTCGTCGAGGATCGAGAAGTCGAACAGCTCCTCGGCGGTGATCGTGATGCCGATGACCGACAACGCCCCGATGACGTCGGCGATCGCGGCGTCGGTGGCGGTGAACAGGCCGTTGGCCGCGGTGTCGGCGCTGACGATCAGGTCGTTCTGCGCGATGGCCTGCTCGGTCTGGCCGGGGAGGTCGAGCCCGAGGTCGGCACCGTAGGTGTTGACGGCGAGAGCCGCGGCGGCAGCCGGGTCGGCGACGGCGTCGTTCCAGCCGCGGACCTCGGCGAGCAGGAACGCCTTGAGCAGGTCGCGCCGGTCGTCGATCGTCTCCTGCAGGACGACGAACGACTCCGAGGTCAGCGGCAGGCCGTTGTCGGCGAACGCGAGCGTGACGGGCGTGAAGCCGTCGGCCTTGACCAGGAACGGCTCGTTGGTGAGGAAGGACATGAAGCCGTCGACGGTCTTCTCCGTGAGCGGCGTCGGCTCGTACTGGACGACGACCTGCTCGACCGACGCCGGGTCGATCGAGTTCGCGGCGAGCAGCCCGGCGAAGATCTGCTGGTTGGTGCCGGCCTGGATGCCGACGCGCTTGCCGACGAGGTCGGCCGGCGTGCGGATCGGGCTGCCCTCCTCGATCGAGAGGATGCAGAACGGGTTCTTCTGGAACGTGTTGCCGATGATCTTCAGCGGCGCGCCCTGCTCGACGATGAAGCGCGCGGTGGCGTCCGGGGCGGAGATGCCGACGGTGACGTTGCCGGCGAGCACGAGGGCGTCGGCGCTGTCGACCGGCCCGCTGACGAGCTCGACCGCATCGATGCCCGCCTCGGTGTAGTAGCCCTTCGAGTCGGCCATGAACTCGCCGCCGAACTCGATGTTCTTGATCCACGACAGCTGGACGGAGACCTCACCGAGCGACCCGCCCCCCGCAGCGGGCGTCGGCGCCGCCGACCCGCCCCCGCAGGCCGTCAGCACCCACCCGGCGGCGCCGAGGCCGGTGAGGCGGAACACATCACGACGGGACACGATCATGCGGGGACTCCTGACGTAGGGCGACGGCGAGCGGGGGGACGGCCGTCGACCCGGTGAATCTAGGAACTCCGATGGCGCCTCGCGATTAACGCCCGGTTACGGCCGCGAAACCCCCCTACGCTGACGCCATGCCGATCCCGTTGATCATCGACACCGACCCCGGCGTCGACGACGCCGTCGCGCTGATGCTGGCCGCCGCGTCCCCCGAGGTCGACCTGCGGGCCGTCACCACCGTCTTCGGCAACGTCCCGCTGTCGATGACCACCCGCAACGCCGGGCGGGTGCTCGCGCTGGCGGGCCGCGCCGACGTGCCGGTCGCCGCGGGCGCCGCGCGGCCGCTGGTGCACGACCGGGCCGAGCGGGCCGAGCAGTGGCACGGCGGCGACGGCCTCGGCGGGCGCGCGTCGGCCCTGCCCGACACCACCGCGGAGCCCGACCCGCGCGGGGCCGTCGCGGTGATGGCGGCGGTGCTGCGGGAGACGACCGAGCCCGTGACGGTCGCCCCGATCGGCCCGCTCACCAACGTCGCTCTGCTGCTCGCGGTGCACCCGGAGCTCGCGCCGCGGATCGGGCGGATCGTGTGGATGGGCGGCTCACTGGGCGCGGGCAACGTCACCGGGGCCGCGGAGTTCAACGCGCACTGCGACCCCGAGGCCGCGCACCGCGTGCTCACCCAGGCCGACGTGCCGGTCACGATGGTCCCGCTGGACCTGACGCACCGCTGCACGGCCGGGCCCGACTGGGTCGCCGCCCTCGACGCGGGCGGGCCGCGCGGGCACGAGCTGGCGGAGATCATCGGGCACTACCGGGCGGCCTTCCGCGCCCGCCACGGCGTCGACGCGGTGGCGCTGCACGACGCCGTCGCCGTGCTGGAGGCGATCCGGCCCGGCACACTGCGGCCCGAGGAGACGCCCGTGCAGGTCGCCTGCGACCTGGGCCCGGCCCGCGGCGCGACCGTCCCGGGCGGCGAGGGACCCGTCGTCCGGGTGGCGCTGGAGGCCGACTGCGACGCCGTGCTCGCCGACGTCCTGGAGCGGGTGGGCCGGCTCGGCTGACGTCCGGCCACGCGCACCGGGTGGCGTCCCGCGCACCATCGAGCGTGCGCGGGGAGGCGGACGGTGCGCGCGGGCCGCTCAGGCCAGGCCGTGCTCGATCGCGTAGCGGACGAGGCCCGCGCGGTTGCTCACCGGGAGCTTGCGCAGCAGGTGCTGCACGTGGTTCTCGACGGTCCGCGGCGAGAGGCCGAGCCGGGTGGCGACCTGGCGGGCAGTCAGCCCCTCGACGACGAGGCGCAGCACGTCGGACTCGCGCTCGGTGAGGCGCACGTCGGGGGACGCGGGTCCGCCGCTCGCCTCCAGCACGGTCGCCGCGAGGCCGGGGCCGTAGGCGGGCTGACCGGCGGCCAGCCGGGTCACCGCATCGGCGACGTCCCACGGACGCCCGGTGTCGACGACGTACCCCGTCGCCCCCGCACGCACCGCGGCCAGCACCTCGGTGTGCTCCCCGGACACCGACACCGCCAGCACCGCGGCACCGTCGTCGCTGGCGGCGGCGATCGCGGCCAGCGCGTCGGGGCCGGCCAGGTCCACCACCAGCACGTCGGGGGCCAGCGCGAGCGCCTGCTCCACGGAGTCGACGACGCCGAGCACCGTGATCCCGCCGGAACGCAGCGCGTCGGCGCGGGGGTGGCCGTGCAGGAGCACCGCGGACACCGGACTCCCCGCGGTCATGATCCGATCCTGCCATCCCGGACACGACGCCCGAACCCCCCGACACCCCGCGTCACCCGTCCGGGCTCAGTCGTCGGCGAGGCCCTGGTCGATCGCGTAGCGCACGAGCTGGACACGGTTGTGCAGCTGCAGCTTGCGCAGGGTGTTCTGGACGTGGCTCTCCACCGTGCGGTGGGAGACGACGAGCCGCTCCCCGATCTGCTTCGCGGTGAGGCCCTTCGCGACCAACCGCAGCACCTCGGTCTCGCGCTCGGTCAGCACCGGCGCCTCCTCGGCGGCGGGCTCCCCGGCCAGGCGCCGGAACTCGCCCAGCACCAGCCCCGCCAACCCCGGCGTGAACACCGGGAACCCGGCCGCCGTGCGCTGCACCGCGGCGAGCAGCTCCTCGACCCCCGCCGACTTCACCAGGTAGCCCGTCGCCCCCGCCTTCACCGCCTCCAGGACGTCGGCCTGCTCGCCGCTCTGCGACAGCACGAGCACGCGGGTCTGCGGCAGCTTCGCGAGGATGCCCTCGATCGCCTCGACGCCGGACGTGGCGCCGAGGTTGAGGTCCATCAGCACGACGCTCGGCCGCGTGGCCAGCGCGATCCGCACGGCCGCGGCGGCGTCCGGGGCGGTGGCGACGACCCGCAGCCCGCGCTCGGTGAGGTCACGGGCCACGCCCTCGCGCCAGATCGGGTGGTCGTCGACGACCATCACGGTGATCTCGGTCATGCCTGCTCCCTCGCCATCCGGACGATCCACTCGGTGCCCCGGCCGGGGCCGGTCTCGCAGGTGATCGTGCCCCCCAGGTCGCGCACCCGGCCGATCATCGACCGCGACACCCCGAGGCGCCCCTGCTCCGCCGCCGACGCCAGCCGCCCGTCGGGGATGCCGGGGCCCTCGTCGCGCACGCTGACCTCCACCCCGTCGCCCAGGTCCTCGACGAGCACCCACGCGGCCGCGTCCGGGCCGACGTGCAGCGCCACGTTCGCCAGCGCCGCCCCGACGACCGCGACCAGCTCCTCGACGACGTGCGCGGGCATCCGGATCGCGTACGCCGGCGTGGAGACGCTGACGCGCGCGGACCCCAGCATGCGCAGGGCGTCGGCCAGGTCGCGGTCGCCGTGGACGTCGGTGGGCGCACCGCCGGTGGTGAGCAGGGTCCGCAGCGCCACCTCCTGCTCCCCGGCCAGCACCGCGAGCGTCGCGGCGTCGCCGCCGAGCGCCGCACCGCGGCGGTGGACGTAGCCGAGCACCTGCAGCACCCCGTCGTGGACGGCGCGGGCGAGGCGCTCCCGCTCGGCCATCGCCGCCTGCGAGGCGACCGCGACGCGCAGCCGCTCGGCCTGGCGGCGCAGCACCGTCGAGGCGAACCCGATGCTCGCGGCGACGAGCACGATGAGCTGGATGTCGCCGACCTCGTCCTGCCAGCGCGCCGACACCGCGAGCAGCACCGAGCAGAGCACGACCGCACCGCCCAGCCCGCCGCGCAGCCCGGCGGCCAGCGCGCAGGCGAGCACCGCGCACGGCGTCCAGATCGAGCCGGAGACGGGGGCGTCCGCGGCGATCTGGGCGGCCGACTGCACCAGCGGCGTCGTCGCGATCACCCCGCAGGTGACGACGAGGTCGACGAGCGCGAGCCGCCGCCGCGGCCGCCCCCCGAAGTAGCCGCGGGCGAGGACCGCGGTCCACGCGGCCATCCCCGCCTGCACCGCGACGGCGCCGGCCGGGGAGGCGTAGGCGTCGAGCGTGACGAACACGACCACGGTGGTGCTGACCAGCGTCAGCACGCGGTAGAACAGCAACCCGCGCCAGAGCGGCTCCAGCGGGCGCTCGGCCTCGTTCACGGGGTGCGCGTCCCGCTCGGCCACACGCACGGCGACTCCCCCACGAGCACGACCTCGCCCCCCCGCGACGACCGGACGGTGAGAACGTAGCCACCCGTCGCCCGGACCTCGACCCCCGCCGCGCCGCGGGCGACGATCTCCCCGGAGCGCGCCGCGGCGTCGAGGACTCCGGTGGGGCCACCCGGGAGGTGCAGCTCCACCCGCGGACGCACCTGACGGCTGGTCGGCCCGATCCCCAGCCACGGGCACGCCGCCCCCTCGCCGACGACCGGCTCGCCCGCCCCGGCGACCCCGAGCACGAGCTCGGTCAGGTGCGTGCGGGCCTGCGCGACGGTCTCGGTCGGCGCCGACTGGACGGCCAGCAGGACCGCGGCGACGGCCAGCGCCGCGCTGACCGCGCCCACGAGTACGGGAAGGCGCCTGCGCAGTGCGGTCATGCCGCCATCCTCGTGCCGAACCGGTGCCCGCCGGATCCGTAGGACTACCCGACCGGCCCGCCCTTGATCCCGGTCACCAGCGCGTTGTAGAACCACGCGCGCGGAACGACGTGGGTCAGCACGTTCTCGTCGAGCCAGGACAGCCGCTGCCAGCTGCGGTAGGCGAACATCGCCCAGCGCATCCCGAGCTTCCCTGGCGGCACCGCGGCCTCGAACGTACGCACCGGCCAGCCCAGCATCGCGGCGCTGAACTCCTCGGTGACCACGCGCGCGTCCATCGCCCCGGCGCGGCGGGCGGTGTCCTCCAGCTCGGCGGGGTCGAAGACGTGGATGTCGACGACGGCCTCCAGCGCCGCGGCCCGGCTCGACTCGTCCAGCTCGGTCTGCGGCCGCCGCCACCCGCTCAGCGGGCCCAGCTTCGTCAGCGTCGTGGTGGCCTTCCAGGTGAGCGCACCGAGGCGGCGGGCGTACGCGTCGCCGATCCGGGTCGGCTCGCCCGCGAACACGAACCGCCCACCCGGCTTGAGCACCCGCAGCACCTCGCGCAGGGCCAGCTCGACGTCGGGGATGTGGTGCAGCACCGCGTGCCCGACGACGAGGTCGAACGTGGCGTCGTCGTAGGGGATGCGCTCGGCGTCGGCGACCCGCCCGTCGACGTCGAGGCCGAGGTGCTCGGCGTTGCGCAGCGCGGCCCCGACCATCCCGGGCGACAGGTCGGTGACCGACCCCCGCGTGGCGACCCCGGCCTGCATGAGGTTGAGCAGGAAGAACCCGGTGCCGCTGCCCAGCTCCAGCGCCCGCCCGTACGGCCACCCGGTGTCCCCGGCGACGAGCCGGAAGCGGTCGGCGGCGTAGGTGATGCAGCGCTCGTCGTAGGAGATCGACCACTTCTCGTCGTAGGAGCCGGCCTCCCAGTCGTGGTAGAGCACGTTCGCGAGCTTGGCGTCGTGCCGCGCCGCCTCCACCTGCTCGGCGGTGGCGTGCGGGTTCGGGGCCGGGTCCGTACTCATGGGTAGGGAGCCTAACCGGCCGCCCGACGTGACCACCGGCTCGGCGCGTTCCCGGCCGGGGTCCTGCCGGAACGCGCCGAGACGGCGATCCTGCGCCTCAGCGGCCGGTGAACTCCGCCTTGCCGGGGCCGTTGGCCACGAAGGAGTCGACGCCGATCTGGCGGTCGTCGGTGGCGAACAGCGCCGCGAACAGCTCCGCCTCCAGGTCGAGACCGGTGCGCAGGTCGACGTCGAGGCCGCCGTCGATGGCCTTCTTCGCCGCGGCGAGGGCCAGCGCGGGGCCGTTCGCGAACTGCTCGGCCCAGCGACGGGCGGCGGCATAGACCTCGTCGGCCGGCACGACCTCGTCGACCAGCCCGATCTCCAGGGCCTCCTGCGCCTTCACCATGCGGCCGGTGAAGATCAGGTCCTTCGCCTTCGGGGCGCCGATGAGGCGCGTGAGGCGCTGCGTGCCGCCACCGCCGGGGATGATCCCGAGCAGGATCTCGGGCTGACCGAGCTTGGCGTTGTCGCCACAGATGCGCCGGTCGCAGCCCAGCGCGACCTCGAGGCCACCGCCGAGCGCGTAGCCGGTGATGGCCGCGACCGTGGGCTTGGGGATCGAGGAGAGGGCGCCGAACCCGGCCGAGAGCCGGCGGGCGACCGCCGACATGTCGGCGTAGCTCATCGTCGCCATCTCCTTGACGTCGGCGCCCGCCGCGAGCACCTTCTCCCCGCCGTAGAGCACCACGGCGCGCACGTCGGCGCGCTGCGTGGCCTCGGCGGAGACGACGAGCAGCTCCTCCTGCACCTGGCGGCTGATCGCGTTCATCGGCGGGCGGTCCAGCCGGATCGTCCCGACCCCACCCTCGACCTCGAGCTTCACGAATTCGGTCACAGCTGGACCCTAGATCAACGCAACCACGCGGTGTAGCGCCCGCGACGGCGCAGCACGCCGAGCGGCAGGCCGAAGGTGGCGGTGAGGTTCTCGTCGGTCAGCACGTCCTCGAGCAGGCCCGCCGCGACCACGCCACCGTCGCGCAGCAGCAGCCCGTGGCTGTAGCCGACGGGGATCTCCTCGACGTGGTGGGTGACCAGGATCGATGCGGGGGCGTCGGGGTCGGCGGCGAGCGCGGTGAGCCGGGAGACGAGGTCCTCGCGGCCGCCCAGGTCGAGGCCGGCGGCGGGCTCGTCGAGGAGCAGGAGCTCGGGATCGGTCATCAGCGCGCGGGCGATCAGGGTGCGCTTGCGCTCCCCCTCGCTCAGCGTCCCGTACGTGCGCTCCGCCAGCGTGCGGACGCCGAGCGCGTCGAGCAGCTGGTCGGCGCGGTCGGTGTCGGCGCTCTCGTAGTCCTCGCGCCAGCGGCCGAGCACCCCGTACCCGGCGCTGACGACGACGTCGCGCACCGTCTCGTCGTTCGGGATGCGCAGGCCGAGCGCGGCGGACGTCAGGCCGATCCGGGTGCGCAGCTCCGCGAGGTTGACGCGCCCGATCCGCTCCCCGAGCACGTGCACCGCGCCGACCGTGGGGTGCAGCTCGGCCGCGGCGAGCCGCATCAGCGTGGTCTTGCCCGCGCCGTTGGGGCCCAGTACGACCCAGCGCTCGTCGAGCTCGACGCGCCAGTCGACGTCGTGCACGAGCGTGGCCGGGCCACGGCGGACGGACACGCCGTCCATCCGGACGACGAGGTCGGTCAGGTCCGGAGGAGGGAGAGGTGCAGCCACGGTGCCCATCCTGGCCGATCGTGCGGTCCCGGCCCGAGGTGCCCTCTATCCTGACCCGTCGTGCCGGTCTTCCCCCTGGGTTCCCATGTCGACGATTCCGGGGTGCGGTTCGCCGTCGCCTCCACGAGTGCCGATTCCGTCGAGGTCTGTCTGGTCGACGGGCCCGACCACGCGCTCACCGAGCGGCGGGTGGAGCTGACGGAGCGCACGTTCGGCGTCTGGCACGGCCACGTCCCCGGAGTGGTCGCGGGGCAGCGCTACGGCTACCGGGTGCAGGGCCCGTACCGGCCGTGGCAGGGGCTGCGGGCGAACCCCGCGAAGATCCTGGTCGACCCGTACGCCCGCCGGATCACCGGGCACGTCACCGACCTCGGCGCCGCCCGCGGCTGGGTCGACGACCCGATGACCGGTGCGCTCAACGAGCGCGACTCGCTGGGGCACGTGCCGCTCTCGGTCGTCAGTGGGCCGGACGGGTCGCCGACGCACCCGCGCCCGGACGTCCCGTGGTCGGAGACGGTGATCACCGAGCTGCACGTCCGCGGCTACACGAAGAGCCACCCCGACGTCCCGCCGGAGCACCGCGGCACCTACCTCGGCCTCGCCCACCCGGCCGTGATCGCGCACCTCACCCGGATCGGCGTCACCGCCGTCGAGCTGCTGCCGGTCACCTCGATCGCCGACGAGCCGCCGCTGCTGGAGCGGGGCCTGCCCAACTACTGGGGCTACGCGACGCTCGGCTTCCTCGCCCCGCACGCCGGGTACGCGAGCGTGCCGGGGGCGGAGGTCGAGGAGTTCGCGACGATGGTCGGCGCGCTGCACGCCGCGGGCATCGAGGTGATCCTCGACATCGTCCCCAACCACACCGCGGAGGGCGGGGTCGGCGGCACGACGCTGTCCTACCGCGGCCTCGACGCCCCCGCGTACTACTCCCTCGGCGGCAACGGCCACGACGCCGACATCACCGGCACCGGCAACACCCTCGACGCGGGCTCCCCGACCGTCATCCGCCTGGTCTGCGACGCCATGCGGCACTGGGTGACGACGTTCGGCGTCGACGGCTTCCGGATCGACCTCGCCTCGGTGCTCGGACGGCCGCGCTCGGGCGCGTTCGACCCGCACGCCCCGCTGCTCACCGCGATCGCCGTCGACCCGATCCTGTCGCGCGTCAAGCTGATCGCCGAGCCGTGGGACGCCACCGGTGAGGGATACCGCGTCGGCGGGTTCGGGGTGGCGTGGTCGGAGTGGAACGGGCGCTTCCGCGACGCCGTCCGCGACTTCTGGCGCGGCCACGGCGGCATCGGGGAGGTGGCCTCGCGGCTGACCGGCAGCTCCGACCTCTACGCCGCCAACGGGCGCCGGCCGTGGGCGTCGGTCAACTTCGTCACCGCCCACGACGGCTTCACCCTGCGCGACCTGGTGTCCTACCACCACAAGCACAACGAGGAGAACGGCGAGGGCAACCGCGACGGCACCGACGACAACCGCTCGCAGAACTTCGGCGTCGAGGGCCCGACGACGTCCCCGGTGATCGCCGAGCGACGGCTCTCGGCCGCGCGGGCCCTGCTCGCCACGATGCTGCTGTCCACCGGCACGCCGATGCTGCTCGGCGGCGACGAGCTCTGGCGCACCCAGGGCGGCAACAACAACGCCTACTGCCTCGACGGACCCACGTCGTGGGTCGGCTGGGGCGTCGGCGCCGACGCGGAGTCGCTCACGGCGTTCGTCGCGCGCGTCACGACGATCCGGCGCAGCTCCCCCGCGCTGCACCGCGACAGCTTCTACCGCGACGGCGAGGTGCTGTGGTGGCACCCGTCGGGGCGTCGGCTGCGCGGGCACGACTGGCACGACGGCGGCCTGCACAGCCTCGGCCTGCTGCGCGGGGAGTGGCTGCTGCTCCTGCACGCCGGATGGGACGCGCTGGCGGTGACGCTGCCCGACGGCGGCCCGTACGTCCCGGAGCTCGACTCCACCCGGTCCGACGGTGTACCGGCCGGGCTCCGGCCGGTGCCGGGGGGTGCGACCATCACGCAGCCGCCGCGCTCCCTGCTGCTCCTGCGCACCCCCTGACCGCAGGTCCGTCCCGGCCCGGCGGCGCGCCCTGCGCACCCGGCGGCTGGAGCAGCTCGCCCGCACCGCCCGCCCGGCCGACGCCGTGCTCGCCGAGCACCCTGGCGACCCCGCCCGCGCGAGGGCCCGGGCCGCCGCGGGCCGCTACGTCCTCGTGCCGGCCGGGGTGCAGGCCGCCCGCGACGAGCCCGCGCTCGACGCCGAGCTCACCGCGCTGGAACGGGTGGTGCTCCGGTGACCGCCGTCCTCGTCGGGGCTGCCGTGGTGCTCGTGGCCGGGGTGCTCGTGGCCGGGGTGCTCGTGGCCGGGGCGCTCGTGGCCGGGGCGCTCGTCCCGCTGCTGCGCCGACGCCCGGGCCTGCGCACCGCCCGCGCCGGTGCCCGCCCGGCGCAGGCCCGGCTCGGGCACCTGGTGGCCGCCGCCGACGCCGGACCCGACGCACTCCGCCGGGCCGAGGCCCGGTGGACCACCACCGGCGCCCTGCTGGCCCGCGCCGCATCGGCCGAGGACCTCGCGCTGGCCCAGCGCACCGCGGGCGCTCTGCTGACGGCGCCGCGATCGGGCCCCGGGGCGCTATCGTCGCCCCATGCCGCGCTACGACTTCCGCTGCCGCGAGTGCACGGAGACCTTCGAGGTCAACCGCCCGATGAGCGAGTCCGGCGACCCCGCCTCCTGCCCCGCGGGCCACGCCGACACCGTCAAGCTGCTCACGACGGTGTCCGTCGGTGGTCGCAGCGGCGCCCAGCGCGTCCCCGCCCCGGCGGGCGGCGGCGGAGGGTGCTGCGGGGGCGGCTGCTGCGGCTGAGCCCCGCCCCGTGATCACCGGGGTCGGGGCGCACCACTAATCTGCCCCGGCCGGAGCGGCCCGCGTCCAGACGCGGGCGTGGGCGGGACTCCGGGACGAGCAGAGGACACTTCGTGAGCACTCTCACCGGCGGAAGCAGCCTCACTGCGGGCCAGGCGGGCATCGCCTCGGCGAACGGCCGCTACACCCTGGCCCTGCAGGCCGACGGCAACCTGACCCTGACCGACGCCTCGGGCGCGGTCGCGTGGAGCACCGACACCGCGGGCAAGGGCGCCGCACGCGCCGACATGCAGGCCGACGGCAACTTCGTGCTCTACACCGCCGACAACGGCGTGGTGTGGGCCTCGGACACCGACGCCCCCGGCGGCCACCTGGAGCTGCAGGACGACCGCAACCTGGTGATCTACAAGGCCGACAAGTCGGTCGCGTGGTCGCCCAACTCCTACATCAGCGAGGCCGACAAGGCCGCTCTGGACGCCGCCGAGGCCCAGGGCCGCGCCGAGGCCGAGGCGGCCGCCGCAGCGGCTGCCGCCCCGCCGGCCCCCGCCGAGCGCCGCTACACCGTGCAGCGCGGCGACACCCTGTCGAAGATCTCGAAGGAGTTCTACGGCAACGCGGGCGACTACATGCGCATCGCGCAGGCCAACAACATCGCGAACCCCGACCTGATCCACCCGGGCCAGGACCTGCTCATCCCCTGACCCGCCCCCGTATGGCAGTAAAGCCACTCTGCCGCCACGTCATGGCAGCAGAGTGGCTTTACTGCACCACCGGGGCCGGCACTCAGCCGGCGAGGACGACCTTGCCGAGCTCGGCCGAGCTCGCCAGCAGCGGGTGCGACGGCAGGACGCGGACCGTGTAGCCCGTCAGCCCCGCGTGCGGCAGCGGCACCACGGCCTCGAACCGCTGTCCCGCCCCGTCCGCCGGGCCCACGTGCTTCATCGCGGCCGCGCGCTTGCGGGCGTCGAGCTGGTCGGTCTCGTCGACGGGCCCGACGACGGCCTCGACGACCACGTCCGCCGGGTCCAGCCCGGCCAGCTCCACCACCGCGCGCACCGTCATCGGCGCCCCGACGACCGGGGTGTCCGGCAGCCCGGACGCGTCGACGCCCACGACCTGCACCCGGTTCCAGGCGTCGCCGAGCCGAGACCGGTAGGCGGCCAGCTCGCGGGCGGGTCCGAAGGAGTCGGCGACGATCCCGGCCGCGGCGCGGGAGGCCGGGGCGTAGAGCGTCTCGGTGTACTCCTGCACCATCCGGGCGGCCTGCACCTGCGGGCGCAGCGTCGTCAGGGTGTGGCGCACCAGCTCGACCCAGCGCGGCGGCACACCGTCGGTGCGGTCGTAGAACGCGGGCCCGACCTGTGTGGCCAGCAGCTCGTAGAGCGCGTTGGCCTCCAGGTCGTCGCGGCGGGTGGGGTCGGAGATGCCGTCGGCGGTGGGGATGGCCCAGCCGTTGGACCCGTCGTAGAACTCGTCCCACCAGCCGTCGCGGATCGACAGGTTGAGGCCGCCGTTGAGCGCCGACTTCATGCCGGAGGTCCCACACGCCTCGAGCGGGCGCAGCGGGTTGTTCAGCCAGACGTCGCAGCCCCAGTAGAGGTAGCGGGCCATCGACATGTCGTAGTCGGGCAGGAACGTGATGCGGTGCCGCACCGCCGGGTCGTCGGCGAACCGCACGATCTCCTGGATCAGCGCCTTGCCGCCGTCGTCGGCCGGGTGGCTCTTGCCCGCGACGACGAGCTGCACCGGGCGGTGCGGGTCCAGGAGCAGGTCGCGCAGCCGGTCCTTGTCGCGCAGCATCAGCGTGAGCCGCTTGTAGGTGGGCACGCGGCGGGCGAACCCGACGGTGAGCACGTTCTCGTCGAAGACGTGCTCGGTCCAGCCCAGCTCCGGCAGCGACGCGCCGCGCTCCAGCCAGGCCTTGCGGACCCGGCGGCGCACCTCCGCGACGAGCCGCGCGCGCAGCGCGGTGCGCAGGTCCCACAGCTCGCCGTCGGAGACCTCGGCGGCCGGGTCGTCGGGCGTACCGATCAGCTCGGTGATCTCCCGGGCCTCCCAGGTGGCCCCGTGCACGCCGTTGGTGACCGAGCCGATCGGCACCTCGTCGGCGTCGAAGCCCTCCCACAGCCCGCCGAACATGCCGCGGGACACCGCACCGTGCAGCTGCGAGACGCCGTTGGCGCGCTGCGCGAGCCGCAGCCCCATGTGCGCCATGTTGAACATGTTGGGGTTGTCCTCGGCGCCGAGCGCGAGGACGCGCTGCATCGGGACGCCGGGCAGCAGCGTCTCACCGAAGTAGTGCTGGACCATGTCGACGGGGAAGCGGTCGATGCCCGCGGGCACGGGTGTGTGCGTGGTGAAGACGGTGCCCGCGCGGACGGCGGCGAGCGACTCGTCGAACGACAGGCCGTGCGCGTCCTGCAGCTCGCGGATGCGCTCCAGGCCCAGGAACCCGGCGTGTCCCTCGTTGGTGTGGAACACCGCGGGCTGGGGGTGGCCGGTGACCTCGCAGAACGCCCGGACGGCCCGCACTCCCCCGACGCCGACCAGGATCTCCTGGCGGATGCGCTGGTCCTGGTCGCCGCCGTAGAGGCGGTCGGTGACGCCGCGCAGGTCGGGCTCGTTCTCCTCGATGTCGGAGTCGAGCAGCAGCAGCGGGACCCGTCCGACGGAGGCCTGCCAGATCCGCGCGTGCAGCGTGCGGCCGGCGGGCATCGCGATCGTCACGAGCACCGGGCTGCCGTCGGCCGCGGCGACGAGCTGCAGCGGCAGGCCCTGCGGGTCGAGCGCCGGGTAGTGCTCGAGCTGCCAGCCGTCGAGCGAGAGCGACTGGCGGAAGTAGCCCGAGCGGTACAGCAGGCCGACGGCGATCAGCGGTACGCCGAGGTCCGACGCCGCCTTGAGGTGGTCACCGGCCAGCACACCGAGGCCGCCGGAGTAGTTGGGCAGCACCTCGCTGACGCCGAACTCCATCGAGAAGTAGCCGACGGCCTCGGGCAGCGTCTCGTCGTCCTCGCGCTCGGACTGGTACCAGCGCGGTCCGTCGAGGTAGGCCGCGAGGTCGTCGGCCAGCTCCCGGACGGTGACGACGGTGTCGGCGTCCTTGGCGAGCACCTCGAAGCGCTCGGTCGGGATCTCGCCGAGCAGGCGGACGGGGTCGTGCCCGGCCCGTTCCCACGCATCGGGGTCGAGCGTGGCGAACAGGTCCTGGGTGGGCGGATGCCAGCTCCACCGCAGGTTGGTGGCCAGCGCCTGCAGGGGCGCGAGGGCGGGAGGCAGCTGGGCGCGCACGGTGAAACGGCGGAGAGCTCTCACGCGCGGCAGGATAGAGGAACCGATCCCGTGATCGTTCAAGCAGCGGTTCCGCCCGCCCGGATGACGATCACGTGAACCTTCCGGAATCGGTTCCGACCCGTTCCTTTCGTGGCTGGACGGGGTAGGTACGGTTGTGACGCTTGCGACGGCTGCTCAGTGGGGGTGTGTGCCGAGATGACCGGACGAATCGGTATCGACGACGTCACGCCCTCGGTCAGTGGGGGCCGCCAGGCCGCCAAGGCCGTGGTCGGCGAGGTCGTCCCGATCACCGCCGCGGTGTGGCGCGAGGGCCACGACGCGGTCGCCGCCAACGTCGTCTGGAAGCGCGTCGGCAGCAAGGGCACCGCGCACCACGTGCGCATGGAACCGGTCGGGGTCGGCGGCGACACCTTCGCCGCCACCGTCGCCGCCGACGAGCCGGGCATGTGGACGTTCCGGGTCGACGCGTGGAGCGACCCGTGGGCGACGTGGCGCCACGCCGTCACCAAGAAGATGGAAGCCGGCCAGAGCCCCGACGAGCTCGCCAACGACCTCGAGATCGGCGCCCGCCTGCTGCAGCGCGTGGGCCGTCGTCCCGCCGAGCGCGGCAACCGCGACCTCCTCTTCGGCGCCGCCAACGCGCTGCGCGACACCGCGATGCCGCTGCGCGCCCGCGTCGCGCCCGCGCTGTTCCCGGCCGTGCAGCAGATCATGACCGAGCGCCCGGTCCGCGAGCTGATCACCCGCGGCCGCGCCCAGCAGGTCTACGTCGACCGCGAGCGCGCCCTCTACGGCTCCTGGTACGAGTTCTTCCCGCGCTCCACGGGTGGCCGCGACGAGACCGGCCGCGCCGTGCACGGCTCGTTCGTCACGTCCGCGAAGGCGCTCGACCGCGTCGCCGCGATGGGCTTCGACGTCGTCTACCTGCCGCCGATCCACCCGGTCGGCACGAAGCACCGCAAGGGGCGCAACAACAACGTCAACGCCGGGCCCGGCGACGTCGGCTCGCCGTGGGCGATCGGCTCGGCCGACGGCGGGCACGACGCGATCGACCCCGAGCTGGGCACGCTGGAGGACTTCGACGCGTTCGTGGCGCGCACGAACGACCTCGGCATGGAGGTCGCGCTCGACTTCGCCCTGCAGTGCGCGCCCGACCACCCGTGGGTCACCGAGCACCCGGAGTGGTTCACCGTCCGCCCCGACGGCTCGATCGCCTACGCGGAGAACCCGCCGAAGAAGTACCAGGACATCTACCCGGTCAACTTCGACAACGACCCGGCCGGCATCTACGCAGAGTCGCTGCGCGTGGTGCTGCACTGGGTCGAGCACGGCGTGAAGATCTTCCGCGTCGACAACCCGCACACCAAGCCGCCGAACTTCTGGCACTGGCTGATCTGGCAGGTCAAGTCCCGCCACCCCGAGGTGCTGTTCCTGGCCGAGGCGTTCACCCGCCCCGCGCGGCTGTTCGGGCTCGCCCGCCTGGGGTTCACCCAGAGCTACACCTACTTCACCTGGCGCACCACGAAGCCGGAGCTCACCGAGTTCGCGCTCATGCACGCCGAGCGCGCCGACGAGGCCCGGCCGAACCTGTTCGTCAACACCCCCGACATCCTCCACGAGTCGCTGCAGACCGGCGGGCCCGGCATGTTCGCGATCCGTGCCACGCTGGCCGCGACGATGGCGCCGACCTGGGGCGTCTACTCCGGCTTCGAGCTGTACGAGGGCGACCCGGTCAAGCCGGGCAGCGAGGAGTACAACAACTCCGAGAAGTACGAGCTGCGCCCGCGCGACTTCGAGGCCGCCGCGGCATCGGGCAACTCGCTGGAGCCCTACCTGACGCGGCTCAACGAGATCCGCAAGGCCCACCCCGCGCTGCAGCAGCTGCGGAACATCACGTTCCACCACGTCGACAACGAGCAGATCATCGCCTACTCCAAGACCGAGCCCGCCACCGGCGACACGGTCCTGGTGGTCTGCACGCTGGACTCGTTCAGCGGCCAGGTGGGCACGACGTCGCTCGACATGCCGGCGCTCGGGCTGGGCTGGGACGACCGGTTCACGGTGCACGACGAGGTCAGCGGCGAGACGTGGGACTGGGGCCAGTTCAACTACGTCGACCTGCAGCCGTGGAACCACGTCGCGCACATCCTGCGCGTCCAGCGGTAGGAACTGAATCGTTCTCGCCCCACGTGCTGTGAACCGGGGCGAGTCCGATTAGCCTCGGCCCCGATGAGTGACAAGGCCGAACCGGGCGTCGTCGTCGAGCAGGACGCCGACGACTACGGACATGCACGCACCCTCGACGTCGACCACGACTGGTACAAACGCGCGGTCTTCTACGAGGTTCTGGTGCGGGCGTTCCAGGACTCCAACCGCGACGGCACCGGGGACCTGCGTGGTCTGACCTCGAAGCTGGACTACCTCCAGTGGCTGGGCGTCGACTGCCTGTGGCTGCCCCCGTTCTACGACTCCCCGCTGCGCGACGGCGGGTACGACATCCGCGACTTCCGCCAGGTGCTGCCCGAGTTCGGCACCGTCGAGGACTTCGTCTACTTCCTCGACGAGGCACACAAACGCGGCCTGCGCGTCATCACCGACCTCGTCATGAACCACACGTCCGACACACACCCGTGGTTCGAGGAGTCCCGGCGCAACCCCGAGGGGCCCTACGGCGACTACTACGTCTGGTCCGACGACGACTCCCGCTACGCCGACGCGCGGATCATCTTCGTCGACACCGAGACGTCGAACTGGACCTACGACCCGGTCCGCGGCCAGTTCTACTGGCACCGCTTCTTCTCCCACCAGCCCGACCTGAACTACGACAACCCCGACGTCCAGGAGGCGATGATCGAGGTCCTGCGCTTCTGGCTGGACCTGGGCATCGACGGCTTCCGCCTCGACGCGGTGCCGTACCTGTTCGAGCGCGAGGGCACCAACTGCGAGAACCTCACCGAGAGCCACGACTTCCTCAAGCGCTGCCGCAAGGTGATGGACGTCGAGTACCCGGGCCGGGTGCTGCTCGCGGAGGCCAACCAGTGGCCCTCGGACGTCGTGGAGTACTTCGGCGACCCGGAGGTCGGCGGCGACGAGTGCCACATGGCGTTCCACTTCCCGCTGATGCCCCGCATCTTCATGGCGGTGCGCCGCGAGAACCGGTTCCCGATCTCGGAGATCCTCGCGCAGACGCCCGCGATCCCGGCGAACGCGCAGTGGGGCATCTTCCTGCGCAACCACGACGAGCTGACACTCGAGATGGTCACCGACGAGGAACGCGACTACATGTACGCGGAGTACGCCAAGGACCCGCGGATGAAGGCCAACATCGGGATCCGCCGACGGCTGGCGCCGCTGCTCGACAACGACCGCAACCAGCTGGAGCTGTTCACCGCGCTGCTGATGTCGCTGCCCGGCTCGCCCGTCCTGTACTACGGCGACGAGATCGGGATGGGCGACAACATCTGGCTGGGCGACCGCGACGCGGTGCGCAGCCCGATGCAGTGGAGCCCCGACCGCAACGCCGGGTTCTCCATGTCCGACCCGGGCCGTCTCTACCTGCCGATCATCATGGACCCGCTCTACGGCTACCAGGCGGTGAACGTCGAGGCGCAGCTCAACTCCTCGACGTCGCTGCTGCACTGGACGCGGCACATGATCGAGGTCCGCAAGCGCCACCAGGCGTTCGGGCTCGGCGAGTACCACGAGCTGGGCGGCACGAACCCGACCGTGCTGGCCTACGTCCGCGAGCACGGCGACGACGTCGTGCTCTGCGTCAACAACATGTCCCGCTTCCCGCAGCCCGTCGAGCTCGACCTCTCGGCCTGGGTCGGCTGTGCGCCCCACGAACTGACCGGCGGCGTGCCGTTCCCGAGGATCGGCGAGCTCCCCTACCTGCTGACGCTGCCGGGACACGGCTTCTACTGGTTCTCGATCACCCCGGCGGAGGGATCTGCGTGAACGAACTCCCCGACCTGCTCTCCGAGTGGCTGCCCCAGCAGCGCTGGTTCGCCGCGAAGGGCCGGCCCGTCCGGTCGGTCGAGATCGCCGCGCGCACCCCGCTGCTCACCGACGGCGAGCCGCACGTCGACCACCTGCTGCTCGCCGTCGCCTTCGACGACGGCTCGCCCGTGCAGCACTACCAGCTCTACCTCGGCCGCCGCGCGCAGTCGCGGGCCGACCTGGAGCACGTCGTCATCGGGCACCTCGACGGCCTCGTGGCCTACGACGCCCTGTACGACGTCGACGTCACCGCGTGGCTGATCGAGGCGATCCGCGCCGGACGCACCGTCGACGGCATCGCGTTCGTGCCGGAGCCCGCCGCGGAGATCGCCGAGGGCGTGCCGGGGCGGGTGCTGGGCATCGAGCAGTCGAACACGTCGGTGGCCTGGGGCGACAGGTCGATCCTCAAGGTCTTCCGCCGGGTCGTGTCCGGGCTCAACCCCGACCTGGAGCTGCACCGCGCGCTGCGCTCGGTCGAGTCGCACGAGGTCGCGGCCCTGCAGGGCGCGATCGAGGGCACCCTCGACGGCGCGCCCGCCACGCTCGGGATGCTGCAGGACTTCGCGGCCAACTCCGCCGACGGCTGGGCGATGGCCCTGGCCAGCGTCCGCGACCTGCTCGCCGAGGGCGACCTGCGCGCCGACGAGGTGGGCGGCGACTTCGCCGGCGAGGCCTCGCGGCTGGGCGAGACCGTCGGCGTCGTGCACGACGAGCTGCGCCGCGCGCTGGGCACCTCCGAGCGCGACGCCCGCGAGCTCGCCGCGGTGTGGCACCAGCGCCTCGCCGTCACCACGGCGGAGGTGCCCGCGCTCGCGCCGCACGTCGACGCCATCCGGGCCACCTACGACGCCGTGGCCGGGCTGGGCGCGCCGCTGCCCGCCCAGCGCGTCCACGGTGACCTGCACCTGGGCCAGACACTGCGCACCCCCTACGGCTGGCTGGTCATCGACTTCGAGGGCGAGCCCGCGGCCCCGCTGGAGGAGCGGGTGCGGCCCGACTCGCCCCTGCGCGACGTCGCCGGGATGCTCCGCTCCTTCGACTACGCCGCGTTCCACCAGATCCTGCAGTGGGAGCCGGCGTCGTTCGCCGAACCGGACCACGACTCGCAGCTGGTGTGGCGCGCCAACGAGTGGGCCGAGCGCAACCGGTCGGCGTTCTGCGACGGCTACGCGCTCCGCGCCGGCACCGACCCGCGGGAGCAGCGGATGCTGCTGCGTGCCTTCGAGCTCGACAAGGCCGTCTACGAGCTGCTCTACGAGACCCGCAGCCGCCCGGCCTGGGCCCCGATCCCGCTCGCCTCGATCGCCCGGCTGACCTCGGAGGAGACGGTGCGCTGAGCGCGTACCCTGCGCCCGTGGACGTCGAGGCGATCGCTGCGCTGCTGCCGCGTCATCCCGGTCTGCGTCTGGTCGTGCTGCACGGGTCGCGGGCGCGCGGCGACCACGGTCCGGCGGCCGACTGGGACATCGGTGTGCTCACCGACGGCCGGGTCGACCTGGGCGCGCTCACCGCCGATCTCACCGCCGTGCTCGGCACCGACGCCGTCGACGTCGTCGACCTCGACCGCACGAGCGCCCTGCTCCGCTACCGCGCCGCCCGCGACGGGATCGCGCTGCTGGAGAGCCGCCCGGACGCGTTCCTGGAGTTCCGGCTCGAGGCCACCCGGTACTGGTGCGACGCGGGCCCGGTCATCCGGGCCGCGCAGGAGTCCGTGCTGGCGGATCTGGGATGACCGGGGTCGACCGGGAACTGCTCGCGGAGCGGGCCGCGGCGGTGGGCCGCCACCTCGACCGCGTCGCCACCCACCTGCCCGCCGACGTGGACGGGCTGAGCCCGCTCAGCTCGGCCACCGACACCGTCGTCCTGCACCTGTGGCAGGCCGTCCAGGTCGTGATCGACCTGGCGGTGTCCACCTGCGTCCGGCTCGGCCTCGGCAGCCCGCCGACGTACGGGGACGCGTTCCGGTCACTGGCCGGAGCCGGGGTCCTCGACGCCGAGCTGGCCAGCCGCCTCGCCCGGGCCGCCGGGTTCCACAAACTGATCGTGCACGCCTACGCCGATCTCGACCTGCGGCGCCTCCACCTCATCGCCTCCGACGGGCCGGCCGACCTGCGGGCGTTCCTGGCGGCCCTGCGGGACCTCGCCTGAGCGTCACGGCGACGCACGTCCCCCGGATCCCGCGACCTGCGCCCGGGTTCCGCGCGGCGCGGACCCGCGCCATACTCCGTTCAGGGGCTGGCACCGCATCGGCAACCCGATCGTTGCCGCCAGGCTCGGCGACGCGGAGAGCGGGGCAATAGGGTGCGCGGGTGGATCGCGAGGAGAACCGAACCCAGACGATCAACCCGATGATCGACGCCTGCCCCCCCGACCCGGCCACCGTCGACCAGGTCCTCGGCGGGGCGCACCACGACCCCCACTCCGTTCTGGGCGCCCACCCGCACCCCGACGGCACGGTGGTCCGCGTCCTGCGCCCGCACGCCGACGAGGTGCACGTGGTGCACGAGGGCGGTGACGGCCATCCGCTCGTGCGTATCCACGAGGCGGGGCTGTTCTCCGGCGTCGTACCCGGCCCGGCGGCGGACTACCGGCTGGCCGTGCGCTACGGCGAGCGCGTCGACATCGTGGACGATCCCTATCGCTGGCTGCCCACACTGGGCGAGATGGACCTGCACCTCATCGGCGAGGGGCGTCACGAACGACTCTGGGACGTGCTCGGCGCGCACGTCCGTTCCTACGACACCCCCGCCGGGCCCGTCACCGGCGTCAGCTTCGCCGTGTGGGCGCCGTCCGCGCAGGGCGTCCGGGTCACCGGCGACTTCGACGGCTGGAGCGGCTGGGCGCACCCGATGCGGGTGCTCGGCGCCAGCGGCGTCTGGGAGCTGTTCGTCCCCGGCATCGAGCCCGGTGTCCGGTACAAGTTCCGCGTGCTCGGCCAGGACGGTCGGTGGCGCGACAAGGCCGACCCGATGGCGTTCCGGGCCGAGATCGCCCCGGCCACCGCGTCCGTCGTCGACGTCGACACGCACGAGTGGAACGACGGCGACTGGATCGCGGCGCGCGCGCAGAAGCAGGCGCACGCCGAGCCGATGAGCGTCTACGAGCTGCACCTCGGCTCGTGGCGCCAGGGGCTCGACTACCGCGAGGCCGCCCGCCAGCTCGTCGACTACCTCGACGAGACCGCGTTCACCCACGTCGAGCTGCTGCCCGTGGCCGAGCACCCGTTCGGCGGGTCGTGGGGTTACCAGGTCACCAGCTACTACGCGCCGACCGCGCGGTTCGGCACCCCCGACGACTTCCGGTGGTTCGTCGACCACCTGCACCAGCACGGCTACGCCGTCATCGTCGACTGGGTGCCCGCGCACTTCCCGCGCGACGAGTGGGCGCTCGCGAAGTTCGACGGCGGGCCGCTCTACGAGCACGCCGACCCGCGCCGCGGCGAGCAGCCCGACTGGGGCACGCTCGTGTTCGACTTCGGGCGCAAGGAGGTGCGCAACTTCCTCGTCGCCAACGCCCTGTACTGGCTGGAGTCCTTCCACATCGACGGGTTGCGCGTCGACGCCGTCGCCTCGATGCTCTACCTGGACTACTCCCGCAAGGACGGGCAGTGGCTGCCCAACATCCACGGCGGGCGCGAGAACCTCGACGCGGTGGCGTTCCTGCAGGAGGTCAACGCCACCGTCTACCGCGAGCACCCCGGTACCGTGATGATCGCCGAGGAGTCGACGGCGTGGCCCGGCGTCACCCGCCCCACGCACCTCGGCGGCCTCGGCTTCGGGTTCAAGTGGAACATGGGCTGGATGCACGACACGCTCGACTACACCGGGCGCGACCCCGTCTACCGGGGCTTCCACCACAACCAGATGACGTTCTCGCTGATGTACGCGTTCAGCGAGAACTACGTCCTGCCGATCAGCCACGACGAGGTCGTGCACGGCAAGGGCTCGCTGTGGGAGCGGATGCCCGGCGACCCGTGGAACAAGGCCGCCAACATCCGCGCGCTGCTGGCGTTCATGTGGGCCCACCCGGGCAAGCAGCTGCTGTTCATGGGTAGCGAGTTCGGGCAGCCGCGAGAGTGGTCCGAGCAGCGCTCGCTGGACTGGGAGACCCTCGCCGACCCGCTGCACGGCGGGATCAAGACGATGGTCGGCGACCTCAACCGCGCCTACCGGGCGCACTCGGCCCTGTGGACGAAGGACGTGTCGCCGGAGGGCTTCTCCTGGATCGATGCCAACGACACCGCGGGCAACGTGTTCAGCTTCCTGCGCCACGGCGTCGACGCCGACGGCAAGCCGACGGTGCTCGCGTGCATCGCCAACTTCTCCGGCGGCGCCCGCGAGGGCTACCGCGTCGGGCTGCCGTTCGCGGGCCGCTGGCGCGAGGTCCTCAACACCGACGCCGAGAACTACGGCGGGTCCGGGGTCGGCAACCTCGGGGCCGTCGAGGCCGACGAGATGGTGTGGCACGGACGTCCGGCCTCGGTCCTGCTGCGGCTGCCCCCGTCCGGGGTGCTGTGGCTGGCCCCCGAGCCGTTCGAGGGGGCGGTGCGGCGGTCGCAGATCGCGGCCCCGGCCGAGCCGGTCGTGACGGAACCGGTCGCCGACGGGGAGGTCACCGAGGCGCCCGGGGCCGAGGCGGTCACGCCCGAGGTCGGCACCGGGGCACCTGCTGCGGAGGTGGGCTCCGACGTGGTGGTCCCCGACGAGGTGGTCCCCGACGCGGTGACCGAGGACGCACTGGCCGAGGACACAGCGGCCGAGGACACAGCGGTCGACGTCCCCTTCCTCGCGGCACCGGCCGCTCCGGCGGCCGCGGTCGTTCCGGCGGCCGCGGTCGTTCCGGCGGCCGCGGTCGTTCCGGCGGCCGCGGTCGTTCCGGCGGCGACGTCCGCGGTGGATCCGGCGGACGTCGTGCCGGCCGAGGTGCCGGCGAAGGATCCCGTCGCCACCGCCGAGGTCGGCGATGCCGTGGTCACCGGGTCCGAGCCGGTCGTCCCGGCCGTCGGGTCGGCTCCCGCCGACGCCGACCTCGACGATGCCCCGTCGGCACCGGTCGCGGCGGCACCGGTGCACGCCCCGGTGGCCCCGGCCGACGCACCGGAGTCCCCGGTCCCGGCGGCCCCGGTCGGCGCGGCGCCGGACGAGGTCATGACGGGCGGGGCCGCACCGGACGAGGTCGTGCCGACCGGTCGGCACGCGCTTGTTCAGCCGGTGGAGGCGCCCGCGTCCGCCGGTTCGTCGGCACCGCCCGTCGCCGGCGGACCCGACCGCCGCAACGGGCCGGCCGACAACAGCGCCACCCAGTAGGCGACCAGGATCGCCCAGTACAGCGACCGGCCCACGTCCGATCCGAGCTCCTCCAGGGGGCTCGGGTCGGGCGGCCAGATCGCGTTCCACGACACCGGGACCAGCGTGACCGCGAGCAGCGACGTCGCGAGCGCCCCGCGACCCAGCGTGACCAGCACGAGGACGCCGGGAACCAGCAGCAGCAGGTAGTTGTGCCACGCGATCGGGGACAGCAGCAGTCCCGCGGCGACCACCGCCCACGGCGCGGTCCCGGCCGGGTCGATCCGGTCGCGGTGGCGGCCGATCCACCAGAGCGTCCCGACCAGGACCGCCAGCCCGGCGCCGAGGCCGAGCACCGGTGACACCCCGAATCGCATGGCGAGCCCGGGGAACGATGCGTTGTCGACGGTGTCCGGGACGCCCTCGGTGAGCGCGATCGTCAGCCACTCGATCGCGCTGGACGGACCGGCGATCAGCACGCCCACCAGCGTCGCGACGGCGGCGGAGGCGATCCCCGCCCGCATCGGCGCCCAGCGGCGCTGCACCGCGGGAAGGAGCAGGAGCGGGGCGAGCGACGGCTTGAGCGCCACCGCGACGCCGTAGCAGGCCGCGGCGAGCAGCGGCCGCCCGCGGCGCTCGGCGATCCAGCCGGCGACCAGCAGCACCAGCAGCAGCGGGTAGATCTGGCCGAGTACCAGCGTGCCGTGCAACGGTGACGAGGCGAGCACGGCGAGCGCCGCGGCCACCGTGACCCCCGCCCCGAGCCGCAGCTCCCGCGCGACCGCGACGACCGAGGCGACCACCAGCACCGCGGTCAGCGCGGCGAAGATCCGGTACGCGGTGAGCGCGTCGAGGGCGGCGAACGGCACGAGCAGGACCGTCAGCAGGGGCGGGTTGAGGTTCGTCAGTTTCGCGGGGGTCTCGTAGATGTCGACACCCTGGGTGAGCGCGACGGCCGAGTGCCAGAAGGTGTCGAAGTCGACGTGCAGGTCGCGCATGTCGGTGAGCGGGAGGAGTGTCACCAGCGCGTCGGGGTGGCGGACGTGCAGCACGACCGTCGTCACCAGTGACGCGAGCACCACCACCGCCGCGAGCAGGGTCGTCGGCGCGATGCGGGTGGAGCGCGGGTCGGACACGGGGTTCGACGCTATCCGACGGGGTGGAGGCACTCCCGTCGCGGGCCGGTGCGGACGATGATGGGCGGGTGCGTGCCGTCCCCCTCCTGTTGCTGGTCCTGCTGCTCGCCGGGTGCACGCAGGTGGTCACCGGTCGCGGCGTGGCCGCAGACACGACCGCCCGGCCCGCCGCCGTCGCGGAGCCGGTCACCGACGCCGCGGATGCGGCCGACGCGGCGACCACCGCGATCGAGGACTTCTGGCGCGTCGAGCTCCCCGCCGCGTTCGGCCGGGAGTGGACCGACGTCGCCACGCTCCTGCCGGTCTCCCCCGGCGATCCGACCCCGCCCTGCGTCGAGGACGTCACCGAGGTGGCCGACCAGGCCTACTACTGCCCCACCGCCGACGCCGTGGTCTGGGACGCCGCGCAGCTCGTACCGAGCCTGTTCGCCGAGTTCGGTCACGTCGGGGTCGTCGTCGTGCTCGCCCACGAGATCGGCCACGCGGTGCAGACCCGCCTCGGCGTCGACGACGCCGCGGCACGCGACCCCGGGGCCTACCCGACGATCCTGGTGGAGGCGATGGCCGACTGCTACACCGGCGTGGTGCTGCGCCACCTCGCCGACGACCCGGTCCCCGGCCTGCCGGTCGGCACCGCGGAGCGCGACGCGGCGCTGCGCACGCTGGTCGGGTTCCGCGACCCCCTCGGCGTGGCCGCGGGCGACGAGGGTGCGCACGGCAACGCGTTCGACCGGGTCTCCGCCTTCCGCGCGGGCTTCGACGACGGCGCCGAGCGCTGCGCGGAGATGACGGTGCCCGAGCGGGGATTCACCCAGGTGCGCTTCGGCTCGCCCGCCGACCAGGCCCGAGCGGGCGACCTGCCCCTGCCCGACCTGCTCGTCGCCATCGGCCGGGACGCGCGCGACTGGTCCACCGCCCTGTCCGGGGTACCGGGCTGGACGGCCCCGCCGCTGGCCACCGACGCCTGCCCGGAGGCCGCCGCCCAGGGACCGGCCCGGCTGTGCCCGGCCGCCGACCCGACGACCGAGGGCGCGATCGACGTCGACCTCGCCGAGCTCACGCCGCTGCACCGCGAGCTCGGCGACTTCGCGGGTGCCACGCTGGTGAGCGGGCGCTACGGGCTCGCCGCGCTGCGGGCGGGCGGCACGGCGGTGGAGGGTGTCGACGCGGGGCACGCCGCCGTCTGCCTCGCCGGGGCCTATGCCGGGCAGTTGCTCGTGGCACCCGTCGGCTTCCGGCTCTCCCCCGGCGACCTCGACGAGGCCGTGCAGGTGCTCCTCGCCGACGACTGGGCGGCGCGCGACGCGGCGGGGCGCGCCGACCCCGCCGAGCACGGCTACGAGCGGGTGGCGCGCTACGAGGACGGACTGCGCGGTGGGCCCACCGTCTGCTGAGCCGTCCGTCCTGCCCGGACGGGTTCGCACCTGGCGGCCCGCCCGGCCCGGTCTCGCGCAGCTCTCGGCGTCCCGCGCACGTCCGGACGTGCGCGAACGGCGATCAGGTGCGCGAGACCGGTGCGCGTCCGGTCAGAACAGGACCCGCGCCAGCGCCCGCCGCGCCGCGGTGACCCGTGCGTCGTCGGCGGGGAACAGCTCGAACAGCCCGACGAGGTGCTCGCGCACCCGGTCGCGGTCGTCGCCGAACACCCGGCCCGCCGTGGCGACGAGGCGGGCGAAGGCACCCTCGACGTCGTCGGTGGCCACCTGCGCGTCGGCCGCGGCCAGCTGCGCGTCGACATCGTCGGGGGCGGTGTCGGCCCGCGCGACGGCTTCGGGGTCGACCGCCTCGGACCGGGCCAGGAACCGGACCTGCGCGATCGCGGCCGCGGCCTGCTCGTTGGCCGGCTCGACGTTGAGGATGTCCTGGTATGCGGCCTCGGCAGCGGCGTAGTCACCCTGCTCGAGCGCGTCCTCGGCCGCGGTGAAGCGTGGGTCCTCCGGCTCCTCCTCCGGCTCGGGGGCCCCGCCCGCGGCGGCCTCGGCCTCGGCGATCGCGGGCATGCGCTCGCGCAGCGCGTCGAGCAGTGACGAGATCCACTCCCGGACCTGCGCCTCGGGCTGGGCCCCGTTGAAGGCGTCGACCGGCTGGCCGCCGACCACGGCCACGACCATCGGGATCGACTGGGCGCCGAAGGCCTGCGCGATCCGCGGGTTGGCGTCGACGTCGACCTTCGCCAGGATCCACGACCCGTTGCCCGCCGCGGCGAGCCGCTCGAGCACCGGGGAGAGCTGCTTGCACGGACCGCACCACTCGGCCCACAGGTCGACCACGACGGGCACCACCATCGACCGCTCGAGCACCTCGGCCTGGAACCCGGCCTCGGTGACGTCGATGACGAACCCGGCCGGGGCGGGCGGCGGCGGGCCGCCCCGCGGCGCGGGGCCACCGGGTGCGGGGCCCCCGGCCTGCGGGGCCGGAGCGGGACGGTTGGCAGCGTCGGAGCGGGCCTTCAGCGCGGAGAGATCGACCGCACCGGACATCGCGGAGGACAGCGCGGCCGTCTGGGCCGCCCGACGAGGATCAGGTCGTGACACGGGTCCCATCCTGGCACGTGGAGAGCGGTGACGACGCCTGGGTCACACCCCGTCGGCTCACCCCGCCACCGGCAGCAGCCGCAGACCCATCGGGTTCTCCGGCATGAAGCCGTCGCCCGCGGCGAGCGCCGCGACCAGCGGAGCGGCCAGTACGACCAACCGTTCGGCGCGCTCGGCCCCCACCGCCAGCCACGCGACGTCGGCGAGCGCGTCGGTGTGGGCCTCCACCTCGGCCCGCAGCAGACGGCCCTCGTCGGTGAGCGCGCCGGACCGGTCGAGCAGATCGCGATCGGCCAACCGTGCCGCCGCCGCGTCCCACTCCCGCTCCGACCAGCCCCTCCGCAGCCGCAGCGCCGCGGCGTCGAGCCCCTGGTCGGCGGCGAAGACGACGAGTGCCTCCAGCGGATCGAGCCCGGCCGTCAGCAACGCGGCCACGTGACCGTCGCCGCGGTGCTCCCGCAGCACCGTCTGCGCCTGCCACAGCACCAGGTGCGGGGCCTCCGGCCACGGCAGGGCGGCGTTGGCTGCGGCCAGTGCCCGGCCCGCGGTGGGGGCGGCGAGCGCTGCGTCGCGGGCGATCGCGGCCGCCTCCGCGACCTCCGGACCGGCCAGCACCTCCGACCCGACGAGCCGACGCAGCGCCGCGTCGACGGCCTCCAGCCGCGCAGCGAGGTAGCGCTCGGGCGGCGCCACGGCCCAGACGTCGGGCACGGCCCTGGCGACGTGGGCGGGGTGGAAGTTGTAGAACAGCGCCGTCACGAGCTCGGGCGGTGCGGTACCCAGCGGTGCGGCGCGCAGCCCGAAGTAGCTCATCCAGTAGCCCCTCGTGCCCAGCGCGTCGCAGACCGCCTTCGACTCCGGCGCGAAGTAGGTGACGGCGTGGATCGGCTCCACCGCCCGCCACATCCGCCGGGCCCGGTGTTCGTGCTGATCAGCCATGTCGTGCTCCTCCTGTCATGCGTCCCGACACCCGGTCGGCGTCACCTGATCCGGTGCAAGTCGGTGACATTGTGTGACCGAATCGCGCGACGAACCCGCCGTGTCGATCACCGGACCGGCGGAGCACCACGACCTGTGGGCAGTCGTTGATGATGTGTGAGTGACACAAGCGTCGCTCTCCGTAGACACTCGCCGGCCGCCACCGCGCGGCTCCCCCACCCGGAGGACCTGTCATGAGCACGGACAAGACCGTCGCCGACCGCCTGCTCGACGATGCCCGCGCCAAGACCGCGCGCGAGGAGAGCCCGACCCTGGGCAAGATCGCCCTGATCGTGGGCGTCGTGGCCCTGCTCGTCAGCCCGATCTCGATCCTGGGCTGGGTGTTCGGCGCGGCCGCACTCGGCCTCGGCGTGGCCGCCGTGCGTCGCCCGGTGACGGCCAAGCAGGCCAAGATCGCCATGGCGCTCGGCGCGGCCGCGATCCTGATCGGCGTCTTCTTCTTCACCCTCAACGTGGCCCAGGGCTGATCCACGCCCCGACCCGCGTCACCGCCGACCCCCTGCGCGTCCTCGCGCCGGGGGTTCTCGGTGCGCCCGGTCACCCCGCGCTGCGGAGGACGTCGTGGAGCAACCCGGCCAGCTCCACGGGCCGGGTGAGCATCGGGAAGTGCCCGCCTGCCAGCTCGACCACCTCGGCCCCGGCCACGACCCCGCCCGACCTCCCCCATCCCGGATCGACGACCCGGTCGTCGGTACAGACCACCTGCACCGTGCGCACCTCGGGCCACGCGACGAGCGGGGTGACCTCCGTCGTGACGGTCCAGTCCTGGGGGCGCAACCCCGCCACCGCCGCCCGCACCGCCTCGGCCGAGCTCTCCGCGGCCACTCCCGCGTAGAGGTTCTCCGCCGCCGCGTCGGCCGGCCAGTACGTCGTGCCGTCGTCGTTGCGCTGCAGGCCCCCTCCGAATCCCGCCGCCATGATCCCCGGCTCGGCCCGCGTGCGCTCCCGCCAGGACGCCCCCGGGAGCGGCACCAGCGCGGCCACCAGCACGAGAGCGGCCACCCGCTCGGGCCCCAGCCGCTGGGCCGCCACCGGCACCACGAGCCCACCGAGGGAGTGCCCCACGAGCACCACCCGACCGTCGACCCCGGCCGCGTCGAGCACCGCGTCGAGGTGGTCGGCCGTGGTCGCACCCGGCCGGTCGCCCGGCAGATCGACCGCGACGGCGTCGTGCCCCCGCGCGGACAGCTCCGCCACCACCGGCGCCCAGCAGGAGCCGTCGTGCCATGCCCCGTGCACCAGCACGGTGCGCACGCTCACGCCGCGGATCCCGGTCGGTCGTCCGCACCCGGCGCCTGCTCCGCACCCGGCGCCTGCTCCGCACCCAGGGCCTCCTCCACGCGCTCGACCTTGGCCCGGAGCTGCCCGCTGTCGAAGCCGGGCCGGATGTCGGCCTTGAGCACGAGGCTGACGCGCGGCGCCCTGGCCTGCACGGCCTCCACCGCGGCCTTGACCACCGCCATGCCCTCGTCCCAGGTCTCGGACTCGATCGTGGTGAACATGGAAGTGGTCTCGTGGGGCAGCCCGGAGGCGCGGACGACGCGGACGGCCTCGGCGACGACGTCGCCGACACTGTCGGAGCCGCCCCCCGCCGGGGCGATGCTGAAGGCGAAGAGCATGGTCGACAGCGTGCCCCAGCGGCACGGCCGAGCGCGAGGGCCCCGACATCGGCACTGCTAGCGTCGCCCGTCATGGCCCGCCGCGATCCGCTGCCGTTCGACCCGATCATGCGAGCGGCGGACCTGTGGGCCGAGCGGATCGGCCCGTCGCGGGCGATGGCCGCGGTGACCAGCGTGATGCGGGTGCAGCAGATCCTGCTCTCCGCGGTGGACGCGTCACTGCGCCCGCACGGCCTCACCTTCGCCCGGTACGAGGCGCTGGTGCTGCTCACGTTCGCCCGCACCGGGCGCCTCCCGATGCGGGTGATGGGCGACCGGTTGCAGCTGCACCCCACCAGCGTGACGAACATCGTCGACCGGCTGCAGGCCGACGGGCTCGTGCGCCGCATCCCGCACCCCACCGACCGGCGGGCCACCCTCGTGGAGATCACCGAGGACGGCATCGCGCTGCGCGCCCGGGCCACCGAGTCGGTGACGTCGGTCGACTTCGGGCTCGAGGGGCTCAGCGACGAGCAGCAGGCCCAGCTCACCGCTCTCCTCGGCGAGGTCCGCCGCGCCGCGGGCGACTTCACCTGACCCGCCCGGATGCTCACGGCGCTCCACCCCCGCCGTCCGCCTCGGGTCGGCGGCCGGGCCAGACCCGCATCGACCGGCCGGAGCGGGACCGGCGTGCGGCCCTCCTGCCCCGCCTGCGCCGCCCCACGTTGAACCCCAGCACCGCTCCTCCCGCCGATCCCGCCACCACGCACGCCGAGCACGTCGTCAGGTCCATCCCGGTCCACCTCCGCGGTGTTGACGACCCATTGCGTCAACACCGTTGACGGTACGGCCGGGGTCCGACAATCTGGCACCGTGACCGAGCCGCCCTCTCCCGAACCCGCACCCCGGATCCGCAGCGCCCTGCGCGAGGCCCGGGCCGCGCGCGCCTGGTCCCAGTCCGGGGCGGCCGCGGCGCTGCGTGAGCTCGCGGAGCGCCGAGGCGGGCCCGACGCCTCCGCGGCCAGCCTGAAGACGCAGCTCTCCCGCTGGGAGAACGGGCACTCCCGCCCCGAGCCGGAGTACCGGGCCCTGCTCGCGGAGCTCTACGGGTGCACCGCGGCCGAGCTCGGGCTGGCTCCTGCGGCGGCGCCCGCCCGACCGGACGCCCGTGCGGGGCTGCTCGCGGAGCTGGCCGGGGCGGCAGCGGCCGGCGGTGCGGTCCTGGAGCAGTGGGCGGTGCAGCTCGCGGCCGCCCACCGAGTCGACGACGAGCTCGGCGCGGCAGGTGCCGGCGGCATCACGGCCGCACTGACCGAGCAGCTCACCCGTACGCTGCGGCACACGACGGCGTCCCCCCGACGGGCGGCGGTCGCAGCCCTGCTGTCCGACGCGGCGGCACTGGCCGGGCGCCACGCCCTCGACGCCGACGACCCGGACGACGCGTGGCGGCTCCTCGACACCGCCGCCGCGGCCGCGCGCGAGGCCGGCTCACCCGTGCTCGCGCTGGAGGCGGCCATCGGCCGGGCGGAGGTGCTGGGCGAGATCGGCCGCGCCGCGCAGGCGGTCGATCTGCTGGAGGAGCAGGCCTGGGGATCGTCGCCCGCGGCACATCGCCCACGTCTCGCGGCGGCCCGCGCGGTCGCGCACGCCTCCACGGGCGACGTATCGTCGGCCCACAGCGCCCTCGACGAGGCGACCCGCTCGATGCCCGCTATCGACGCGTTCCACCCCGGCGACCCCGTCTTCGAGCTCGCCGATCTCCACCGGTGGCGCGGGCGGGCACTCGTCGAACTGGGCGATGCCGCGGCCGTCGGACCGCTGGGGAGTGCGCTCGCCGCCGGCCCGCGGTCGACCCGGGCGCGGGCCGACCTGCACGCCGACCTCGCCCGCACCCTGCGCACCGACGACGCCGCCGGGGCGGCCGAGCACGCCCGCGAGGCGAGGGCGCTCGCAGAACGCATCGGCTCCCGCCGACTCGCGGCCCGGCTCGACGGGTCCGCGTTCGCCGGCGCTCGCCCCGCCGGGGTGCATCCCGGGACCCCGGCCGCGGGAGACCGCCGGTGACCGGCGGGCGGGGCGGCTACCGGCCCGACACGGTCCCGGCGAGCTCGTCGGCGGCACCGTAGGGGTCGAGTTCCCCGTCCACGACGCGCTCGGCCAGCCCGGGCAGCCCGCTCGCGTCCGACAGGTCACCGATCCGGGCACGCACGCGCTCCAGCGTGATGGCCTGGATCTCCGATCCGGCCCTGGCGATCCGCCGCCGCCGCCGCTCGCCACCCGCGTCCATCCAGTCGCGATGAGCGTCGAGCGCGGCCACGAGGTCGTCCGCGCCCTCGCCGCGGGCGGCCACCGTGGGCACCACCGGCCGCTTCCATCCGCGGCCGCCCTCCCCGCCGTCGAGCGACATCATGTGCCGCAGGTCGCGCACGGTCTGGGCGGCTCCGTCGCGGTCGGCCTTGTTCACCACGAAGACGTCGGCGATCTCCAGGATCCCCGCCTTCGCGGCCTGCACGCCGTCACCCATGCCCGGCGCGAGCAACACCACGGTGGTGTCGGCGAGCGCCACCACCTCCACCTCGCTCTGCCCCACTCCCACCGTCTCCACCAGCACCACATCGCAGCCTGCGGCGTCGAGCACGCGCAGGGCCTGCGGGGTGGCCCAGGCCAGCCCGCCGAGGTGGCCGCGGGTGGCCATCGACCGGATGAACACGCCCTCGTCGGTGGCGTGCTCACCCATCCGCACACGGTCGCCGAGCAGTGCGCCGCCGGAGAACGGCGACGACGGGTCCACCGCGAGCACGCCGACGCGGCGACCCTGCGCGCGCAGGGCGCCCACCAGCACCGAGGTCGACGTCGACTTGCCGACGCCGGGGGGCCCGGTCAGACCGACGACGTGCGCCCGCCCGGTGTGCGGGGCGAGCGCGGCCGCCACGGCCCGCAGGTCGGCGGTACCGGCGTCCCCCGCACCCGCCTCCACGCCGTTCTCCACCAGGGAGATCAGCCGGGCGACCGCGCGGGCCTCACCGCGCCGGGCCCGCTCGACCAGGTCGGGGACGTCGGGCCGGGGCATGCCGGGAGCAGATCAGCTCGTGGCGGGCACGCGCAGGATCAGGGCGTCGCCCTGGCCACCGCCACCGCACAGGGCGGCCGCACCCACGCCGCCGCCGCGGCGCTGGAGCTCCAGGGCCAGGTGCAGTGCGAGCCGGGCCCCGGAGGCCCCGATCGGGTGGCCGAGCGCGATGGCCCCGCCGTTCGGGTTGACCTTCGCCGGGTCCACGCCGAGCTTGCGGGTCGACACGACGCCGACGGCCGCGAAGGCCTCGTTGATCTCGATGACGTCGAGGTCGGCGGGCTCGATGCCCTCCTTGCGGCAGGCCGCGACGATCGCGTTGGCCGGCTGCTCGTGCAGGCTCGAGTCGTCCGGGCCGGCCACCATGCCCTGCGCACCGATCTCGGCGAGCCAGGTCAGACCCAGCTCCTCGGCCTTCGCCTTGCTCATGACCACCACAGCGGTGGCGCCGTCCGAGATCGGCGACGAGGTGCCTGCGGTGATCGTGCCGTCGGCGGAGAACGCCGGGCGCAGCTTGCCCAGGCTCTCGGCGGTGGTCTCCGGCCGGATGCCCTCGTCGGCGTCGACGACGATCGGGTCGCCCTTGCGCTGCGGCACGTGCACCGGGGTGATCTCGTCGGCGAACAGCCCGCTCTCCACGGCCTTCCCGGCCCGCTGGTGCGACTGGGCACCGAACTCGTCCTGGTCGGCGCGGGTGATCTCGTAGCGGGTGTTGTGCTTCTCCGTGGAGGCGCCCATCGAGACCTGGTCGAACGAGTCGTGCAGGCCGTCGAAGGCCATGTGGTCGATCATCGTGACGTCGCCGTACTTGAAACCGGCGCGCGACTTCGAGAGCAGGTGCGGCGCCTGCGTCATCGACTCCTGGCCGCCGGCCACGATGATGTCGTACTCACCGGCGCGGATCAGCTGATCCGCCAGCGCGATGGCGTTGAGGCCCGACAGGCACACCTTGTTCACGGTGAGCGCGGGCACGTCCATGCCGATGCCGCCGGCCACCGCGGCCTGGCGGGCGGGGATCTGGCCGGCACCCGCGGTCAGCACCTGGCCCATGATCACGTACTCGACCTGCTCGGGGCCGACGCCCGCGCGCTCCAGGGCGGCCTTGATCGCGATGCCTCCGAGCTGGGCCCCGGTGAAGTCCTTGAGCTGACCCAGCAACCGTCCCATCGGGGTACGAGCGCCTGCGACGATGACGGAACCTGACACGGGGACCTCCAGCAGCTGCGGTGGTGTGGTCGAGAGTGAGCGTCACGCTACCTGCCCGAGCCCGGGCCCCACCGGCGGTCGTGACGTCTCCGACGCCGTGACGCGGAGCACAGGCGCACGTCAGGGCGCGGATGCGGCTACATTCCGCCCATGGGAGAGCACACGATCATCGGTGTGGACCACGTCGGCATCGCCGTCGCCGACCTGGACGAGGCGATCGCCTGGTACAGCGAGACGCTGGGCCTGGTGGCCACGCACGTGGAGACGAACGAGGAGCAGGGCGTCCAGGAGGCCATGCTGTCGGCCCCCGGCGACGACGGCGGCGCGGCGATCCAGCTCCTGGCGCCTCTGCGCCCCGACTCGCCGATCGGGAAGTTCCTCGACCGCAACGGCCCCGGTATCCAGCAGATGGCCTACCGGGTGGTCGACATCGACGCCACCTGCGCCGCACTGCGGGAGAAGGGCGTCCGGCTGCTCTACGACGAGCCCCGACGCGGCACCGCCGACTCGCGGATCAACTTCCTGCACCCCAAGGACGCGGGCGGGGTGCTCGTCGAGCTGGTGGAGCCCGCGGCCGCCGGCCACTGACCGCCCGTACCTGATCGCCCGGTGAGGCCCCACCCGTCCGGGCCTAGTGGCCCTGACCACCTGGACGGGGCGCTCCACAGCTGCAGCGGGTACCATACCGCGCAGTAACTTTCGGGATGCCAAGCACTGCGGTGCCGCATCCGACCCCACGACTCAGCCATCGGAGGCCCAGCCGTGCTGGAGATTCGCGACGCCGTCCTCGCCGGTCAGTTCGACACCGTCGGGTCCCTCGACGTGCCCGAGCACTACCGGGCGGTCACGGTGCACGCCGACGAGGCGGAGATGTTCGCCGGGGTCGCCTCGAAGGAGAAGGACCCGCGCAAGTCCCTGCACGTCGAGGACGTCGCGACCCCAGAGCTGGGCCCGGGCGAGGCGATCGTCGCGGTCATGGCGAGCGCGATCAACTACAACACCGTGTGGACCTCGATCTTCGAGCCGGTGTCGACGTTCGGGTTCCTCAAGCGCTACGGCCGGATCTCCCCGCTCACCGCGCGGCACGACCTGCCCTACCACGTGGTCGGCTCCGACCTCGCCGGCGTCGTGCTGCGCACCGGGCCCGGGGTCAACGCCTGGAAGCCCGGCGACCAGGTCGTCGCACACTGCCTGTCGGTGGAGATGGAGAGCCCCGACGGCCACGGCGACTCGATGATGGACCCCGAGCAGCGCATCTGGGGCTTCGAGACCAACTTCGGCGGCCTCGCCGAGCTCGCACTGGTCAAGTCCAACCAGCTCATGCCCAAGCCCGCGCACCTCACGTGGGAGGAGGCGGCCGCGCCGGGGCTGGTGAACTCCACGGCCTACCGCCAGCTCGTCTCCCGCAACGGCGCCGGCATGAAGCAGGGCGACAACGTCTTGATCTGGGGCGCCTCCGGCGGCCTCGGTTCCTACGCCACCCAGTTCGCCCTCAACGGCGGCGCCACCCCGATCTGCGTGGTGTCCTCCCCCGCCAAGGCCGAGGTCTGCCGCAAGATGGGCGCCGAGCTGATCATCGACCGCTCCGCGGAGGGCTACAAGTTCTGGAGCGACGAGAACAACCAGGACCCCAAGGAGTGGAAGCGCCTCGGCGCGAAGATCCGCGAGCTCACCGGCGGCGAGGACCCCGACATCGTCTTCGAGCACCCCGGCCGCGAGACCTTCGGCGCGAGCGTCTACGTCGCCCGCAAGGGCGGCACGATCGTCACCTGCGCGTCCACGTCGGGGTACATGCACACCTTCGACAACCGGTACCTGTGGATGAACCTCAAGCGGATCATCGGGTCGCACTTCGCGAACTACCGGGAGTCCTACGAGGCCAACCGGCTCATCGACAAGGGCCTCATCCACCCCACCCTGTCCAAGGTCTACCCACTGGCCGAGACCGGGCAGGCCGCGCTCGACGTCCACACCAACAGCCACCAGGGCAAGGTCGGCGTCCTCGCCCTCGCCCCCGAGGAGGGACTCGGGGTCACCGACCCCGACAAGCGCGCCGTCCACCTCGACGCGATCAACCGGTTCCGGGGGATCTGACCCCGTCCGGGTGACGAACCCCACCACGCGCAGTGTGCGCCCGGGTGCTCAGCGGTGAGCCGGTACGGTGACTTCCATGCCTGTCGACCCCGCTGAGCCCTTGCCCGACGCCGGATTCGACGTCGTACGCAGGGGTTACGACCAGGGCCAGGTCGACACCCATCTCCGCCGGATCGACGCGGAGATCAGCATCCTGGCCGCCGACCGTTCCGCCGCCGTCGACCAGGCGGCCCAGCTCGGACGCGAACTCGACGACGCCCGGGCCCGCGCGGAGAAGCTGCGCGCACAGGTCCGCACGCTCGCCGGTCCGCCGCAGAGCGTGCAGGGGATGAGCGAGCGGATGCGCTCCATGCTGCGGCTGGCCGAGGACGAGGTCTCCGACATGCTCGGCCGGGCCGAGGCCGAGGCCGCGCGGTGTCGGGAGGAGGCCGAGCGGGAGGCGGAGCGGACCCTCGCCGCCGCCCGCGAGGAGGCCGCGTCGTTCCTCGGCCCGGCGCAGGTCGAGGCCACGGAACTGGCCGAGCGCACCGCCCGCGAGCGGGCACTGCTCGTCACCGACCGGGCCGCGATGGAGCGGAAGATCGCCGCCGACCGCGCGACGATGGAGCGGGAGATCGCCGAGCTCCGCGCCACCACGGAGGCCCGGCTGGCCGATCAGCGCAGCAGCGTCGAGCAGGCGCTCAACGCGCAGCGCGCCGGCGTCGAGGGCGAGGTCGGTGAGCTGACCCGCCGCTCCGACGAGGAGCGCAACCGGCTGTGGGCCGAGGCGGAGGCCCGTCGGCAGGAGGTCGAGGACGACTTCACCATCGCGATGGACCAGCGACGCACCGAGGCGCTGGCCGCGCTGCAGGCCGAGCGCGCCGCCACCCGCCGCGAGATCGACGGCATGCAGGAGGCCGCGGCCGAGCGCATGCGCGTCGAGGTGCAGCGGGCCGAGGAGCACGCCCGCCGGATCGTCGCCGACGCCGAGCGCCGGGTCGCCGAACTCACGGGCCTGCGCAGCCGCGTGAGCGAGCAGCTCACCGGTACGCAGGCGGTGCTGGGCCGGGTGCTCGGCTCCCTCGCCCCGCTCGACGGCGAGGCAGGCCCCCGCACCAACGGCCACCCCCAGGCACCGGCCGCTCCGAGTCCCGTCGCACCGACCCAGGCAGCACCGACCCAGGCAGCACCGGCCCCTGCGGCACCGACCCCTGCGGCACCGACCCAGGCCCACCCCGTTCCCGCCGACGGCCCGGCTCCGACATCCCCGCTCCAGGCGCCACCGGCGCAGGTGGCCGCAGTGCCGGCCACCCCCGACCGGACCGCCCCGGTCCGGCGCCCGGCCGTAGCGGCCGGCGCCGCCGACCAACCGACCGTCCAGTTCCACGCCGACACCCTCACCGACCTGGAGCCCACCACCGGCGAGGCACCGGCTGTGGACACCACCGCACCGGAGGCCACGAACGCGCAGGCGCCGAAGCCGGCCGACGGGCCGTCCGGCAACGCCGCTCCCGACCCCACCCCCCACCAGCGCAACCGGCCGCGGCCCCGCGCCACCTCCGGCCGCCGCTGACGCTCGGCCGCCCGCACCCTGCGGGCGGCCGCTGTCACCCTGCGGGCCGCCGGTCGCACGCCCCACCGTTGACGCCGACACCGGCCGTCTCGGCCACCGGCACCCCGATGGACCCGGAGTCCAGCCGGATCGGGTACGAGCACGATCCGGGTCCGGGCAGCCGTCTCGGGGCGGTCAGTAGCGCCGGCGCCCCGGCCCACGCCGCTCGCGGGCAGCCCAGCAGGTGGCGTGCCAGTGCCTGCGGTCGTCGACCGAGCCGTACTCCCCCGCCGGCCACGCGACGACGTGCGGCGCGGTGCCCGGGATCAGCTGGTCGCAGCCCGGGCAGCGGTAGGACCGGTCCGACGCGGTCGACCCGGGGACGCTGCGCACGATCCAGTCGCCCTCGGTCCGGGTGTAGGACGCCGACCGCAGCGGCACATGCTGCTGCCGCGGTCGGCGTGCTCGACCCATCGGGGGATCAGCGGGCCGCGTAGTCGCGGAACCCGTGCCCGGTCTTGCGCCCGAGGCGCCCGGCCGTGACCAGGTGCTCCAGCAGCGGGGCGGGGGCGAAACCGGACTCGCGGAACTCCAGGTAGAGCGACCGCTCGATGGCCAGCGACACGTCGAGGCCGACCACGTCGAGCAGCTCGAAGGGCCCCATCGGCAGCGCACAGCCGGTCTTCATGGCCGCGTCGATGTCGTCGGCGGTCGCGTAGTGCGCCTCGAGCATCTTGACGGCGTCGTTGAGGTACGGGAACAGCAGCGCGTTGACGATGAACCCGGCGCGGTCGCCGCAGCTCACCGGCACCTTCCCGATCCGTTCGCACAGTGCGAGGATCGACGCCGCGACGTCGGGCGCGGTGGTGATCGTGGAGACGACCTCCACCAGCTTCATCGCCGGGGCCGGGTTGAAGAAGTGCATCCCGATGACGTCCTGGGGCCGCGACGTGGCCGCCGCGCACTCCACGACCGGCAGCGACGAGGTGGTGGTCGCGAGGATGGCACCGGGCTTGCAGATCTCGTCGAGGGCCGCGAACACCGCCCGCTTGACGTCGAGCTCCTCGGCGATGGCCTCGACGACGAGGTCGACGTCGGCGAAGTCCTCGAGCCGGGTGGTGCCGGTGATCCGCGCGAGGGTGGCGTCCTTGTCCTCCTCGGTGACCTTCCCGCGGACGACGGCCTTCTCCAGCGACTTCTTGATCCCCGCGATCGACGCGGCCACCTTGGAGTCGCTGCGGCCGCGGACGATCACGTCGAGCCCGGCGGTCGCGAGCACCTGAACGATGCCCGAGGCCATCGTGCCGGTGCCGACGACGCCGACCCGGGAGATGTCACGGACCGTGAGGTCGTCGGGGACGGTGCCCGACGGCGTCAGCGCGTCGGCGACGACCTCGGAGCTGTGCGGCTTCGCGTAGGAGTAGAAGCCGCGTCCGCTCTTACGACCCAGCAACCCCGCAGTGATCATCTGCTTGAGCACCGGCGCCGGGGCGTGGGTCTGGTTGCGCGACTGCTTGTACATCGTGTCGAGGATCTCGTAGCTCGTGTCGAGCCCGATCAGGTCGAGCAGCGCGAGCGGGCCCATCGGATAGCCGCAGCCGAAGCGCATGGCGGCGTCGAGGTCCTCACGGCTGGCGTAGCGCTGCTCGTACATCTTGGCGGCGTGGTTGAGGTAGCCGAACAGCAGCGCGTTGGCGATGAAGCCGGCGCGGTCGCCGATGACGACCGGCACCTTGTCGAGCGTGGCCGCGAACGCCGCGACGTCGTCGGCGACGTCCTGCTCGGTGACGACCGTGCGCACGATCTCGACGAGCTTCTGCACCGGCGCCGGGTTGAAGAAGTGCAGGCCGATGACCTTGCCGGGCCGCCCGGTGCGGACCGCGAGCTCGGTGACCGACAGCGACGAGGTGTTGGACGCGAGCACGACCTCGGGGCGGCACACCTTGTCGAGCTCGGCGAACACCTTCGCCTTGAGGTCGAGGCTCTCCGGCACCGCCTCGATGACGAGGTCGGCGTCGGCGAGGTCGGCCAGCGAGGTGCTGGTGGTGATCCGGCCCAGGAGCGCGTCGGCGTCCTGCTGCGTCAGCTTGCCTCGACCCACGGCCCGGGACGTGGAGGTCGCCAGGTGGGTGCGCCCGCGCTCCACGGCCTCGGCGTCGGTCTCGACGGCGATCACCTGCAGCCCCTTGCGGGCGAAGACCTCGACGATGCCCGCACCCATGGTGCCCAGGCCGACCACTCCGACCGTCCGGAACTCGCGTGCCACGCTGTGTACCTCCGCCGTTGGGGGATGAACCGACCCGCATCCTCCCATGTCAGGCGGACCCGACCGTGTGAGCTACCTCCCCCGCAGCACCCGGACCAACCCGACCAGCGCCCCCATCCCGGCCGCGGTCCGCTTGAAGCTGGTCACGGCGATGGGCAGGGCGAACCGCTGCCGCGCGACGGCCTGCGGGCGGGTGAACTCGCGCAGCCCGTCCGCACCGTGGATGCGCCCGAACCCGGAGTCGCCCACTCCCCCGAAGGGCAGAGCGGGGATGCCGGCGAAGGAGATCACGCTGTTGACCGACACCATCCCGCAGCGCAGCCGGGCCGCGATCTCGGCGCCGCGGGCCGCCGAGAAGACGGTGGCGCCCAGGCCGTAACCGGTGGCGTTGGCGCGGCGCACGGCCTCGTCGACGTCGGGCACCCGGTTGACGACGAGCAGCGGCCCGAACGTCTCCTCCGTGACGGCCGTGGAGTCCTCGGGCACGTCGGTGAGCACGACGGGCTCGACGAGCCGGGCGTCGGCGCTGCCCGCCCCGCCGACCAGCGCGGTGGCCCCGCGGGCGAGGGCGTCGTCGATCTGGCCCTTCACCACCGCGCTCTGCGACTCCATCGTCATCGGGCCGAACTCCCGGCCCGGCTGCAGCGCCCGGGCCTTCGCCACGACCTTGTCGGTGAACTGCTGCGCCACCGCGTCGACGACGTAGACGCGCTCCACCCCGACGCACGTCTGCCCGGCGTTGGACATGCCGCCCCAGACGGCGGCGTCGGCGGCGGCCTCCAGGTCGGCGTCGGCGTCGACGATCAGCGCGTCCTTGCCCCCGCACTCCATGAGCACCGGGGTCAGCGTCTCCGCGCACGCGGCCATCACCCGCTTCGCGGTGGCCGTCGAGCCCGTGAAAGCGATCTTGGCGACACCCGAGCGGCACAGTGCCGCGCCCGTCTCGCCGTACCCGGTGACGACCTGGAACAGCGGCCGACCGCCGACGATCTCGGCGAGCGAGTCGACCAGCGCGACGCCGACCCCGGGCGTCAGCTCGCTGGGCTTGAACACGACCGCGTTGCCTGCGGCGAGGGCGTAGGCGATCGAGCCCATCGGCGTGAAGACCGGGTAGTTCCACGGCCCGATGACGCCGACGACGCCGAGCGGCGCGTACTCCAGTGTGGCCGCCTGGTTGGCCATCAGCAGGCCGGACGACACGCCGCGCCGCCCGAGGGTCTTCGCCGCGTGCTTCGCGGCCCAGTCGAGGTGGTCGATCGCCAGCACCAGCTCCAGGCGGGCGTCGTCGAAGGGCTTGCCGGTCTCGGCGGAGACGATCCGGGCGAGGCCGTCGAGCCCGCGGACCAGGGCGCGGCGCCACTGGACCAGTAGCGTGCGGCGGCCGTCGAAGCCCAGGTCGGCCCACCAGGCCGCGGCCTCGGCCGCCCGGGCGACCGCTGCGTCGACGTCGACCGCCGAGTGCACCGGATGGGTGCCCACGACCTCCCCGGTGCGCGGGTCGGTGGAGGTGAAGGTGGCCTGCGCGGGCGCGTCGGTGACGGTCATTACCGAAGGGTAGGACGTCCGCGGCGGCCCGCGCAGGCCGTCCCCGGCCCACCGGGGCCGGTACGGTCCGCGCCATGACCGACGCTCTGCTCACGGCCCGGGACATCGACGGCGAGGGGCTCACGGACTGGCGCCCGATGTTCGACGAGCTCAAGGCCCGCTTCCGCACCGGTGACTTCGCCTCGGCGCTGGAGCTGGTGAACCGCATCGGGGCCGCGGCGGAGGAGGCGAACCACCACCCGGACCTGGGGCTGACCTGGGGGCGCGTCGACGTACGGCTGTCCTCGCACGACGTCGGCGGGCTGACGCGGCGCGACGTCCGGCTCGCCCGCACCATATCGACGATCGCCGCGGACCTCGGCGCGACGGCCGAGACCGATGCGCTCAGCACGGTGGAGCTCGCGCTCGACACCCCCGACCACGCGGCGATCCGGCCGTTCTGGGCCGCCGTGCTCGGCTACGGGCCGGGGACGCCCGACGAGATCGTCGACCCGACCGGGATGCACCCGACGATCTGGTTCCAGGAGTCCGCCGGTGGCGAGGCGCCGCAGCGCTGGCACCTCGACGTGCGGGTCCCGCCGGAGGTCGCCGAGGGTCGCGTCCGGGCTGCGCTGGAGGCGGGCGGCACGCTGGTCGGCGACACCGAGGCCCCGGCGTTCTGGGTCCTCGCCGACGCCCAGGGCAACCAGGCGTGCGTCACGACCTGGCAGGGCCGCGACTGACGGGTGCGGGAACGGCGACGCGGGGTCAGAACAGGCGCAGGTCCTTCGACTCCGTCCCCCGCAGCGTGTCGTAGTCGACCACCACGCAGCGGATGCCCCGGTCCTCGGCCAGCGTGCGGGCCTGCGGCTTGATCTGCTGCGCCGCGTAGACGCCGGTGACGGGGGCGAGCAGCGGGTCTCGGTTCATCAGCTCGAGGTAGCGGGTGAGCTGCTCGACGCCGTCGATCTCGCCTCGGCGCTTCACCTCGATCGCGACGTGCCGCCCGGCCGGGTCGCGGCACAGCAGGTCGACCGGGCCGATCGCCGTCATGTACTCGCGGCGGACCAGCGTGAAGTCATCGCCCAGGACCGTCGGGTGGGCGGCGAGCAGCTCCTGCAGGTGCGCCTCGACGCCGTCCTTGACCAGCCCGGGATCGACGCCGAGCTCGTGGCTCGAGTCGTGCAGAACCTCCTCGATGGTGATGACGAGCGACTCGTCGGCCTTGTTGCGGACGGTCCAGACGCCGGGCTCCTCGGAGAGCCAGCACGGCGGGCTCATCCAGTTCAGCGGCTTGTAGGCGCGGTCGTCGGCGTGGATGCTCACCGACCCGTCCGCCTTGACCAGCAGCAACCGCGGGGCCATCGGCAGGTGGGCGGTGAGGCGGCCGACGTAGTCGACCTGGCAACGAGCGATGACGAGGCGCACGGCGAGCGACCCTACTGCTCGTGCCTCACGACCCACGCGGCGATCTGGCTGCGCCCGGAGAACCCCAGCTTGGCCAGCACGTGCTGCACGTGGGTCTCCACGGTGCGCTCGGAGATGTGCGCGGTGGCGGCGATCTGCCGGTTCGTGAGGCCCTGGCCGACGAGCCGGGCGATCTCGGTCTCGCGGGGGCTGAGCACCCCGCCGTCGCGCAGCCCGGCGGCGAGCTCAGCCGCGGCGGCCCGCAGCGGGGCCATCCCGATCCGGCCGGCCGCCTCCCCCGCCGCGCGGGCCGCCGCCGATGCGGCGTCGGCGTCGCCACCGCGCCCGCGCTGCCGCAAT